>BSWA01000002.1:0-327026 GCA_036245095.1 Candidatus Improbicoccus devescovinae
TAGATAGTGTCTACACAAGAATCCTCAACCACTGTAAAATTGAAGCAATCGTGACCGCACCTCGAAAAGAAGAAGTCGTTTTTGCATAGCGCGAGGCTACGCCACGAAGTCGTTTTAGTTTTAAAAAAGCGTTTTCAACCAAATGGCGTAACTTGTACAAGTATTTATCATATTCTCGTTGAATCTTCCGATTCTTTTTTGGTGGGATAATTACATTCATACCACATTTTTTTTTGCAAACTCAACAATTTCATTGCTATCATAGCCTCTGTCGGCAAGTAAATTCTCAGCTTTTATCCCTTTAATGAGAGGGATAGCCATTTTGCAATCAGCTTTGGTACCTTCTGTGATAATAGTTTTGATCGGCTGATTATCGGTTCTATTTTAAGCCATTGTTCGTTTTTTAAATCATGTCTGTTTTGTAAATTATTCATAGTTTTTAAGTTTATTTCATTGATTTAAGAATGTCAAATTTTGTGTAGATACTATCTAGAGTCATCAAAACCATTTCTTCCACAGACAGCTTATTTTTTCGGCCTCCTTTAGCTTTTTATATCTGGTGAGCGACTTCTACGATTTCTATCATTTTTTTAAAGATTTCTTTTTTGACTCCTATGAGTCTTCTAAATTTTTTTTGTTCCATATTTTATATTCTAACTTATTTTTTAAGTTTGGAAAGAAATCTGTTGAAAAAGTCAAGGGAAATGGTAATTTGGTGACTAAATTTAATCAAGAACTATTTTTACAACGATTGAAAAGATTACAGTTCCGGGCGACAGGACTTTAATCAGCACTCTCAAAAATAGGATTAAAATTAAAGTTTAAAACAAATTGGCGTATTTACTGCATTTGTTAGACTGGTGCACTATGAAACTTTTACTCCGAGGTGTGTGCACAAATACGTTTTTGGGGTCAAAAATTTAAAAAATCAGACTTTAAAATTTTCTCCTAAATACCCAAAACCGCGGCAATACTGCGATACTGCGATTCTGGCTTGTATCAAAATTATGGTTTGATGATGGTGGACATGAAGGGGCGCGAACCCCTGCCCTCTCGCTTGTCAAAACTCGCGAGAGGCCGCAAAAACTCCTCTCATATACTAGGACGTTGAAAAGGGCAAAACGGGGGATGATTTAGACATTAAAACAAACAGAAAAAATATTATTCTGTCAAGAAAAAACGGCATACTTTAAAATTTCAAGTAGTTGCAGATAAAAAACAGGTCAAGTAATTTGCACAAATTCGCTAATGGTAAAAAATACGATTTCAGACTTTTTAAAGAATCTAAACTTGGCATAAATAGCAAGATAAAAATATTGGCAGATACAGGTTTTCAAGGGCTTCACAAATTCCATAAAAATTCAGAAATTCCAAAAAAGAAAACTAAAAGACATCCGCTTGCAAAACAAAAAAAAGAGAAAAATCGTGAAATTTCAAGTCAAAGAGTTTCAAACGAGTATGCTATTGGATTTATCAAACGTTTTAAAATTTTATCTGAACGATACCGAAATCGTAGGAAACGTTTTGGCTTAAGATTTAATTTAATTGCAGGTATTTGTAATTTTGATCTGGTTGTTTAGTTTGGAAAGAAGTCTATTTTTTGAATATTAATTTTGCTTCCGTGAAAACCATTTACATAAATTTTTTCACGTTCCCGTCTTCTTTTTCTCAATTTTTAACACTTTTGGTGTTTGAGGGTGTGTTCGTGCAATCTTGTTAAATTCCTTTAAAAGTATCTTTAATTTCTTTTCAGGAATATTCTTGTCATCTAACACCATCTCGTAAGGCCTTGGGTCGGTCTGTCCTAATTCACAGTATTTCATTAAATCCCTTAGGATGTCATCATTAGCCTTTGGGATTTTTTTCAGATCTTCCAGGCATTCCTGCCAAATCGTATCGACGAGAACCTTATGGTCTGGATCCTTAATCATTAATTTGAATTCACCCTTTACATAAGCTGCGTCAGATATTTTCACTATTTTCTCAACTAATATACCGATTGCTTTCTCTTGTTTTGTATTGTTTATATAATTAGATAAATCACAGAAGCGTTTGATATGCAGCAAAGATTCAGCGCTAATTCGGGCGCCGAATCCAGATCCTCCCGTTCTCCTTTGGGTATATTGACATAGGGATACGTACATTTGAGAGCCTTCACCAAGTGGTGGGGAACACCAGTTGCTGCTGCATGATTTCATTTTATTATTTGGCATCGAGTCATCATCGCGTGTTCTGTCCCATTTATAATGCTTCTGCTTGTTTTGTTCTACTAATTTCACGTAAACATAAATCACATCTGAAATTTTATTTTTGGTTTTACTTTCTGAGTTGCCTGCGCTAGTGTTTGACGAATCTTTTTCTAATTTTTCATAGGCAGTCAGCATCTTCAGTAGCTGAAGAATCACTTTGTTTTTGCCAGCCTTCACAGTTTCACGTTTTTTTCTGGAAGACCTTAAATTATGTGTAATATCAGGATCAGTAAGACTAGTAAACCACCATAAAATGTCATAAATAATTGCTTCCCGATTTTGTTTATCACCTGCATTTTCACATAAATTCTTATGAGCTTGTTCAACACGAGTAAGATCAGTTTTTTCATAAGTTGTTGGGGTTTGCCAACACGTCTCAGCTAATTTAACGAGTCTTAACACTCTTCTTCGTCTTATTTTGGATTTCGTATGTTTTTTTGATTCCCTACGTATCTCAGATTTTACACCTTTCCAGTCATTTTTAGAGTTAATTTTATTCAGATTTTGTATAGTTTCTGTATATTTGTTTTCGTCATCCTTTTGATAGTTTTTAATAATTTTTTCTAAATGGGTTTTAAATTTATTCATATATTTAGCCAAATTTATCACATCCTTTTGTGCTGATATTTTGGTTATTTAATAAAGTTTAGTTACAACATTATTATAGCATATCCAAAAGTTTTTAACAACACTCTGGTTACAAATTAAATCTAAATTTCGATTTTATTAGACCTGTCCTAAAACTGAATTATTTTTGTAAATTTCATAGGTAATTCGACGCTCGAAACTACTTATATACATGCAGAAAAAGTTTCAAACGAGCATGCTATTGGATTTATCAAACGTTCTAAAATTTTATCTAAACAATACTGCAATCATAGAAAACGTTTTGGCTTAAGATTTAATTCAATAGCAGATATATACAATTTTTAACTGATTACTTAAATTTCGTAATAGGTCTATTGTGATTTTTTGCGTGTTATCGTGAATTATAAAAAATAAGTTTAAAATACATGAACATATTTTGATTAATTTAAATAAAATGTAATAGGAGGAATGTGTATTATGTACAATGGTATCGATGTCTCTAAATGGCAAGGAGATATAAATTGGACTAAAGTTAAAAATGCTGGCATTGAATTCGTTATTATAAGAGATGGTTGGGGGAAAAGTTCGCCTACTCAGGTCGATAAAAAATTTAAAGATAATTATAAAAACGCTAAATCTCTGGACATTCCGGTAGGTGTATATCATTATAGCTATGCGGATTCTGTTTCCGATGCTCGTCAGGAAGCTTTGTTTTGTTTAGATAATATTTCAGGAATGCAACTTGAATATCCTGTGTGCTTCGACATAGAAGACCCAGAAATGTATGCACTTTCAACAGAATTACGTACCGAAATTTGTAGGGCTTTTTGCTCTGAAATCGAAAACCATGGCTATTATGCTATGATATACTGTAATTATGACTGGTATGTGAATCGCCTTCAGGGTGCTCTATTGGCCCAAAAATACGATATCTGGCTGGCGCAATGGAGCGGTAATACGCCTTTAGCACCATGCGGCATCTGGCAACATTCTGAATCCGGTAAAATAGACGGTATAAACAGTAATGTCGATCTTGATATTGCATATAAAAATTATCCATCAATAATAAAAGAAAGTGGCTTGAATGGTTTCTCAAGTTCGGGTTCAGAAACTAAGCCAACATATTTTAATTATACTGTTAAATCCGGGGATAATCTTTGGAGTATAGCACAAGTTTTTTTAAAAACTGGTTCAAATTATGTTAAAATAAAACAATTAAATAATCTCACAACTGATGTTATTTATCCCGGGCAGATATTAAAAATACCATATTCAATATAATAATAAAAATAATATTTTGAGGTGAATAAGTTTTGGCAATCAAAATTTTCATTGATCAAGGTCACAATCCGCATACCGTAAATGCCGGAGCCGAGGGAAATGGCCTAAGAGAACAAGATATAACTTATGCTGTAGGTATGCATCTGGCTGATTTGTTAACGGCAAATCCAATGTTTGAAGTAAAAGTATCCCGAGAAACTCCAGAAACAATTTTGGGCACAACTGTAACCGAAAGTCTTAGCCAAAGAGTCGAAATGGCAGCAGATTGGGGCGCTAACTATTTTCTAAGTATTCATGCAAACGCTAGTACTAATCCTGAAATTAACGGAAGTGAAGTTTATATTTATTCTGAATTTTCTCCTGCTGCAAATTTAGCACAATCTATCCTAGATTCAATAGTCAAAGACATCGGAACTAAAGATAATGGAATAAAAATTAATCCTACATTATACGTGTTACGGAAAACTACTATGCCCGCAGCACTTATTGAACTTGCTTATATTACTAATTTTGAGGATTCAGAAAAACTTAAAAACAATCAACTCGAATTTGCTTATGCAATATATGCAGGAATCTTAAATAGTTTGAATTAAATTTTATGCGGATTACACATATTTCTTTTGTGAAACTAAATCCCGATATCAGAACTAAAAATCTCATAAATATAATTATATCACATATAATTTTAAATTGCAATAAATATTTAATTTGAAAGAGGTTTATAACTTAAACTTCTTTCGAATATATTGAGTGGGAGGCTATGTGATCTCTACAACCTTCATATTTTCAGGAAATTCTGTAGGAGATTTTGATTAAATAGACTTCTTTCCAAACTAAACAATCAGATCAAAATTACAGATACCGGAGATCAAATTACACCTGATACCAAAACGTTTCCTACGATTTCGGTATCGTTCAGATAAAATTTTAAAACGTTTGATAAATCTAATAGCATGCTCGATTGAAACTCTTTGGCTTGCGATTTTACGATTTTTCTCTTTTTTTGTTTTGTAAGCGGATGTCTTTTAGTTTTCTTTTTTGGAATTTCTGAATTTTTATGGAATTTGTGAATTCCTTGAAATTCGGTATCAATCAGTAATTTTATTTTGCTGTTTATCTTGAGTTTAGATTCTTTAAAAAGTCTGAAATCATACTTTCTGCCATTTGCAAAATCAGTGCAAATAATCGTTCTGTCTTTTTTGTTCACAACTAATTGAGTCTTTAATGTATGGCGTTTTTTCTTGCCAGAATAATATTCTTTCTGTTTGTTTTTTCGATTTTCTATTTTTTGCCCATTCTTTTTTCTGTTTTTTTGGCCGTTCGGTTGTAGTTTCAGAAGCATCAATTAAAATTACTTTATATTTTAGGTCACTTTTTTGAAGCGCTTTTTGACCAGGAAGTGCGAAAGTTCCGTTCTTTACAAATGTGTCCTTCACTCACTTAATAATTTTGTATGCATAAGATCCTGATATTCCGTAGTTTACGCTGAGATGAAAATAGGTTCTGTACTCTCTTAGATATTCTAGAGTCATCAAAACCATTTCTTCCACAGACAGCTTATTTTTTCGGCAGCCTCTAGCTTTTTTATCTGGTGAGCGACTTCTACGTTTTCTATCATTTTTTAAAGGTTTCTTTTTTGACTCCTGTGAGTCTTCTAAATTTTTTGTTCCATATTTCATATTCTAACTTATTTTTTAAGTTTGGAAAGAAGTCTATTATGTGTCAAATATATTTTTTAATAAAAACAAGGATGGCACAAAAATTCAAAGAAATTTCAAGCTTATTTCTGAATATTTATACAAAACTATTGAAATTAAACTTTAAATTTTGTAGAATATCTCTATAAACATGCTACAGGTACCGAGAACTTTTATAAATTAATCGGGGGTGGTGAATCTTTTGCGAATTATTATGCTAGGGGGTGAAAATTTATGGTATCAATTAAAAAGGAAATTAAAAAAAAATTAGGCCTTCAAATTGAATCGTGGAAGAAAACAAAAGATAAAAGCAAATCGGGAAGCGATGAAACATCTCAGTATGATATAACAAAAGAAACTATACAACAGGATATACAAAAAAAAAATATAAATAAATTTCATAAAATAATGCCATTTTATAAACATGCTGATAACTTAGATAGACTGATGAAATGGGTCGATAAAACCGCTAAACCAAATAAATTAACCGCATCACAAATCGAAACAATTAAGACGCTGTTTGAGATCGCTATCTTGATAGATGCAGACGAAAATAATAAAAATTATAAAGAATATGAAACAACATTGAAAGATAGAAAAAATAATATTGAAATAAATGATAAATTTAGGAAAAATATTGCTAGCGAAATTGTGTGGTATATAATTAAAATCGTTGAGGGCTCATCGACCAGAATAGTCGCTATTACTGAGAATCTTCGAAGAATATTACCTAGCGTTAGACAGGTGAGAAAGGCAGTTTCTGTTTATAAATCAATGGAGGATAAAGATAAAGATCAGTTTATTTATATTTATAAGAAAAATGGAAATGACAACGAAAAGTTAAGAGCCACTTATAAATACAATCCCGAAAAAACTTTTGTTGAAAATATTGAACTTATAATTAACGGGAAGAAAAAGCATGGAATTGTACTTACCGATGATACCTGCGTTAAAATTAAAAGAAAAAACTCGACACCAGATCAAATAATAGGAGAATATAACTGGAGCGAGTTAAAAACCGAGGCTGAATTAAAGAAACTAACTGATAGTATAAGAGATATTCCTCATATAAAGGTCACGTTAAGTATCCCCGAAATTACTCAAAGTGCATCAGAAGATAAAAAACCAGGTGAAGGGCATAATCAAGGAGCTCAACCTGCAACGACCGATCCGCCTAAACCTATAGTTAATCCTACCGCTGAAGGGGGTAATCCAGGTGCTCAATCGCCACCGTCAGAGCCGCCGAAACCTACAGGTAATCCTACCGATGAAGGGGGTAATCAAGGCGATGACCCTCCATCGGCCGATCCGCCTAAACCTGTAGGTAATCCTGCCATGGAAACTTCTACACCTATTTCAGACGAGCATGATGACGAGCAAGACGACGAGCATGATGAACCGCCGAAAGATACGGATAAGCCGCCTGAGGCAAATCCACCGCCTAATAAATCTGTTACGCCGCCGAATAAGCCACCTGCAGCTTCCTGCAATGTGACAGTAAAAATAACCTCAAGAGATTCAGGTAAGGAAGGAAAAATTAAATATGATAGTATTCCTGATGATCCGCTTTTGGTTCCCGAAATAATAACTAAAGAGAGTAATAACTTATCTAGTTTCTTTAAAGATCCCGCGCCTGAGCTGCAGATTCTCATATTGAGTTACTCACACACACAAATTCAAGATAGCTTACTGATGCCCTATGAGACATTCTCCCGTTCCGTCAAAAATTTATGCACATCCTCGTCAGAAAAATCCCCAACAAAAAAAAATGCGATTACTGCTAATTATTTATTGCCAACGATTATAAAGCTTACGTGCAACCTGAAAAACCCAACCAAATCTTTCGATTCAATGATATACTGGACTGGAAATAAAAATCTGAATGAGACGCAGCTTAGTAGCCTAATTGCCAAAATAAAAGAAATAAGAGCCGAAGCCGATACCAAATTCGAATACGAAATAAAACAGGCCGACCATGTTATCCGGGTCGAGTACGATAATATTAAATCTGGCGTAGAGGGCTACATCGCAAAAGATAATAAGCACAAGATATTAAATATAACAGAGGTATATAGAAAATTAGTAATAACTATAACTAACCAATCGGGAATCAAAGAAAACTGGAGCTTCGACACAGACCCCTGGATAGTTTATAATATTCCTAAAATTATATCCGATGATCAGAAAAATATTAAGAAAATAGATTCTAATCTTGAACCTAAACTGTTCGAATCAAATAAGCCTGATAAATTAGTAACACATAAAGATATAGTAGATTACTTCAAACGTCATACGCCTGCTCCCGTTACCAATCTAGTCTATACGTTAGCTACACTAACGGTATTTACGGTGCAGCTTGCCAATGGAGAGAAAAAAGTATTTAACTACTGGGCTCGAGGAACTGGCAGTGGAGATTATGAATCTGTGTTTACTCAAATAACGGAACTTACGAAACACAGCCAGACCTCAAACACGGAATATAAAATAGACAATAAAAACCTTAATTATAAACATGACAAGATTGTTGATGCTCTTAAAAACCTAATCTCGCTCAATGGTGCCCACGCTAAGATTGATATTCATGAGATTACGCCTAAAATCACAATTCAACTAAAATTCATAAATGGAGAAGTTGAAGACAACCTCTTTTATTATGATAAATTAGATGAAAATGCAACGTGTAATAGAGAATTTTCAGAATATTTACAGAATTTGGAATTCACCAACGACCTCGATCAAGGTTACGCTGAACAGTATATAACACGCTATTCATTGTGTTCAACCCCAAATGAGAAATTTATGAGCAACAAAGTTATTAAGGTCGTAAAAAATTGCCCGAGCACCAGCGAGACAGTTAGATTAAATGTTTATTTTACTTTTGTTGTTAAGTTTGTCCCCTCCAATAAAGTTTATACCGTTCCGATTTTGTATTTATATGAATTGGAAACCGAGGCTCAAGCCAAAAAGAAAATAAATGACTCTCTGTGTGATTTTCAAAATACAAATAATATCACATTCGCTCCTGAAGTTGATACAAAAAATTACACATACACCGAACTAAACAAAAATTTATACTCGATGGTTCTCGCAAACCTAAAAAAACGCTCTTTTAAAGTGCAAGTGAATGACATGGTCACAGTTACCTATGATAGTGGGATCCACAAAAGCAAACACTCAAAAGAATTAATTTTAACCACAGAATATATAGCCGAATTAAGAAAAGAGCTATCTTCTGCTTACCCAGAATCAAAATCCATGAAGTTATCTATAATGCCTATAAATCCTGCTTCCAAGAAAGGAGCCGTAGCAACAGAGGAAGGGCAATTGTTAAATACTTCAGGTTTCGATAAAAAGTTGAATGATATGGCGACCGATAATGCTGCATTAACTATTAGCCCTTGCTTCAATGTTCATTTATATCCCCAGGGAAAACAACCGCCCACAGCTATAGCAACCCAAGTAACAGCTCCGCACGACACATCCCTAGACCTCTTAATAAACGCAATAATTTCAAAACACAACTTAAAAAAGACAAAAAGCTCGGACTATTGCGTTGGTATTGGAAAAGAAGATGATGAACAGCATCCTGAGACGATGCATAAAAATAACGTCAAAATAAAGAAATTATGTAAAGGCAAGGAAATAACATCGGACACGATTTTTATAGTATGCCTTAAGTCGGAGATCAAGCGATGATAAATTAACCCCATTGCGGGAAAACCAATAGGCAATCTCAGATTTATAAAATTACAAATTCACACAAGTATAAGGAGGCTTAATCATGAATGGTTTTTTTAATAATTTAAAAACAAAACTTACAAAGTTTATAGACACAAAAGGAAAACCGGCCAATACGCTTACCCTGAAAATAGCTACAAAACTAACCGACGACGGTGTGGAAATCATAAAAGAATTTGAAGCAGCAAACACCTGGCCCAAACTCCGACTTGCCGGGAAGAAGACCATTAAAGACTCCAAAAATAAGATAGCATACAAGCCTTTAAGGCAGCTTATAGGGCTAGCACATCATTTGTTTGGCGGCCAAAAACTTGACGATGAATCTGAAAAAATTATAAAGTTATGGACCAATTCAACAGCGGCCAATCAATTCATCGCAGCAGAAATAGCATGGTATATACTACAATTCGCAACTGACACGCCCATTAATAAATTAAAAGCGCGCATAAACAAACGAAATAACAAACCGAAATCCAAGCTTGGAAAAAAGGCACTTAATTTGTTTTATCATGCTCCAAAGGGAAAAGAGAGTATAAAACAAAAGCATAGTGATTTTAAGTTATATTTAACTTTCCCTGAGATAACACTTAAAAAAGACGAAAAATCACCGGATCCGATATCCTTAAAGAGAACAAAAAACCTCGCCTTATACAATAAAATAATGGAAATTACGCCAACGAGTGTCATAGCCCGAATCGGGAAAAACCCGCAAGGGCTGGAAATTAAGGCGAAAACAACAGACAAAGACGGGAACGAAACATTCGAAACGATAACCCGAGATTCTAATTTTAATAAGAATTTAAAACAGTATATCCATAACAAAGAACTTCATGTACAGATGCATATTCCAGATATAAAACCCACGGAAGTTAATGCGCCGGAAAAACAAACGGAGGATACACAAAAAGGAAGAAGTTCTATACTACCTGCTAATGCAAAAGCAAAGGATCCCCAAGATGAAAAAGAGATTATAAACCAAAAACAAGGTAAAGCGACAGAAGAAAACCAGCTTAAACAAGGAGATATGCAAATTCCAGAAATAAAACACAAGGAAGTTAATGCGCCTGAAAAACAACCGGCGGATAAACAAAAAGAAAGAAGTTCTACACTACCTGCTCCTGCAAAAGCCCAGGACCACCAAGATGAAAAAGCGATTATAAACCAAAAACAAGGTAATGCGAAAGAGGTACAAAGGAGAGGAACAACGATACCAGCACCGAAACACACAGCAGTGTCTCGAATAATACATGTTAAATTACCCGATGGAGAAATAGAGAAAATTAAATGGAATACGGATCCAACTGATGAGAATGCTGAAGCAAAAAGCAAATGGAGTAACTTACAGGGAAACTGGGGTGGTTGGTCTAGTTATTATGTTGGTAGTGACAAGCAAAAAATAGAAAACCCAAACGACGTAATGAACACAACTAATAATGCAAAAGTTAATATTACGCTTGTCATGAATCGTTCTTTTACAGTATATGATCTGTTAGGAAACTCTGATGAATTTGTCGTTAATCTGCCGTTAGATACCATTAGCGACATCTACAAGAAAATTCAGGAGCATAAATTTTTAAATAACAAAAAAAAATTCAATAATTCCCATTTCATATTCGACGTTCTAGAACAATCCCAAAAAGGAACAACGTATTCCAAGCTTGCAACGTATATCCCCAACCAATGCGCTGAAAAATACCGCATACTGCAACAAGAGAATAAAGAAAACAGAGCCACAAGATTACTAACCCTGCGCGAATATTTACCCCTTAAACTTATCTACAAGATCCCATCTACAAAGAAAGATCAAGTATATCATGGGCTATATTATTATAACATGCAGGACTCAGATATTCTAAAGTTTATACAAGTATCCCACAACAATGAAGGTAAGCCCAAGGTAGAAATAAAAATAGATGGGGAAAAAATATCTGAAGATCCCATTTCTTTTTCAAATAAGAGTTACGATTTATGCGACTCATTGAAAGAACATATTAAAAAGGGTAACAAACCAAAAACCATAACTTTTATACCGATAAAACCGACAAATTAGCGGATATTATTTTGATCTCGATTCAAACAAATAGCCAAAACCGAGAGCCCAATTAGGAATTTAGCGCGTAAGTTTACTCAGGGATATATTATGGCCTTGTGTGTCTTTAGCCCGAAGTCTTCGCTCATGTTGAGTATTTGCTTTATTAATAATAATATGCTATATACAAACATGCAAAAAAATATAGAGTATAGAACAAAGGAGTTATAACTATCAATGAAAAGATTCCTATCCATTTTATCGGTATTCCTATTTTTTATAAACATTATAGTTTTGGCGGAAACACCGCGATGTGTTAAAAATTTTATGCAAACTGCTTCAATGAAAAACACGGATTTTGCGTTTATAGTGAAAGACATTGATTCCGGGGAAATTGTTTATGATTACAACATCAAAAACAACATGGTTCCTGCCTCTGTTTTAAAAATTGTCACGACAGCAACAGCTTTAGAAATTTTCGGGGCCGATTATCGCTATAAAACGCATTTACAATATGATGGGGAAATCAAAAATGGTATTTTGCACGGAAATATTTATATAAAAGGCAGTGGTGATCCAACGCTTGGCTCAGAATATTTTGAGCCTCGAACAAAGTTTTTAGTCGATTGGGCTGAAGCAATTCGGAAATTAAGTATCAAGAAAATAACAGGTCAAATTATTTCCGACGAAAGTATTTTTGATAACCAAGGCATACATGCGAGATGGCAAGCTGAAGATTTAGGTCTGCATTATGCGGCTGGGAGTTACGGACTCAATGTATTTGATAACAGATATAAGCTTTTTCTAAAATCTGGTGTCCTAGGAAGCAAACCAAGAATTGCAACAGCACACCCTGAAATGAACCTCAACTTTCTAAATGAGCTTACTGTTTCACACAAGCCATCAGGAGCAACAATTTTCGGTGTTCCTTTTTCTAATGAACGCTTTTTAAACGGAAGTGTAGCTCCAAATTCATCTTGTATGATATATGGTGATATTCCGGACCCTGCATTGTATTTAGCGAATTTGCTTACAGAGACAATCAAGAATTTAGGCATTCAAATTGAAGGTCATCCAACTTGTTTTAGGCTTATATCACAATCAGGTAAATCGTTAACGCAAAAAAGACAAAATATTACAACAACATATTCGCCACCTATGAGCGAAATTGTAAAAATCACTAACTATTTAAGTCATAATCTTTTTGCAGACACACTTTTAAAAACAATAGGAACCAAACACGAAAAAACAGATGAACCGTTAAATTCATTTGATAAAGGTATTATCGTTTTGAAGAAATATTGGGCAAACAAAGGTATCGATAGTGATTTGATTCTTTATGATGGAAGCGGATTGACCCCGATGAACAGAATTACTGCTACATTTATTAGTGACATTTTAGTATACATGGCAACAAAATCTTTGGCATCCGAAGCGTTCATTAATTCTTTTCCAGCATCAGGAGTAACGGGCACTAATAATAAGTTACTTCATGGTACGTGTTTAGAGGGCAAAGCATTGCTTAAATCTGGCTGGATTAGCGGTGTAATGTGTTATGCTGGTTATATTAATTCCAACGATAAAAAATATGTTATTTGTATTTTTATAAATAATTATCATTGCAATACATGTGAAATTAATAAAGCTATTGAAGAAATTTTACTGAACTTGTTTTCTTGAAATTTAAAATTTAAATAAATAGACTTCTTTCCAAACTAAACAATTACAAATACCGGAGATTAAATTACACCAAATTGCAATTCAAAGAATAAAAATTAAAAATATTATTAGTTTTATTAAACGTTTTAAAGTTTTAGCCGATAAATACAAAAACCGTAGAAAACGTTTTGGTCTCCGGTGTAATTTGATCTCCGGTATTTGTAATTTTGATCTGATTGTTTAGTTTGGAAAAAGTCTATTTTTTTATTGACAATATTTTTTTAAAATTTAAACTTATACTACACTTTTTTGCGCCTGTAGCTCAGCTGGATTAGAGTATTTGGCTACGAACCAAAAGGTCGGGGGTTCGAATCCCTCCAGGCGTACCATCATCAAACCATAATTTTGATACAAGCCAGAATCGCAGTAATACTGCGGGTTTTAACGTTTAGGAGAAAATTTTAAAGTCTGATTTTTTAAATTTTTAAACCCAAAAGCGCATTTGTGCACACACCTCGGAGGAAAAGTTTCATTGTGCACCAGGCTAACAAATGCAGTAAATATGCCATTTTTGCGAAAAAATCCATCTCACGGCAACCGTAAAAAAAATTGTGAAAATAGAGCATAATTTAAGTAATAAAACACGGAGGGGCAAAGTCTCATGAGTGATATCAGTGAAGAAAGATTACAAGAATTAAAAGATTTAGCAAAACTTCTTGCTGTAAATGGTGTTAGAAATAATACGGAATTAGAAAATTTACACGCTGGACGAGGACCTTCATCGGTTGTTGGAGATTATTCTGATATTAAGGCACTATCGCCTTATGGAGAAATCGAATGGAATAGGCTTTCTCGTATTAGCGATAAAGAAATGCGATCACTTATGTTAAGCATAGAGCGTGCACTAGAGAATACACTAATTTCATATGAAAAAGCCGATCAAAAAACGAAAAAGGACATACTAAAATTTTTCAAAATCCAACGGTCATATGATTATGATATTTCATGTTCATCGTCCACAAAAATATAACTATTTCATTGATTTTAAGAGCGGTATAATATTTTGCAAATCTCCGTCCGCCACCATCAATGTTTTTATGTTTTCTGCCGTCAATGTTTCAACAAAATTTATAATTTTTGAAGTTGAACGGCTGTAACGGCTTAGATTTTCGGCTATTATCGCGTCTATTTTATAATGTTTAATTAATTCATAAATTTTTTCAAATCCATCTTGTTTTTTACCAATTTCTTTGATCACATTAACAACTTCAAAACCGCACAGTGCTGCGTAATCCCTTGTGTTTTGTTCTTGAAGATCTAATGCTTTATTGGCATTGTTACTTGTTGCCACGCGGCAGTATAAAATTGCTTTTTTCATAAATTGCTCTAACTGCCGTTGTTGCAGGCATTTTGATTGCTCCTTTCTAAAGATTTTTGTCTTGCTTTTTCTTTCATTTCTGGCGTCCAAGATTCACTTCGAGACTTGTAACTCCACACTTTTCGCATAATTGTCCCGTTCTGAAAAATAAAATTGAGACTTCCAGCTTTGGAAATCTCAATCAGATTTATTTCTTTGAATTTTTCCTTAAATTTTTCTTCGTTAAATTCCGATAAATTAAGTATTTCTGCTATTTTTGATTTCAAAATTTCCTCAGGAACTTGTTTTGAACTGCATTCAAATTTGCCTTTTAGGTTAAACGATGAACAAATCCAAACTGCTTTTTCATATTTTGTTCCGACGCCATTAATTTTCCTTCTATAATTTTTACCGCAGATTTCGCATTTTATCTTGCTTGTGAACAGGTATTTTGATTCTGATTTTAGTTTGTTTTTAGGCTTGTAAATTTCAGCTCTTCTTCTAATTTCATTTTGAACTTTATCAAAAATTTCTCTGTCAATTATTGCTTCATGACTGTTTTTGACCAGATACATTGGCAATTCACCGCTATTTTTAATCTTTTTCTTCTCAAGATGATTATTGACGTATGTTTTCTGAAAAAGCATATCGCCGACATATTTTTCATTTCTTAAAATTTTATCAATTGTGCTTTCGTTCCAAAAATCACTGATTTTCGGCTTTATTTTAAGTTTATTAAGCTTCTTCATAATGGCGTTTTTGCCTAATCCTTCAAGGTAATTTTTAAAAATTATTTTTATGATTTTGGCTTCTTTAGTAGTTATTTCTAGTCTGCCGTTTTTTAATTCATATCCATAAATTTTAAAATTGTTCGGTATCCCTGATTTGAATTTCTTTCTCAGTTTCCATTTGCAATTTTCAGAAACAACTCTTGATTCTTCTTGTGCATAGCTCGCAAGAATTGTAAGCATCAGCTCGCCATCTTCACTCAGACTGTGAATTTTTTCCTGTTCAAAATAGACGTCAACACTCAAATTTTTGAGTTCTCTGGTAATTAAGAGCATATCCACCGTGTTTCTCGCAAATCTAGTGATTGACTTACAAATAATCATATCGATTTTGCCTTTACGACAGTCTTGAATAAGCTTTTGAAATTCAGGCCTCTCGCCTTTTGTGCCGGTATAGGCTTTATCAATGTAAACTCCTGTATATTCCCAATTTTTATGATTTTGGATATAATCGCTGTAATAACTGACTTGCGCTGACAATGAATGGAGCATCGCCTCTTTGCCGTCAGAAACTCTGGCGTAAGCCACAACACATTTTTTATTCAAAAAGTGACAGTTTTTTGGCTCAATTTTTGTAATATTTTTCTTCATAATTTTTTAATCCTCCATTCATATATATCCATATATTAAGGCTATTAGTCAAGGTTTAATGCGGTTTTTCAGGTGATTTAGCTCACCAAAAATTGGTTTGTATTTTTTGATTAATTTGTCATTAACTACATCAAAATCTTTTTTGGAAATAACGCTGTTTTTAAGCATAGATTTTATAAGTAAAATTGAAATTTGATAATTTTTTTCGCGTTCAAATTGTTTATCTGTCATTTAGCCGCACCACGCCAAGAAAGTAATTTACAAAATATTGCTGACCTTTACCTGTAACTTTAGTGGTTTTATTTACAGTGATGTGCCCGTCAGAATGAGTAATTGCGGTTTCTTTTATTTTGAAAAGTTCCAGTTCCATCGATTTTTGTGTCGGCATATTGTAATCAGTACCGTTACGTTTTATGAGATATCCGTCTTGACGAAGCTTTTCGAATAAACGATTTTGTCCGATTTCGATACCGTTACCTTTCAGAATTTTTGCGAGTTCGCCAATTAAAATTGTGCCATCGGAAACTGAGACAGCATCTGCAAAAATTACTTTCGGCTTATCTTTTTTAGACTGAATTTGCAGATATTCTTTTTCAGCACGCTCAATTTTTAAAGCCTGTGCCATTTCGATGAGCAAATCAGGATTATTTAGTAGTTCTTTTGTGGCATACATTCCGTGTTTGCGGATGGATGGCAAGACTTCATCGAAAACCCAACGTTCAAATTTTTCTGCTTTTAATTTTATTTCAGAATTTTTGTTCTGGTCAGCTGCTTTGATTATCAGACGATAAACATCGCCTTCAGAGATTACGTTCGTTTCTTGAATTCCTCCAACCGAAGGTATTCCCAACTTGGAAATACCTTTGCAGTGGTCGTGAACTGCTTTACTTGGGTTGGCATAATCTAAATTTTTTGCGACATCAATGCTAACAAAATGAGGTGAGGATTACCCTCAATTAAAATTGTTCTAATTTCGCCAAATTCCTCATTTTTAAAAATTGTAAGTTCATTCATATTAAAAAATCCTCCAAAATTTAATTTAAAATTAAGCATGAAAAAGGAGCCGTTTTACGGCTCCAAGTAATAATATTTATGGGCTTTTGTAACGAAAATTAATGTAACATTGATGACTGCAATAAATTCTTTTGCTATTTTGATAATCTGTAAATTTCTTGCCGCAATGCTTACAAATTACTATATTTTTGGGCTTATTTGTATAGATATTTCGATTTTTGTTCCAGCAACGATTTTTACAAGTTTTACAGCAAAATTTCTCTGGTTTAGTTTTTTTATCCAGAATCAGCGCTTTGCTGCAGTTTTTACAAAAATTTTGAGATTTATCATCTTTTATTTTCAAAACTTTAAAATTATTCCGTCTACAAAACGACTTGATTGTGTTTGCTGAAACTCCAGTAACTCCTGCAATTTTAGTATAGCTTTCACCATCTTCTCGCATTCTCTGAATTTTAAATCTTTGCGTCGTATCCAACAAAATCACCTCAGCTGTTAGGAATTTTCAAAACTTGTCCGGGATAAATTTTATCGCCGATAATGCCGTTAAGTTCCGCAATCTTACGCCATCTTGTACCGCTTCCAAGTTTCATCAAGGCAACGCCCCATAATGTATCATCTGTGACCACAGTGTAAGTGTGGTAATTCGGTTGGTTTACTGAAATTGACTCGTTTTTTTAAAATCCATTTAGACCATTAGTTTTCATAATCTGCGGATAATCTTTGTAGCTTTCGTTTAAATCAACATTTCCGCTAATTCCATCGATTTTGCCTTGATCAGACTTCTGCCAAATCCCGCAATTTATCGAAGGTTTGGTGGTATTCCACTGAGCGAGCCACAAATCAAATTCATTCAAAAGTTCATCTTTATTGAGATAATTTTGAAGCCAATTTAGGTTCATATAAATCATTGCATAATAGCCTGAATCTTCGATTTTTTCACAGAAAGCCTTACAAATGTTGGTTTTTTGGCGATTTGTGAGCGCCAACATCGTACGATCTTCAATGTCAAAAATTATTGGGTATTCAAATTGCTTGTTTGCGATATTTTTTAGACAAAATTCAGCCTCCAAAACGGCATCGTTTGCGGAATCTGCATAAGAATAATGATATGAACCTATGCAAATCCCTGCTGATTTTGCACCTGCGTAGTTTTGTTCGAAAAATTTATCTTTTTGGTTAGGTGATTCTTTTCCCCAGCCGGACCTGATTATTGCAAACTCCACGCCATTGTTTTTGGACTTTTGCCAATTAATATTGACGTTCCACTTTGAGACATCAATTCCGTTAAATTTCATATTCTTAACCTCCAATTATGTTCTTTGCAAATTCATACGTGCCTGTTGACCCAAGCAAAATAGGAATTAAATTGAAAATTCCCAAAACTATGCCATTAAATGAAAAATCGCCCACAATGAAGTGCACCCCTTTGTTAAACTTAGACTTTTGTCTAAATTTTGGGGTGCAGTTCACAAAGGCGATTCTTACGATTGTTACAATACTTGAAATTATTAAATAAATTGGATTTTTATGTCTAAATATGATTTAATAATATCGGTGATGAAAATTGACAAGATATGAAAAAGCTATGAGATTACAAGATGCAGATTTTAAGCAATTAATAGGTGTAAAAAAAGAAACTTATAGTGCGATGATTGCTCAGCTTCAAATAGCTTACGCTGAAAAGCACAAACGTCGAGGCAGGCACACAAAATTAACACTTCAAGATCAATTATTTATGGCTTTGAAGTACTGGCGACAGTATGTGACACAAAAAGAATTGGCATTTGAGTTTGAGGTTGGCGAAGCAACAACGCACGACACAATCGTTTGGGTCGAAGATACACTGATTAAAAGCAGAAAATTCAGTTTACCCGGCAAAAAAGCATTACTTGAAAATAACGAGATAGAAATTGTGGTTGTTGATGTTATGGAAAGTCCGGTCGAACGCCCTAAAAAAAACAGCGTCAGTGGTATTCAGGAAAGAAAAAAAGGCATACCATAAAAACGCAACTAATTGTAAATCGACAAACAAAAGATATTATCTGTATTGCCCATGCTGAAGGAAAAACTCACGACTTTAAACTTTATGAGGAAAGTATAGGATATGCGATTTCAAATGATAAAAAAGTCCAAGGAGACAGCGGTTATCAGGGAATTTTGAGATTACACAAAAACAGCGAAACTCCAAAGAAAAAACCAAGAAAAGGCACACTCACTGCCGAAGAAAAATCTGAAAATCGGCGTATTTCAAAAGAACGAATCATAATTGAAAACATAAATGCAAAAATTAAAGTTTTTAAAATAGTAGCAAACAAATACCGTAATCGACGTACTCGGTTTAAATTAAGAATGTCTTTGTTGTGCGGATTAGATAGTGTCTACACAAAATTTGACATTCTTAAATCAATGAAATAAACTTAAAAACTATGAATAATTTACAAAACAGACATGATTTAAAAAACGAACAATGGCTTAAAATAGAACCGATAATCAAGAGAACGAATCATAATTGAAAACATAAATGCAAAAATTAAAGTTTTTAAAATAGTAGCAAACAAATACCGTAATCGACGTACTCGGTTTAAATTAAGAATGTCTTTGTTGTGCGGATTAGATAGTGTCTACACAAAATTTGACATTCTTAAATCAATGAAATAAACTTAAAAACTATGAATAATTTACAAAACAGACATGATTTAAAAAACGAACAATGGCTTAAAATAGAACCGATAATCAAGAAATTAATCGGAACTTGGGGAGGAAGCAACGCAAAAGATAATCAAACTTTTGTGAATGCCTGTTTTTGGATAACTCGAACAGGTGCACCATGGCGTGATTTGCCACCGCAATATTATTATCACAGAAGGTACCAAAGCTGATTGCAAAATGGCTATCCCTCTCATTAAAGGGATAAAAGCTGAGAATTTACTTGCCGACAGAGGCTATGATAGCAATGAAATTGTTGAGTTTGCAAAAAAATGTGGTATGAATATAATTATCCCACCAAAAAAGAATCGGAAGATTCAACGAGAATATGATAAATACTTGTACAAGTTACGCCATTTGGTTGAAAACGCTTTTTTAAAACTAAAACGACTTCGTGGTGTAGCCTCGCGTATGCAAAAACGACTTCTTCTTTTCGAGGTGCGGTCACGATTGCTTCAATTTTACAGTGGTTGAGGATTCTTGTGTAGACACTATCTAGATTTGTAAGCGGATGTCTTTTAGTTTTCTTTTTTGGAATTTCTGAATTTTTATGGAATTTATGAATTCCTTGAAATTTTGTATGCATAAGATTCTGATATTCCGTAGTTTACGTCAATATGAAAATAGGTTCTGTGCTCTCTTAGATATTCTAAAGAGTCATCAAAACCATTTTTTCCATAGATAGCTTATTTTTTCGGCCTCCTCTAGCTTTGTTTATCTGGTGAGCGACTTCTACGATTTCTATCATTTTTTAAAGGTTTCTTTTTTGACTCCTGCGAGTCTTCTAAATTTTTTTGTTCCATATTTTATATTATAACTTATTTTTTAAGTTTGGAAAGAAGTCTAATATATTTTTACTCAAGTCTACCCCACATGTTGCTCGGTTTGATCAGTGCTTTTTATGCGATAATTGCAGTCGACATTCTTGCATATTAATTTATTTGATATTTGATACAACATACTGTTGCATTTTGGACATTTTGTGGTTACTGGCTTTTCCCATGATGCAAAATCACAGCTCGGATAGGCTGAACAACTATAAAATTTCTTGCCTTTCCGTGTAAGTTTTTCTTGAATTTCGCAACCGCATTTTGGGCAGTCGATGCCTATGGAGAATATGAATTTTTTGACCGCTTTGCATGTAGGATAGTCAGAACATGCTATGAATTTACCAAATTTGCCAAATTTAATTTGCATTTTATTTCCACACCTTTCGCATATAATATCGGTCTCGGTTGATTTGAGATTAATTTTAATGTCTTTAGATTCTTCTTTTGCCAATTCTAATTTTTGTGCAAAATCACCATAAAAATCAGATAGTATGTCACTCCAATTGGTAGTCCCTCCCTCTATGGAGTCTAATTTTTTTTCCATTTCTGCTGTAAATTTAATATCTATGATATCAGGGAAATATTTATGAATTAATTCATATACAGCCTCGCCGAGTTCTGTAGGAACCAAAGATTTTACTTCTTTTTTTATATATTCGCGATATAATATAGTGCTAATAATTGACGCATACGTAGAAGGCCTTCCGATGCCGTTTTCATCTAGATATTTAATCAATGAGGCTTCATTAAATCTTGCAACAGGTTGAGTAAAATGTTGCTCTGGAACAAGGGCTTTTAGATCGCAAATTTCACCTACGTAAAGGTCTGGGATACTTATTTCGGTTTTCAAGTTATTATCCTGGTTTTGTGTATATAAAATAGTAAATCCATCAAAAAATATATTAAATCCAGAGACTTTAAAAATATATTCATTGGCAGTTATTTCTATTCGAATAGTGTTTTGAATACAATTAGCCATTTGGCTTGCTACAAATCGTTTCCATATTAAATTATATAATTTAAACTGATCCGATGTCAAGCTTTTTTCTATCATTTCAGGACGAATCATTACATAAGTCGGTCTAATAGCCTCATGAGCATCTTGCGCCCCAGATTTTTTTTTGAATTTTCTCAGGGTTTTAGGTAAATATTTTTCGCCCCATGTCAATTTTATTAATTCTGCACATTCTTTTACTGCAATTTTCGATATTCTTAGCGAATCTGTTCGCATGTACGTTATTAAGCCTGTATAGCCTGTTTTTTCGAGATTAACACCTTCATATAATTCCTGCGCTATTTTCATTGTACGTTTTGCACTAAAATGTAACTTATATGATGCCTCTTGTTGCAAGCTTGATGTTATAAACGGCGGAGCAGGCGATTTATTTCTTTTACCTTTTGTTATTTTAGTTACGATAAATTCAGAATTTTTAATTTCCGCTATAATTTTATCGGTATCTTGTTGACTTTTTAATAAAATAGCTTTATTCTTCTTACCGAAGAAATTCGCGATAAAAAATTGATTTTCTTTTTTTATTAATTCGGCAGTAATACTCCAATATTCCTCAGGGATAAAATTTCTTATTTCATATTCTCTTTCGACAATAATTTTCAACGCTACTGACTGAACTCTTCCAGCTGAAAGGCCCTTATGAATTTTCTGACATAAAAACGGGCTTAATTTATAACCTACTAGTCTATCAAGAATTCGCCTAGCTTGCTGCGCATTCACCAAAGGAAGATCAATTTTCCTAGGCGAATTTATACCAATTTCCACACCATTTTTAGTTATTTCATTAAAACTTATACGATTTTCTTCCTCAGTATTTAATTTCAAAATATATGCTAAATGCCACGAAATAGCCTCGCCTTCGCGATCGGGATCTGTAGCCAAAAAAACCCTTTGACTTTTAGTTGCTTTATCTTTTAATTTTTTTACGACAGCCTCTTTGCCTTTTATAATATCATAAGTAGGCGTGAAATTTTTTTTAATATCAATACTAAGTTTTTTCACTGGAAGATCTCTTATATGACCGTTAGAAGCAATAACATCATATCCAGAGCCCAGATATTTTTTAATAGTTTTCGCTTTAGCAGGAGACTCAACTATAACAAGTTTATGTATATTCAATAAAATCATTTCCTATTATTATATTTTTTATATATTTAAGATAAATACAACCATCTAGAACTATTTTTTATAAAATCCTAAATAATTATATAAATATTTTTTTAAAATACAAGTATTAATTTGGTCATGCTTCAAAATAGTTTACAAATAGACCTGTCTGAAAATATAAAAATATGATATAATCCCATTACAAAATAAAAATGGTGATAAAAATTAACACCCAAGCTAGAATTGCAGAAATAGCAATCAACAAATATAAAAAGATTTTTTGGTGTAGAAAAATATGTTTTTGATAGGCTATTACGCCTTTTGGAAGTTGCTGATACTTTTAATAGAAAAATCACTGCCGACAGGAAGGCTAAAATATCTGTTTTAGATAAACTTGTGATAAATTTACAATATTGGCGAGAGTACAAAACCTATTTTTATATTGGCGTAAGCTACGGAATATCAGAATCTTATGCATACAAAATTATTAAGTGGGTGGAGGACACACTTGTAAAGGACGGAACTTTCGCGCTTCCTGGTCGAAAAGCGCTTCAAAAAAGTGACATAAAATATGAAGTAATTTTAATTGATGCTTCTGAAACTCCAACCGAACGGCCAAAAAAACAGAAAAAAAGAATGGGCAAAAAATAAAAAATCGAAAAAACAAACAGAAAAAATATTATTCTGGCAAGAAAAAACGGCATACTTTCAAAATTTCAGTTAGTTGCAGACAAAAAACAGGTCAAGTAATTTGCACAAATTTCGCTAATGGTAAAAAACACGATTTCAAACTTTTTAAAGAATCTAAACTCAAGATAAACAGCAAAATAAAATTACTGATTGATACCGGATTTCAAGGGATTCACAAATTTCATAAGAACTTATAAATTCCAAAAAAGAAGATTAAAAGACATCCGCTTACAAATCCAGAAAAAGAAAAGAATCGTGAAATTTCAAGTCAAAGAGTAAAAATTGAAAATATTATTGGTTTTATTAAACGTTTTAAAGTTTTAGCCGATAAATACAGAAACCGTAGAAAACGTTTTGGTCTCAGGTGTAATTTGATCTCCGGCGTTTTTAATTTTGATCTAATTGTTTAGTTTGGAAATAAGTCTATTTATTCAACGTTATTTTGGCTTTTAAGGGCATTTATTTGGTCGATAGATAAATTAGTTAATCTTGAAATTAAACTAGGTTCTAATCCCTCTTCAAGCGATTTTATGGCCATTTCAATCGCTTTGTTCGCTTCGCCTTCCTGTCTGCCTTCCTGTCTGCCTTCCTGTCTGCCTCTTGCTTCGCCTCTCGCTTCGCCTATTTGTATGCCTTCCCTTTTACTTCTGGCCATATCGCTTTGATAGTCTTTGACTTTTTTTTCTGCTTCTATTGCCCGAATCTGCATTATTTCATTAAGACTTATGCCCCGTAGTGCCTCCGCTGCCATGGCTATTCCTCCTTCGGATTCTATGATCTTATTTATGTCTTCGAGTTTGGTTTTGTCGTTTGCCCATTTTAGAAATGCTCCCCAGTTATCTTTTTGATTGTCTGGAATGGTTTTTTTGTCAAGCTTGCTCATCTCAAACGTAATTATACGAGTTTTACCATCTAAAGATATATTATTTTCTTTATCATAATACTCAAAATTATGAACTGTTTTATTATCATCGAAAAATTTTCCTTCCGCTAGCAGCGTGATTTGATATGCGGACATCAATTTGTCGTAATCGTCTTCGCCTTTACTTTCTTGCGAGATGAAAAGCTTGGAAACATAATATTCACTTCGTGTAAGTTCGTCGGGTCTGTGTTTTAGCGCCATCTCGACAGTAGCCCTTTCCCCGCTGTTAAATTTGCAGCTAAAATCAAATCTTATTTGTTTTTCTTCTCTTTGTGTTATTGATGGTTCATTTGGAAGCAGTGTCGCTTCAATTACTTTTTGATCTGTAAATGCACTTAAGAAATCTTTCAGTGCTTCTTTTGATTCGTAAGTTTCTGATGTAAAAAGCGCTTTAAATATTGGGTCGAGTTTTGGGTCTAGGATGTTTTCGTCAAGCGTAATTAATGAATCCCTATTTTGGGTTTCCAAACTTAAATTCCTCCCTTTTTGTAAATTATTAATATAAATTTATAACTTAATTATATGCTAATTAAATTTAAAAATCAATTTCTAATTTTTTATCTCATCTAGATTTACTACGTTCTACTGCGCTAGCTAACGAATCTAATCTGCTCGTGGGGATCGCGTTTATATTTGGGAGAAGCTTTATATACGGGTATTTTGCCGCTATATCCGATGCCTGGGCAAACTGTAACTTTCACTTTTACTTTATAAATGTCTTTGCCTCTTAGCTATAGGGACATTAGCTCCTAATTGCAGGGCTATCCTTTCCATTTTCCCGAATGGTAAGGCGACAGCCCCGACAGCGAACGGAATCCTAGTCGATTTATCGCCTGATTGATCATGTAACTCAAGAAAATTATGCCTGGGTGGATGAATCGGAAACCCGTCAGTATGTAATATAACCGCAGATTGAAAGGTAGAGTAATCGGTCTTTCCGCTTGGCCCTATGCTGATAGTGGTGACTGGATGCTCACTTGGAACAATTTTAACTTCATCGACATCTCCGTTCAGTAAGAGAATATCTTCCTTCCTTAAGTGTCCATTAATCATATGCCAGTCTAGGAAGGGTCTTTGCGTCCAGTATTAATAAATGCTTTCCGGCCAGGATTGATAAAGGCTTGTAGCTTTAACTCCGCTAGATGCTGACATAACTATGAGAGAAGCTATCATACTCGTGATTTTTTGTACAAATTTCATGAAAAATTTCCTCCTTGTTTAAAAATAACTTTAAATTTACACGATTTATTTTTAATAATAACATCTATTATAAAATTTGTCAAAGATTTTGCGAATATTACGATAAATATATTTTTTTGTATAAATTTCTCCTTCTTTGATTAGATATTGTCTACACAAAATTTGATATTTTCAAAAAATATTTTTTTGAAATTTGTTGTTGACATTTAAATATTAGTATTTTACAATACATTTGTATTGATTGGGGTAATTAATATAACAGTTCAGTTAATCTAGTATTATGGCCCAAGTAGCTTAGTTAGACAGAGCGTTGTTATTTTTCAGAGGCGTCGGTGCGAACCCGTCCTTAGGGCAGATTCAAAAAAAGTGAGGTTAGATTAATGGACGAAAGTTTTGGGGAAAGAGAGGACAAAGTTCTCATTTGCAAAGAATGTGGGAAGGAATTTGTATTTACCGGTGGAGAACAGGAGTTTTATGCTAGTAAAGGTTTTGAAAACGAACCACAAAGATGCAAAGAATGTCGTACGCGTAGGAATTCAGGGCGTATTCAAAAAGAAATGTTTGTCACTGAATGCACTGCATGTGGTGGTGAGGCTCGTGTTCCTTTCCAACCACGGGACGACCGACCTGTGTATTGTAGCGCTTGTTTCGCTAAAATACGCGAAGAAGAGCATGGCCCTAGAAGTTAAATTTCTTTTGAATTAGCTTTATGGATGTTCCCACTGAAATTCTCCTGATTTTAGTGGGATTTTGTTTAATTTGAACAATTATATGGTAAATCGAATTTGTTTGTTTTTAAGAATTTTAATATAATTTTAATAATTAATATGAAAAATTAATTAAATATAAGATAATAATTAAAATTTTATGTGAGATGTTTGCATAAATTAAATTTAAATAAGAATTATAATAATTTTATATTTTTCATAAAATTCGTGTTTTTTAATGTTTAATATTTATTATCCCGATTGTTGTCATGACCAGAATTATAAATACTACTAATAAGGCTGATCCTGCATTTAAATTGTATGAGCTTCCTAGTAATCGCAAAATGCGTGTTTTTTAATGTTTAATATTTATTATCCCAATTGTTGTCATGACCAGAATTATAAATACTACTGATAAGGCTGATCCTGCATTTAAATTGTATGAGCTCCCTAGTAATCGCATTTCTATTAGTTCGCCGATAAGTATATTACGTACTCCACCTAGCATTTTTGAAATTATAAACGTACTTATTGCTTGTACAAATACGATAGTTACTCCTGAGAATACGCCTGGTAAACTTAATGGGAAGATTATTTTTCTGAATACATCGAATTTGTTTGCCCCGAGGTCCTGTGCAGATTCAACAATACTTTTATTTGTTTTTGTCAGAGATGTATAAATTGGTAGTACCATATATGGGAAAAAATTGTATATCATGCCAAAAATCACGGTTCCGGTTTTGTTTAAAAATTCTATTTGACTTATTCCTAATTTAGATAGTAATAAATTTATTAGACCATTGTTTTCTAGGATAGTCATCCAAGCATAGGTTCGTAATAGCATACTTATCCACATGGGTAGAACAATTAGTGTCATAGTTATTACTTGCGATCGGTTGCTGAATTTCGAAATTATAAATGCAGCAGGATAACTAAAAATCAAGCAAATTATAGTCGAAATTATGGACAAATTCAACGAGCGCAAAAATACAGACGAAAAATCAAAAGCGTTTATGAAATTTTCAAGTGTAAATTCGTTTTTTGAGTTCACTAAAGAAAAAAACATTATTAAAGCAAGTGGTGTTAACGAAAATATGAACAACCATGCAGTATATGGTGCTATGAGGAAAGATAGTTTTTTTTGAATTTAGCATTACCTC
Source organism: Candidatus Improbicoccus devescovinae (assembly GCA_036245095.1). GTDB lineage: Bacteria > Bacillota > Clostridia > Oscillospirales > Acutalibacteraceae > Improbicoccus > Improbicoccus devescovinae. Next base: position 27,326 of record BSWA01000002.1, read on the forward strand.
CTTAGTATAAATTGAACTAAAATATTATTTATTTTTGGCTATTATTAATAACAGGCTGTAATCTTATTACTGCTTGACATCTTAATTTCGTTTCTAATTTTTGTTCGAGATTTTCTATTATTTCGTTTGCAGCATATATGTCATTGTTTATGATTAATACTTTAGCTTTAAATGTGATGACGCTCCACCCTGGCCCATAATTATGAACCATTAGATTTGTAATTTCTAGTATTTCTGGATAATCTTTTATGCAATTATTAATTTTTTCTATTAATTCTGGCTCTGGAGCTTTGCCTAAAAGAATGTCAAGAGATTCTTTTAGAGTTTTTGTGCCTGTTAAAACTATAAAAACAGAAACTATTAACCCGGCATATGGATCGAGATAAAAACCTGTTAATTTTGTTGTAACTATGCCGAGTATCACAGTGCTTGTAGCTATTGAATCCATAAAGCTATCGTTTGCCGTAGCTTGAATGGCTGATGAATTTATTAGTTTGCTTATTTTATGGTTAAAAAAACCCATCCAGAGCTTGATTATGATGGAAATGCTTAAAATTAAAATAGACAGAATATCAATGACTATTTCTTCTGGTTTGAATATTCTCTCAATGGATGTTTTTATAAAACTTAATCCAGTCAAAATTATCGCGATCGAGACAATAAGTCCAGATACATATTCTATACGTCCATGGCCAAATGGATGTTCTTTGTCTGGGGGAGTGCTCGCGGTTTTGAAGCATATAAATGTTATAATCGATGAACCAGCATCTGAAAGATTATTAAATGCGTCGGCCATGGTGGCGATCGAGAAACTAAAAATTCCTATCATGAGTTTACTGCTAAATAATAATAAATTCAAGATGATTCCGAAGACGCCGCTTAAAATTCCGCTTTTTTTTCTTATCTTATTATCTGTTGCGTCTATATTTTTACCTATGAATTTGTGGATCAAAAAATCGTTTAAATTAAACAAAACAACAACCTACCCTTGAAATTTCGGAATATTTACTTAGAATACATTGTATTCAATTTATAGTTTGATAGTTAAAAAATTGAAATTTTTATTAAATAAATATTTTCTTTGAAATTCTACTTGTAATTTGTTAATAATATATTTAAATTATTATTCAAAATAATGATGGGTGAGTATATTGGAGAAGTGTTGAATTTTAATATAGTGTAAGTGTATAGTATATTTAGCGGTTTTTTGAGGAGGTCTTCCTGAATGCTAGACGAAAATGTAGATATTACAAGAGAGAAAATTTTGGATTTGGCTAAATTAGCTAAAATTCGTATATCAGAAGATGAAATTACTGGTATAATTTCACAAATGGGGAATATAATAAAATTCGTCAATCAGATTTCCAACGTGGAGACTCATGAGACTTCTGAATTATATTTTAAAACAAAAATTTCTACTCATTTGAAAGATGATAATAAAGAAATTTCTTTAAGTCAAGATGATATTTTTAAAAATTGTGCTGAAAAAGAAAATGGATTCTTTGTTGTTAAAATATAAAAAAATATAAAATTTATATAAATTTTTGTATTAAATGGAGGTACACATGAGTCCTAATACGGGAATAATATTAAAAATTCATGAGTTATTGACGTCGAAAACAGCATCGTGTGTTGAAATAACACAAAATTATTTAAAAGAGATTAAAAAAAACGTACTAAATGCATATATAACTGTAACGGAAGAAGAAGCGTTAAATAGTGCTAAAAAAGTTGATGAAAAAATTGCTAAAAATCAAGAGATGGGGATTTTAGAGGGTATTCCGGTAGGCATAAAAGATGTAATTTCCACAAAAAATGTGAGAACAACTTGTGGTTCAAAAATGCTTGCAAATTATGTTCCTATTTATGATGCAACATGTTGGGAAATTTTAAAACTTGCCGGTGTAGTCTTGCTTGGCAAAAATAATCAAGACGAGTTTGCTATGGGGTCTTCGAATGAGACTTCATTTTTTGGGCCGGTTAAAAATCCGCATGATTTAACAAAAGTACCGGGCGGAAGTTCCGGCGGAGGCGCCGCAGCAGTTGCTGGCGGTCTCGCTGCGTTTACTATAGGTACGGACACTGGTGGATCGATTCGGCAACCTTCGGCATTTTGTGGGACCGTAGGTTTTAAGCCAAGTTATGGCTCTGTTTCGCGGTATGGATTAATCCCGTTAGCATCAAGTTTTGATCAGGCTGGTCCTATTACTTTGACTGTGGAAGATGCTTGCTTAGTTTTTGACGCAATTTCAAAATTTGATTCAAAAGATGCCACCTCGAGTTCTCATATACGGAAAAGCAGTTTTAGCCTACGTAATGATAGTATTAAAAATATAAAAATTGGTATTCCAAAAGAATGTTTAGAAGGTATTGATCCTGAAATCACGACATGTATTTCAAAAGCTATTAATATTTTTGAAGACTTGGGTGCGGAAACAAATTTGTTTAGTTTTCCGGAAATTTCTTATGCTATACCTATTTATTATATTCTTTCGTGCGCGGAGGCATCATCGAATTTGGGCCGTTTCGATGGCATTAGATATGGCTTTAGACCTGAGTCTTATGATAATTATCAGGATTTAATTATAAAAAGTCGAACCGAAGGTTTCGGCGCTGAAATTAAGCGTAGAATTTTACTAGGCACATATGTGTTAGGTGCTGGGTTTTGTGATGATTTTTATAAACGTGCACAAAAACTTAGAGAGTTTTTGACGGGTAATTTTATGAAAATTTTCGAAAAATTTGATATAATACTAATGCCCGTCACACCAACTACGGCGTTTGGCTTTAATTATTCTGGGTCGGACCCAATAAAAATGTATCTATCAGATATATGCACTGTAGCTGCAAATGAGGCTCGCTTGCCTGCAATCTCGATTCCTTGCGGATATTCTAGCAAACATTTACCCATAGGAATGCAATTATTGGCTTCTAGATTTAATGATGAATTTTTATTGAACGTAGCTTATAAATATGAATCACAGGAATTTCATGCCAAAGTAGTTTCGGGATATAAAATTTAATATAAATTTAAGAATATTTTAATATAAAATTCAAAAATATTTAATTATTTATTAATATTTCCAAATAAAATTTAGAATAATTAAGAAACTGTCGGTTAAAAATAATATATGAGTTATATATTTTTAGCGGCGGTAGATTTTATGAAATTTTTGAATAATAATATTAATAATATAAAAAAATCAATTATATTTAGTATTATTTTACTTAGTGGTATTATAGTATCGGTCAATTTTTTTATATGCAGAGAGATTCCGTCGGTATTTTATTCTGAAGAAAAAGCTGAGATAAATCTTGGCAATGTTTTTCAGATTTTACCTATAAAAATTGTTCCAAATTCGAATTTAGACTCCGTAGAGGCGAATTCTAAATTTGACACGAAAAACAGTTATAAAGCAAATGTCACGTTATTTAATATTCCGTTAAAAAAAGTAACAGTACAAATTTATGAAAGACCAAAAGTTTTTGTTTCTGGTATTCCGTATGTTATAAAAATATTTATGAATGGCGTAATGGTTGTAAATACAACATCAGTTTCGACTCAGAACGGCGAAATTAACCCTGCTCAAGAATGCGGCATAAAATCTGGAGATTTAATTACTCAAGCTAATGGGACTGCAATTAATACCAATGAAGATTTTGCGTACATGGTCGAGAATTGTTCTGGGATATTAAACTTAACAATCTCAAGAAAAAACTATTGTTTTCCTGTCAATTTATTTCCGGCTAAGACTTCTGATAACAAATACCGAGCCGGCCTATGGATAAGAGATAGCTCCGCCGGCATAGGAACTATGACATTTTTCGACAAAAATACGCATCAATTTGCTAGTTTAGGTCATGGCATACGAGACATTGACACCGAAGAACTCATACCTTTGGCGTATGGAGATATTCTAGAAGCTAAAATTAATTCAGTAATTAAGAGCGTGAACGGCCTAGCAGGCGAACTTCGTGGAAGCGTGAGTAATGACAAGCCAATCGGTGAACTCAAGCTGAATGACAATTCAGGAGTCTACGGGAATTATAATGAGACTGCAAATTCAACAAAACCGAATAATTTATCGGAAGTTGAGATTGCGTTCAAACAAGAGATTACAAGGGGCCCAGCTACTATGATTTCTACAATTAATGGTACTATACCTAAAAGTTATAATATAAACGTAGATGCCATAAAATTAAATAAATCGGATTCGACCAAAAACATCGTAATCAGTGTAACAGACGAAGAATTACTACAAAACACGGGAGGAATCGTCCAAGGGATGAGCGGGAGCCCTATAGTCCAAGGAAACAAACTTGTCGGAGCAGTGACTCATGTATGCGTCAACAATCCCGTGAAGGGCTATGGGATTTTAGCGGAAACTATGATGAAAAACTTACAAAGTACAAAAAAATGAATAAAACTCAATACCGAATTGGATTAGATGAAGCGGCTAATTTGCTCTGCCGACGATCAGATAAAATATTACAAATTTAAATTAACACGAATCCAACCAACTCATACTTTTAAAAAAATATTTTTTTAAAAGATCAGGCTACATTACATAATTTCGCATCAGCCTCCCGTCTGGCGATCCGAGCACGTTCGTTCGCCTCATCTCTTGCTTTTTCAAGGCGAGCTCTTTCAAGAGAACCAACAAACTGCTGATCACTTAGATTTTTATCATAATCATAAAGATGGCTACTTGGTGCAACTTCAACAAAGGTTTCCCAAACGAGGTCTCGACGCCCAGATCGTTCAAGAGTTCCATTAGGAGAATATACGTCAAAAGTTCCTAAATATGCCGATGATATAATAAATTTACTACCAATTTCTCTAGAAATATCTTTAATAAAATTAAAAGTTTCAGTATAATTTACAATCAAATTTGTACGTTGATCACATTTTGCACCGACAAACATAATCGTACCATTACAACCCCGGGTCTGAGCAAATGCCTTAGAAAATATTCTATTTATATACTCCCTGCGGGTGTCACCGCACGGCAACGTCATATCAACTACAATTAACGTGATATGTGTACCTGGTAAAAGTTCAGCAACTTTCTCAAAATAATACTTCCATCCAGGGGTATCATAAACCTTTAAGGAATAGTCTTTATATCCTTCTTGATAAAAACTAAAATCGTCTGTGGGATCTTCACAAACAAAATTATCATTTTTCAGCCTTTCAATAATTGCAGTTTTCCCTTCTGTTTTATCCCCTACAACAACAATTTTTACATATTTCACATGAGCCTGTATTTTTGAATAACCAAATATAAAACAGCTAAATAACACAACCAATAATTTACTGAGTTTAAACATAAATTTAACCCTTCCTTATAAATATTTTATTTTTTGCTTTTTTAAATAATAATATAGTGCTACCGCCAATTATGGTCCCTAAAGCTAAGCAACTCCACAAGAACCATCTGCCGGGAGGTTTTTTTTTACGTGGCTTTGCTCAGGGCCTATATATTGTGTTTGCGGAAAATTCAATATATCTACAGCCACACTGTATCCTTTAGAAATAACCCCCATAATCCTCCCGGGGTTGCCTGAATAGGTTCGTTGCCAACTATTATCGTGGGTTGGTGGATAATATTTCGATGGATATCCATGGGTATGTTCAAGCTGCACCGTTGTATTCTTCAATTCAAAAAACGCTTGTACTCTTGCTGATTCTTCGGGATCTTTGCTTTCAAAATCCAAAGCTTCTTTATCAAAATTCCAAAAGTCCAAAACATTAGACCAACGAAATCCTGCAAACCAATAAATAACATCTGTTATAACACATTTTGCACGCGGAGTTATGCCTTTTAATCTTGGATCGTCTGTATCATAAAAAATCGCTGCCATAAACGCATTTTGCACAACCGCTTGAGCCCTCGGCCCAAGTTCCTGTTCTTCAAAAATCTCAAATCTAATATGCAATTTTGCTCCATTAGGCCAATTTATAATAGCTTCTGGAGTACTAGGATTTTCTTGAACAAATTTTTTCCCGAAATCACCTTTTCCATATGTTGATACATTAAACTCGCGTTCAGACAACAAACCAACATGGGCTTGTACTCGTGGACGATCTCCATTAGCGCAAATCAAAACCATGGTACCGCTGTATTCTCCTGGCTGCACAGCTCTCGTGCTTGGAATATTAAAAAACAAACAAAACGCCAAAATGATAGCAAGCTTTTTATTCAAAATTTTAACCCTCCTGTATTTAATATAACTAATTAAGTATACCCATTATTATCACCTGTGAATATTTATACCAGATAAATTTTAAAAAACAACCCCTTATTTTTTATAAATTTTAAATTAGACCTATTCTAAAACTGAATTATTTTTGCAAATTTTAAGGAGCACAGAAACGTGCAACATACTGGCTGTATGTGGGCAGTTTTGAGTACCACATTGATGGTGAAATTTACAAAAATAATTCAGTTTTAGGACAGGTTTTTTCAATTCAACTTTATTATACAACATTCTTAAATATTTTGTGATAATGCAAAAAATAGTTTAGACTTTGGAATTAGAAAATTTATTTATTTTGTACAAAATATATAAAAAAATATGTCTAATTAATCGATTTTTTGTTTTATATGTTGCAAATATATATAAATATTATAGAATGTCGTCACTGTTGAGAAATATTATGTATTTTTTTGTAAGGAGTGTGACTATGTTTATGAAAATTCTCAAAAAAACTCTTGTGTATTTTATGGTAGTAAGTTTTGTGTTATTTAATTTTTTTGGAGTCGTTTTGTCAGCCGGAACTACTGTTAGCCGGCAAACAAGTGTTGCTGAACCAGGGTCGGGCATGGCTGTTTATTTAAGTAATATATTTAAAAAAACTGACGAAGGAGGGATAGCTATAGGTGGTTCTGATCCTGATGCAGAAACAACTAGGCAAACAAAAGCAACAAAAGCGACAAAAGACTCATCGACGGCAATCTCAACATCGAAAGTTTTTTTCGGTGGCAATGAATACTGGGTTGTATCGAATGAAGAAGAAACTGGTGAATCAACAAATACAACAAATAATTATTTGTATTTATTAGCTGCTCGGCCCTATGTAAGTTTTCCGTTTTATCCGGACCCGGTCGAGTCAAGTCGGCAAGTAAGAACTGAAGAGCAAATTAAACCTAGAAATAGTTATAATTATGGCAATAAACTAAGTTCTATTTGTAAATATTTTACAGATAAAGCGAGCACAGTCGGGCCTGACAGTGAAAATGGCGATGTAACACGACCAAGCACGGAGGCTGTCCCGCCAGGATACAACGCAGCTGATTGGTCGGGATCAAAACTAATAGGCGATGCGTTGAAAAGCTTTACCGGCCAAGATCTTAAAAATTTCTATCTTGATTTTTTTAAAAATAACCGAGACCGTGATTGGAATTTAGCAATAGACACTGCGGTGAAAACCAATATGTATCCGGCGTCTAATGATACTGATCTAAATTTTACCACGCCGTCGACAACAACTTATGAAGGGAAATTTTGGCTCCCAAGTGTTTTAAAAGGAACTAACGATTCTTACTCATTAAGTATAGACCCAAATAATGATGGTGACTTTAAACCAGATCTAAGAGCAAACATAAGTACTGAAAATACAAATTTGTCAATCCCGCGTGCCTACTGGTCTTCAACTGCAGGAAGAACAAGAACTCAAAGTAGTGATCGGGCTTCTAATCATGCGTTATATAATAAATCTGCCCAAAATCCTAACAGCATTGGAGACGTTAAAGTTGGCATGTTGCAAGACGTGTTCCCTGCCTGTAGAATTAACTTGGCTGATGTAGTTTATGCAGATTCACTAGATTCAGATTCTAAGGTAAATACCGAAAACTTTAGCATCAAAACTCCTAGCGACGGCTTGGCCGAATTGACGGAAGATTCCGCAGAAAATGTGAATAAAAACGTAGTTTTGACTGTGAAATCCGAAGATGTTACGAGTAAGACCAATGCGATAGAAAGTTCATTGGATGAAACAGGGGCATTAATTATAACACCGGTTACATCCACATTAAAGACAAACGAATATCTTGGGTTAATAATTGATTCGGGTAGCAAAATCGCATTTATAAATGGTAATTTATACAAATCTTCAGATAGCACAAAGTATACAATCCCGAGCGAAATTTTAGATAAATTTGGTGAAAATATAAAAATACAAATTCATGCCTGTGAAGATAATACAAATTCAATGTATGCTTCAGAAACGGGTTCTGAAACCCGAAAACGAGATGCTGAAACTTATGAAGTAGATGATTATAAAATTCGTTATGCAAGACATCTGGCAGACATAGAATTAGCTGAAGATACCTCAATTGGCGAAAGTTCTGATTATGCAGAAAGTGAGGAAAGTAATATTGACGAATATACTTTTAATAAAACAGATCCAGCAAGCGGAGTAATTGTAAAATCAAAAGGCTTCCCATCGGATTCCTTATTAAATGTAACAACAGCTACGAAAGCCGACCAATTAAGTGAATATTTTGAATTTGTCAAAAATAATATAGACAATCCAGAACACGTTGAAAATTATACAATATACAGTATTGCAGTTCAAATAAAAAAAGCAACAACCGGCGACTCTGATTCTATTGAATATGAAAACGTAGGAAATTTTGAATCAACCTATGGAGAAGCAGAGGTATGGCTTCCAGTTCCTGAAGGCTATACAAAATCGAATCTGCAAGCCCGATTTATATCAACCGAGGAAGACACAGTCAAACCCGGGACCATTGAAAAAATAGGAGACAAAGAATATTATGTATTTAAAACCACGCATTTCAGCCCATATGGACTTCTAGACTTAAAAGATTCCTATTATTACCCACAGACAGGCCAAAAACTAATTGGGACATATTTAATAACAGCCACTTCCACGTTAATGGCCACTTTAGTAATTTTAACCAAAAACAGAACTAAAAAAAGAGTATTTTAATTACAAATTACTCAAAATTTAAATCTAACACTTGAGAGCATTTAGAATTAGCTCTCAAGTTTTTTTATTTAATTTATTTCGGAACTAAAATGGTTTTACATTTTTGGCCAGGTCTATTTGCGTGAAATTTACCTAAAAATTTATGTTATAAAATTTGTGAAAATTTATATGAAAATTAAAAAAATGTTTAATTTAAAAAATAAATTATTATAATACTAAGTATATATGATTTCGGAGGCGGTTTAGCTCATGGAATACGAACTTGTTTGTGGTTTGGAAACTCATATCGAGCTTTCAACGAATACTAAAATATTTTGTAATTGTAGTACTAAATTTGGAGGAGAGCCTAATACTAGTTGTTGTCCGATATGCTTAGGTATGCCTGGTTCATTACCGACGCTTAATAAAAATGTAATAAAATATGCAATTATGATGGGTTGCGCGCTGGATTGTAAAATAAATTTGCGGTCTAAAATGGAAAGGAAAAATTATGTGTATCCAGACTTGCCTAAAGCGTATCAGATTTCTCAATTTGAGGCCCCTATTTGTACCGGAGGATACGTTTTGCTTTCGAACGGACGTAAAATACGAATTAATCATATTCATATGGAAGAAGATGCTGGTAAAATTGTGCATAAAAATAACAGTTTTTTTATTGATTATAACAGAGGTGGCGTGCCATTGTTAGAAATCGTGAGCGAACCCGATATTAGAAGTTCTGAGGAAGTTAAAGAATATGTTGAAATTTTACGGTCGATATCGCGGTATTTGGGTATTTCTGACGGAAGAATGCAAGAAGGTTCTTTGCGTTGCGATGTTAATATTTCTGTTCGCGAAAAAGGTAGTCAAGATTATGGAGTCAGAATAGAAATTAAAAATATGAATTCTATAAATTTCATAGCAAACGCGCTTGAAAGCGAGTTTGAAAGGCAAATTCAGGTTTTAAATTCGCGGGGTAAATTGGTTCAGGAAACTAGAAAATATAACGAGAATACTAATAAAACTGAAAGTATGCGTGAAAAAGAAGATGCTATGGATTATCGTTATTTTGTTGAACCTGATATAAAAGAAATAGAATTAGATGATGTTTTTATTAAAAATATACAAAAAGAGCTTCCGGTTTTACCTAATGTTCGGTTGAATTATTATAAAAATGAATTAAATATCCCAGAAAAAATTTCTAAAATTTTAGTTAAATATGTGAAAATTTCTGATTTTTTAAATCATGCTTTGAAAACATGTGAGCATCCTATTATTGCAGCAAATTTTATAACTGGCACTATTTTTTCGTGTCTGGAAACCGAAAATGAACGAGAAGAATTTAATATATTTATATCACCAGAAGATTTCGCATATTTTGTGAATTTATCAGCAAATTCGACAATGGATCAAGGTAATTTTAAAAAAATATTAAAAGTATCGTTAGAAGAAAACAAAAATTTAAGAAAATTAATCGACGATTATTTATCTTCGGCCCAAAAATATGATATAAACGATGTCTGTGAGCAAGTTATAGCTAATAACAAAAAAGCAGTTTCAGATTATATAAACGGCACAGATAATGCGTTCCAGGCAATTTTAGGCGCTGCCATGCGAATTACTAAAGGCCAAATAGATGCATCGCAAATTACACAAGCTTTAAGAAAAAAATTAACAAGAATCAACTCATGATTCTCAAAAATATGGTTAAAATTAATAATTAAGTAAGCAAATTCGACTTATTGGATTTATTATGTTTATTCGACATATTTCCCCTTGACTTTGGCATATAATACTCACATAATTAAAATATAGGAAGTGAATAAGATATGTCGCTTTTAGGATCAATTGTTTCAAATTATAGAACCAGTGTATTATATGATTTTAGTTTAGTAGTTAAAGCCAATATATTTATATTGAAGGTAGTAGAAAAAGATGTAACCGATTTGTTTACTAAGGGGCCATTTGGTTGGAGCGTTAAAGAAGCATTACCATTGCAATTAAATCCAACAAGTATAAAGCGTAATCGAGGTTCACAGATGAAATCCGCGGATGATAGTAAAAAAGGCTTAAGGTCGTTTGATGGTCCTGCTGTTACAACACCTGATAATTATGTATTACTGTTCCCCGATAGAGCCCAAAAAGCTGAGGATCTTGAATTGGACTTAACATTTGACATATATGATGAATATAATATGCGAACTATGAATGGCACTATTCCTCTTGATATATCTTTAGCTGATCCAGATGTAGTGATTATTGAACACTTATTTTTATATGCAAATACGAATAACTACTGGGCATTATTCAAATGGGGCCCGTTAGTTTATTTTGGAAAAATTAGAAGAGTAAACTTTGAATATACTACATTTTCTGCTTATGGTGAACCATTAAAAGGCAAGGGAAGTCTTTCGATAGAAAAACAATCCCTGGGAACGGACGATGATGGGACAGAGCTAGAACCAGGATTACGTACGTTGGGAGCAGTTCCGTGGGCGGAAATAACTGGTTACACGAAAGCTCAAACAGCTTTAGTTGTAGGTATGCGCATAGCAGAAGAAGCAGCAGCATTAACAGTTCCGACAATTTTACGTACAATTGGGAATTAGTTCTGTTATTTATATATGTTTAATTTGGCATGTTTAGATATAAAAAAATGAACATATATAATTAGGAGTTGATAAAATGTCAGCAAAAAAAGCAAAGCTTGAACTGAAGACTGACGAAACAGTGGCATCTGATGATAATCTTGAAAGTATATATACATTTTTTGAGGGCCTTGATACCAAAAATGATAAAAAGCGTTTAAGTGAAAAAGCTAAAAAACTTAAACGTGAATGGCAAAAAGATAAATCTAACAGCCAGACAGAAGCCAAAAGGAAAGAGAGAACCTCTGATAAAGAGTTTAGCGAATCAAATATATCCCAAAGAGCTTTGGTGTTTAGTTATAGACAACGAACATTTAAAAAGTTACTTGACGCAATGGGTATAAAAGAAGTCAAACATGATAATTCTACTAATATTGACGCATTGACTACAGACGCAGATGACCGAACAAGTTTTAAAATCTTGTTAGACGCTATATTTGAGGAAACTCATACAATGGAGAATGAAATAAACAGCAAGCCTGACCTACGGACTGAGATGAAAAAACACGTAAATACCAAAGATGAGAAGAAAAATAAAAAATATGATAGAGAAGAAGAGGAATCTCTGGAAAGCCAACAAAAGAATGAAAAAAAGAGATTTGAAAAAACTATGAAAGAACGCAAAGAAGAATTTGAAAGACTTAATGAGATAGTTACAGAAAGAATAGAAATTAGTAGTGACCTTAAGTTAACAGATGTAATTGCAAAAGTAAATGAAAGAAGAACAAAAGAAACGAAAGAAATAAATAAAAAAAGACAAAAAGAAATGGCCAAAATAAATGCAGATAGATTAAAAGAACGTAAACGCAATGAGATACGCAATAAACTTAAATCTATTTTCCCGTGGAACAAAAAGGAAGAGGAAGAGGAAGATGATATCAAAGAGGATAGCCCTCCTAAAAAATTGGAATCAACTATTCCAGACATAAAAATTGATACCATTGAAAAACCTGAAAATGAAGCTGATGAATCCAAGTATAAGGCGCATTATATGGCTACAGAAGAATTTATAGTTGATTTTTGCAATAAAATTGAAAAAAAATTTTTAGAAATAAAATCAATCAAGAAAATTTTTAATATTAAAAAAGATCTGATAAACTGTGTTAGTTCGTACAAAGATAAATGCAAAGAAATAGAAAGATCTCAGTTAGCTAAAAAATCATTTGAAGACATCAAATCAAATGAAAAATTATATACTAATTATGGCAAAACACGAATAGATGGATTTTTACGAAATGCAAGCAATGCTTATGAATTTGGTATTCAAAATTTTTTTTCAAATTTAATTAAAGAATTAATTGGCATACATTCAGAAATTATAATCATGAAAGAAGAGCTAAATACGTCGGTAGAGAATCCTCCTGATGAATTGGATGAAGTTGATGACATTACGGATTATTTGGGTGCTAATTTACAAGCTTTCAATGAAATAGTACAATCTTCTTCTAAAAAATTAGAGGATGAAAATGCTCCAAAAGCTGATGTAGATGAAGAGCCTTCTGCCAAACCAAACGAACTAAAAAATACTCCTGCAAATATGCATGAAGAAAATGAATATCAAACGGCACGATTAGTTAATTTGGCTACGTTTGCATCTGTGGTTGCTCCTATGTTGAACGTATCAGTGGATACAGCCAAGCCGGTGATTACCAGGGATATGAAATATAAAGCGCTATTTGACTGCAAAGATGCAGTTAGATTCCATGAGTTAGAAACGAGGCCATGTATCGAGCAAATAGCTACTCTAGAACAATCTAAAGCAGACAAGCCAGACACCGCGACGAATGACCAAGATCAATCTCAAGCTTTACTTAAGAGGTTGGACAAAATACAAAGTAAATACCAAGAGGAAGCAAATTCAAACGAAAAAAAAGTGAAAGATTTTTTTGCTATAGTAGTAAAAAGAAGTTTAACAAAATCTAGACATCTTCACTTGTTGAAGCTATATGATGAAATTAAAAAATATCTTGATAAGACGTATCATGAACAATTAATAACATGGTCGAAGACTGCAATTAATTCTACCAAACAGACAACTGAGGAAGATCCCAAGACTACTAGCCCAGTAGCCACCCAGCCAGCTGCCGGAAGCGTTACGCCTCCTGCTACTCCGTCTGAGCAGGTTGGACAACAGCAAGCAACAGAAAAGCCAAAAATAGATCCAACGTACATTCATTATTTTTTACAGGAAGATACTACTCAAGTAAAAAAATTAGAAAATATATTTTTAAAATCAGACTGTGATTTTGAAAAAATTCAAGAAACCTTTGTAAAGATTCCTGCGGCTAAAGAAATGAAAAAATCAATATTAAAGATAGACGAGGCGAAAGAAACCGAACAAGAAAAATGGTTTAATAGAAATGACGTATTTTTAACATGTTTCGGGACGTTGGCTTCGGCTGCGGCAATATATTGCAAATCATCAAAAACATCTAATAAATTTGACGAAATTAAAGAAAAATATCAAGCATATCTTAAAATTGGTGGAATCGCTGTTGAGGAGGCAATTAACCAAGTTTTTCCTCTTACTATAATCGAGCCCCAAAACCAAACACAAGAAACAACCCAAAAACCAACCAACGAACCTCCGAAAAAACAACTTTTAGAGGAAGACTTGAAACGACATTTTGATACTCAACAAGTAGAGTTAGCACTTTTTGCCCAAAATCTATTCTCTGGTTTCAATGATGACATAAGAGACAACCTAGCCACGCAGTCTATCAGCATAGACAAAATAAAACAATCAATAGAGTCAGACAAACCAGCGAGCTCATATTCTGGCGAGTATATTACAGCTATTATGGAACAACCGACTGGTGAGGAAGCTTATAAATATGCTAAAGAAAAAGATAAAAAACATCCAAGATTATATAACCTATCAGAACCAGCACCAAATGCTCCTGAAACAGATAAACTACCACAACCCGATGGTGAAAATAAGGCGCCGGTCGATCCACAACAGAAGACCCATATTTGCTTAGGTAAGCGAATATATCAGGAAGCTTTAGTCAATAATTTAAGCTTGTTTGCTGCTATTGTAGCCCGAAAATTATCGTTACCTGATGAAATTACAAATGCGAAGGATGTAAAATATAAAAAACTTTATGATATCGTATGTTATCCAAAAATATACCTTAAGCCAGTAACTAATATAATAGATAATGAAAAATCTGATGCCGACAACGCAAAGAATATTGCTGCTATAGATAAATTTATGAAGCGTTGGGAAGCAATAATTGCAGACAGTAAAAAAGCATTATCTCAATTTATTTCTGAAGATTTATTAAAAGAAGAAAATATAAGTGAATCGCAAGGAAAAGATATTCAAGAGCTATTTAACAAAATTAATAATCATTTAGAATCACAATATAATAAACCAGAAATTAAACCAAAGAATCAGCCTGACATAGCAAATCTTAAAAAAATGGACTTAGTCTCATATGCGTTATACTCTTGTTTTATTAATTATAGCTTACCTGAGGCAAAACAGGTTGCTAGTGGAGCCACATTTACTGACGTGATTAACACTATCAAATCTGACAGAGGAATACTAAAAGACCTGAATAATCTGATATTAACTGAGGGTACAGATGCAGTAAATATTCTCTATAAATTAATAAATAGAAATGAAATAGTGATTGCCTATTACTTAAATGATGTATTATTTTCTGCTATCAATGCTAGAGAAAAAAATGATAATTTTATTAAAACAAAAAAAGATTTCAATGAAAAATACGAGGCCTTAATGTTACAACGAATAAAATACAAAACGCAAAAGACAGAACAATTAGAACTCATGTTTGAACAAATAGCATTAGAAATAGACGATATACAGGCTCGCAAAGAAACTACGGCTGGAACCTGCGCACCAGGCGACTCCTATACCCCATATATAACAATATTTAATCAAATAACCAATTTTTGGAATGAAATAACAAACAAAGAAGATAACCTGGTAACAACAACTAATCGTCCTGATACTAAAATAAAACATTATTTTAATACAGAATTTATAAATGAAATAAATAAAGAAGAAAAAGCTGAGAAAATATATGAACTCATAAAAGCAAAAAAACATGCATCAAAATTAGAAATCATTAGTAAACTGTTAACAGAACTAGAAAAAAAGAAAACTGCGGCAGCAGATACTCAGAATCCACCTCCTAGCACTTAATTGAAAATTTTATTTAATTAATAATAAAAAAAGGTGGTGAATGAAAGTGGGGAATTATATTTTATTGAATTTCAAAAACATCTTAAAATATTTGAATAAATTATTAATAATTGTTTTCATAGTTTTATTTTTAAATTGCAACGCTAGATTAATATCTAGTCATAGTAATATTCCAAATATTAAAAAAGTATTAAGCCGAGCTGTAGACCTTGAAGATGCTGAACAGGAAGAAGAATTGGATGATACCGTCGAGACGGCTGAAACTGATTATGTAAAACTTTGTATATCATTGACATCAAAATCAGCGCAAAATATTTTAAGACTTGTTTCTTCAGAAAAATTAAAAAAATTTGAAGATATTTTTGTTGAAAATTATAAAATTTTAATTGACTTAAAATTAGAAGAACGACTTCTATCGGCTTTAGCTGATATAATTTTCTTACAAACTGTTGCTAACAACGATTTATTTCCATCAGAAGATTTAAGTTCAAATTCACAAAAAACCATAGCTTTGGCTTTAAAAACCATTAATTCTAACGAATTAGAAAAATATAGTACCGATGATTATGATGCATTTATAAACGATTCTGAAGATTTTGGCAATTCCGGTAAAAAAACCGGGAAATGTCTCCCTGAAAATGTCGTATTTTTTGGTAAAAAATTAACTCTTAAAAATGCACCTGTTACCTATGATAAAAACGTTTTATTATCTATAGATGATATTTTAAATCTAACTGATGGAACTGCAACTTACATGACTCAGAATCCTACTATAGTTTTAAAAATCCCCCAAATAGGAACTCTAGAAATAGAAAGCGGAAGTACCGTAGCTTATGTAAATGACAAAGAAAAATCTATTCCTCCTATTTTAAATATTAACGGTAAAATTTATCTTCCGGGCGAGGCTACCTTGAATTTATTAGGATTAAAATCAATTTCTATTCCTACAGTTCCGGCACTAGTTATTTATAAATATTTGAGTTGAAATCGGTTTAATTTATTTTTATGTTCAAAATTTCAAAAGGTGCTTAATAATATTTTTGCGATTTATTACTAGTTTATTAAATTATTATAATTAAATTTTATATATTCATACAAAAATATTTAAAATTCGCATTGTTTGAAATTTTTACCGTTGACATTTCAGGCTTTAAATTATAAAATTTGAAATATAAAATACAATAAAGAATATTTCTCAATCTTAAAATCTTATTAAAGGGACTGTAAAATATTATGAAATTTAAAAAAAACATAGCTTTTTTACTAGTTATACTGAACATTTTTATTTGTTCATTTAAACCCGAAGTATCAGCGATAAGAAAAATAAAAAACATTACTTTATTCAATCAAGTTTGCAGCATCCCGAAAGAGGCCCATGGCTTTATATCAACCAAGCAATTACAATACAAAAATACACAAGTATTTCATTATATTCATGCCAAATCAGGAGCAAATTTAGTATTCCAAAAAAACAATAATATTAATAAAGTTATAGAATTTAATTTTAAGACGCCGCCAAAAGACAATACTGGCGTTAATCATGTATTAGAGCATTCTTTGTTAGAAGCTAATCAACGGTATCCAGGTTTTTTCAAATTACATGACTCAGCGTTTTCCACTAAATTAAATGCATGTACGTCTCTAACTAATACATTCTATACTGTTTCAAGTCTTGACGAAGATGAGGCGAATTCACTTGCTAAAATTTACATGAGTTATATTTTCGAGCCTTCTATTTTAAATAACGATAAAGCATTTAAGCAAGAAGGCATCCGGTTCGAGCTCGATGAAAATGGAAAATTAAAAGCCAACGGCATTGTATTTAATGAAGTAAATGATTCATCATACCTAGAATTAATGAAGCGTCTTGAGTTTTTCTATCCTGATACTCAAACCAAATTTTTTTCCGGAGGAATTTCTTCGGAATTAATGGATCTCACATATGAAGAGTTTCTAGATACATATAAAAAATTTTATCATCCTGCGAATTGTCTGATTACTATTACAGGAAACTTGAATATAGAAAAAACTTTGAAATGGCTTTCAGAGGATTATTTGAATAATTTCGAAAAACAAGATTTCAATGCTGAAAATGTTAAATTCATCGAACAGAATCCTGTAAAAACAGAGGATAATAATTATAAAGTAATTGACTTGTATCGAGCATCAGGTGATATTAATTGGTGCGATGTGTGGTATATATTAAACAGGGATTTACCAGTATATTCCCTCGCCAGCTATGAAACTTTAAGCAATATTATATCGGATCCAAATTCTGAAAGAAATAAAAAATTAAGAGACGATGGGTGGACAGATATTCAATCTGACGTTTATAATTTTTGTTTTTATGAACCAGTATTTCATGTTGTTTTATCTACAAATAATTCCAAATTATTAACAAAAGAAAATATTAAAAAAACTATAGACGAGATCTTATATACACCGTTTACAACTGCCGTTATAGATAAATATTTGGATAACGATGACTTTTTGAGCGAGATTAAGAAAAAAACTTTAATATATGATGAAAGTATTAAAAACGATTACTTGCGGTATTCATGGCTTAGATCTAATGATCCAATTTCTAATAAAATATTTAATATAACAGGTGATAAACTTGATTTAAATTATGACAAAGACACTGTCCATCAGATGTTGGGTTCTGTCGAAAAAATTTTACCCAAAGAGCGGCATGCAATATTAGTATCAAATTATAAAGATGATTTCAGCTTAAGTGATGAATATAGAATTAGAGAAAAATTGAACAAATTAGAGGATAAAAAAAATGAAATAATCATAGAAAAACAAATACCAGAACATAAAACTGCCTCGAGTTTTGGTAGCATGCTTAAAAAGATATCTGATCTAGATATTCAAAAATTAAGCTGTAACGTTATCGAAAAAACAGTAAATAATAAAAAATGCCATTTTGCTTTAGAAGATATTTCTGACTTAATTGTCTGTGAGTTAATGTTTAAAATTAATAATTTGTCGGATGAAGATATAAAGTATATGTATCTTCTTTTGGAAATATTTAATAGTAATGATAGTTCGGATTGTACAAGAAGTGAAATTGAAAATATGAAAAGTCAAAATATAATTACATTTTTTGGTCTTGACGCTACTACAAATATTAAATCTGAACAAAATGCATTTGCAAATATGGGGTTTATTACTACTAAAGAAAAATTAGAACAAGCCTTTTTCTTAATGAATACACAAACATTTAATATTAAATTCGACAATAAAGACACTATAAAAAAATGGGTTACTCAGATTTTAAATAATATCAATGAAAACAAATCACAGTTTAATTATTCTCAATTTATAAATAGCCAGAAATTAAATTCGCAGTCGTTTTTATGTAGATTTAATACTGAAGAAATTACATTTTTTTTAAAAAGTATTTTGGAAAATATAAATGATGAGAAGTTTTTGAGTTATTTGACTAAAAAATTAGAACAAACTTTTAATAATTTATTTAATAAAACAACTTTAGAATCATTTGCAGTTATCTGTGCACAGGAAAATTGTGACGAAGTTTCAAATTCTATTGAAAAATTTATAAATTCACTAGATGATGTTCCAGAAAATATTTATAAAATAATTAAAGAAAAAAACAATAAACCTTTAGAATTACCGAATAAATTCAAGCACAAAAAAATAGCAATTATCAACAAAAATTTCGATGCCAATAAGGTCGCGATGTATTTAGACATAAACTGTAAAGATCACTCAGCCGAATTAGAATGCCTATGTGAATATATAACGGATTACTTTCTATATAAAGAAATTCGCGTTAACAATGGTGTTTATCATACGCACATGAGATACAATGTGTTTGATAACAATATCGAGATTAAAATGCAAAATGGCCAAAATTTAAAAGAAACTTTGAAAACTTTTGGAGAAATTATGAATTTTTTGAAGACCAATGAAATAACTCAAGAGGCTATAGAAGGTATTAGTAAGAAAAAATTAAGCTCATCATTCATAACTTCTAAGCTTGCGATAAGTAGTCAGGTGTTAGGTAGTAAAATTTGTCAGGGATTAAATTTTTGTGATTATTTAAATAATCATATAGAAAGTTTCAAGCATATGACAGTTGAAAAAATAAAATCTGTCATTCCCATTCTAGAAGCAGCCTTTAATCAACCTACAGTAGGTGCGCTATTCACTCAAATAACCGATAATGACAAAGAATTATTCGATGAAATCATAGACGATAATAGATAAAAATCTTGATAGTGTGTCTACACAATAATCTTAAACTATTGGAAAATTGAAGCAATCGGAACTTCACCTCGAAAAGAAGAAGTCATTTTTGTATATCGCCAGGCTACATTTTCTACAATGAGACAAGTATTTATAAGCCGACATTGAGAATAATTTTTGTTAAACTTAACTAAATTATTATCTTTTTTGAGCCTAATAATTGCCAAATAACTCATTTTTTATTTTTTCTGGGATTTTTATATGCCCAATTAATTTAATTTGATAATCTTTCATAAAGTGCTGTGATTTTTTGTAAATTATTATTTAATATTGTAACAAACTTCTTCAGTGAGTTACAGTGAAACCAACAATATTTACACTCTTAGATATTCTAAAAAGTCATCAAAACCATTTCTTCCACAGACAGCTTATTTTTTCGGCCGCCTCTAGCTTTTTTATCTGGTGAGCGACTTCTACGATTTCTATCATTTTTTTAAAGGTTTCTTTTTTGACTCCTGTGAGTCTTCTAAATTTTTTTTGTTCCATATTTCATATTCTAACTTATTTTTTAAGTTTGGAAAGAAGTCTAGTGAAAAAAGCTTATATAAAAGATTTGATGATTAAAAATGTCATGCCAATTCTAACTGTCGATAAAATCGATGAAATCGCCAAAAAGATTTGCGACCTCTCTAAAGAAAGAAAGTAACATAGATGTTCTTACAATACTTAAAAAGAAAATACGCGAAAATGAAACTGCAACAGAAAATTTAATAAAAGCTCTTGAATCAGGAAACGCCATCGAAGTCATTTCTGCTCAAATCGAAAAAAGACAACTTGAGAAACAAAATTTAGAAGTTCAACTTGCGAGAGAAAAAATCCTGAAATCTCAACTCAAATTTGAACAAGTTAAATTTTTCTTTAGCAGATTTTAAAAAGGTAATGTCAATAACATAAATTTTCGCCGTTCTTTGATAGATACTTTTATCAATAAAATTCACCTGTATGACAGTAAACTTCATATCTTTTGCAATGCTCAAGACTCCAAAGTAGAAATGCCATTAGATAAACTTAAGAGTTCGTCTAATGGCTGTGTGGTGGAGAGACGGGGATTTGAACCCCGGAAACTGTTTTGCAGTTTATATGATTTCCAATCATACTCCTTCGGCCACTCGGACACCTCTCCATATAACATTTATATTTCGATGATTATGCCTGTCTCTTAACTTAATTTTTAACCCAATATCAACTTGATTTAACTAAATTTTAATTTAAAATTTATATAAATCTGATATTAATTTAAAATTTTCATCATCCAGAATTTGTATCTTTTCAAATTTAGCCATATGATTATTATAATATGATATTCTGAAAATGATAGTAGACAGGTCTATTATATGTTTTATTATAAAAACTTATACCGGTTAAAACATATAATAGCACTTCCAAACAAAATAGAAATAGTAGACTTATTTCGGAACCGTAATATAACAATAAATACTGTCAAAGTATAATAGACCTATTCTAAACCTAAACCATTAACTCATAATTACAAATACCAGAAATAAGCAATACACGAAGTAAATGTTTTTTTCTATTTGTTTACGATAACTATACTTTAATATTTTAAGTCTTTTTATGCAATAGACATGTCCTAAAATTGAATTATTTTTGTAAATTTCGAGGAAAAATGAGCACAGAAGCGTGTAGCATACTAGTTGTATGTGAGCAGGTTCGAGCACCGTATTGACGATGAAATTTGCAAAAATAATTCAATTTTAGGACATGTCTATGTCACATGATTTATTTTACACTATTTTTTCGGGTTCACAAGAGACCCTATTATTTAGAAATTTTTAAAATTTCAAACTTCTTCCGATTATATTTTTTAATTTTTTAATCCCATACTTTTTCATTTGCCCAGGTAAAGATTCTATTATTGTCTTGCAGACCAGCGGGTCAACTAAATTACAGCTTCCTACCTCAACAGCACATGCTCCAACTGATAAAAACTCCAAAACATCGTCCGCGGTTTTAATGCCTCCAACACCAATTATAGGAATTTTCACATGTTTCGCTACTTCATATATCATACGTAAAGCGATTGGTTTTATCGCAGGCCCGGAAAAGCCACCTAATTTGTTGTGTATTACAAATTGCCCATTTCTAGGATTAATCGCAGTGCCTAGCAGGCAATTTATAAGAACTAATCCGTCAGCACCCGAGTCTTCTGCGATTTTCGCTATTTCTAGTATATTTGTAACATTGGGAGATAATTTAATATATATAGGTTTTTTTACACATTTTTTAAGTATTTTACATAATTTTTTTATAATTTCTGCACAAACTCCAAAAGCCATTCCACCTAGTGAAATATTTGGGCAACTTACGTTAATTTCCATGATCATGACTTCAGGACAAGTATCGAATTTTTGTGCAACATACACATATTCATCGACCGTTGACCCGGCTATATTAGCTATTATTTTTTTACTAAATTTTTTCTTAAGCTTAGGAATCTCTTCGCCTAATACATTAATAACTCCCGGATTCTGCAGGCCTATCGAATTTATCATGCCACTACTAGTTTCGGCAACTCTTGGCAACTCATTCCCATAACGAGGATTTTGGGTAGTACCTTTTATACACAAACTTCCCAAAATATTAATATCATACCAATCAGCAAATTCATAGCCATAGCCGAACGTTCCGCTCGCGGGGATAATAGGGTTATCCAAGACAAATTCGCCTAAATTAACACTCAAACAATTTATAATAACCACTCCTAAGAACGAAATCTTAATAAAAGTGAAATCTTCATATTCTATGTTTTTTTGGATTTATGGAAGCTCCGATTAACAAAATAGTGTTCCATTCTTAATAAAATCTGATTTATTCATCTCCATAGTTCTTTATATATTTACAGAGTATTTGCAGAGTGGCCGACATCTTATCATATAATTTACGACTAATATAAAATATTTTTGTTCATAATCACTAGTTTAGATCTTGTTTTGTTTCGTAGTAACATGTTCGACTTTCTTTGAATTCAGAAGTTAATAATATTAAAAGTCTCTTTTTATTTTCTTGAATCCATAATTAATAAATTTAGACACTGTATCATTTTTTATGTCTGTTAATTCTTCGTTAGGTTTTAACAAATAATCTTGAGAGCCCATGATTTTTTATATTCCCAAAATTTTAATAATATTTGGTCCTTCTTTACTTCATGGTTATAGCCAGGTTTTCTTGAATTTTATATATATCTTTTTTGAAAGATTCGCGATTGTTATATATAATATTAAGACCGCTAGTAAATACATGTAATACTTTCCTGGTAAGTAGGCCAAATCTAAGCCCGAGGCTATTGGCGTATATATTAATGCGTTGACTAGAATGCTTATTGCGATAGGGAGTAATATTACTAAAGTCCCCGGTTTGTTGTGCAAAATGGATTTTGTCCGTAAGACGAAAAATACTAATACTTGGCTCCAGGCGCATTCTATGAGCCATCCAGTTTGAAATACTATTATATATATCATTCGCGCGTTCATATTTTTGAATATGCCTGATTGAATTATAGCATCTACTGGGATGTTTTTATATACAATGCCTCCAGTACACGCTGGGCAAATTATAAAATATAATATTAAATATGTCAAGCAGTCAAATAAAGAACTAACTGGACCATTCCAGATCATGAAGCTTTTTATTGAATCACTTTCCCATGTGCGAGGCTTTTTTAAAAAGCTCTTATCAACGTTATCCCACGGAATTACTACTGATGATGTATCGTAGGTTAAATTTAATATCATAATATGCAGGCTTGACATTGGTAAAAATGGCAAAAATATACTGCTTATTAATACCGAAAACATATTTCCAAAGTTAGCGCTCGATGTGATTTTTATATATTTAATCATATTAGCATACGTCTTCCGACCCTCTATAATTCCATTTTCTAAAACCATTAAATTTTTTTCTAATAATATTACATCTGCGGCTTCTTTTGCTATATCTACGGCATTGTCTACTGAGATACCAATATCAGCTTTTTTCATAGCAGCTGCATCGTTAATTCCATCACCCATATAGCCGACTACTTTGCCGGTTTTTCGCAGAATTTTAATAATTCTAGCCTTCTGCGCTGGATTCAATTTTGCATATATATTTACATGCTTTACATTTTCAGATAAAGTCTTATCTGACATGTTTTCTATCTCATTTCCCATGAGGATTTCTAGATTTTTTAAGCCTACTTTTGCACATACACTTTGTGTTACTTTTTCGTTATCTCCTGTCAAGATTTTGACGTCTATTCCATAGGAATCCAGCGCCTTCAAAGCGGCTTTACACGTGCTTCTGGGAGGATCCTGGAATGCTAAAAAGCCGATTAAAATCATATCAGATTCATCTTTAATAGTATATTTTCCCCCATGAGAATCTTGAATTTCTTTGTATGCAATCGCGATTACACGCATTCCGTTTTTATTAAGAGAATTAGAAATTTCAGTTGTTTTTTGTTTACGTTCATCGGTAAGAACGCTAGGTTCATCTGTGTTATTTTTTTTAATTTTAGAACAAATACTCATCATTTCTTCTGTTGCGCCCTTAGTAATTATAAACTTAAAATTACTAGAATTTTGTTTAATTATTACAGAAATTCTACGTCGTTGGAAATCGAATGGGATTTTATCGTAGTAACTAAAATCGATCTTAAGATTTTTTAATTCAGCTATTTTTTCTTCATTTTCTTCGTAATAATTTGTAATTGCCACGTCGATAGCATTGCGAGTGCCGTCTTGAAAATAGCTATTTAAAAACGCATATTTAAGCACATTAGGATCTTTTTCATTCAGGCAATTCACAAATAATTCGAGTATAATTTTATCTTCCGTAAGAGTACCGGTTTTATCGGTACATAAGACATTCATGGCACCGAAATTTTGTATAGAATTAAGATTTTTAATTATCACCTTCTTTTTAAACATTGAAACAGAGCCCTTAGAAAGACAAGTAGTCACTATCATTGGAAGCATCTCGGGAGTCAGCCCAATAGCGACCGATAACGAAAACATAAAAGCATTCAACCAATCGTGTTTAGTAAAACCGCTCACAAAGAAAACAATAGGAACCATAATTAACATAAAATTAATAAGAATCCATGAGACTTTATTTATTCCTTTTTCGAAATTCGAGTCCTCTTTAGGTTTATTCACGCTTTTAGCAATTGAACCCAGCATAGTATTATCACCAACAGCCAACGCAACAGCCGTTGCAGAGCCTGTTATAATATTTGCGCCAGTAAACACCAAATTAGGATAATCAGTAATCGAATCATAATTTTTATCCACGATATTGTCATTACGTTCTAACTGATCGCTTTCTCCGGTCAAAGACGCCTGACTAATAACTAGACTTTTAGATTCAATTAATCTAGCATCCGCAGGAACGATATCTCCCGGATTCAAATAAAACACATCACCAACGGCGAGTTCATCGATAGGGATATTTTTCACACTTTTTTTGCCTCGTAAAACTTTAACAGTTTTTTCAATCATTTTCATTATTTTTGATACAGCATCACTAGATTTCGATTCTTGTACAAACTTCATAATTCCCGAAAGAATTACTAAAAACACAATTACAATAGCAGTTGCTGGATTAATCTCATTAAAATCATTATTTAAAATCGGAGTAATAATATCGGTAAACACAGATATTAATGCTAAACTAATCAACACTAAAGTAAACGGATTAATAAACGCTTCTATAAACAACACAAACTTAGGTTTTTTTTCATCTTTACTAATCACATTATTACCATACTGACATTTATTAGCCTCCAATTGTTTCCGAGAGAGGCCTATTCTAGAAGTATTAAAATCCCAAAGCACAGAATTTATATCATCTTTAGCAGCTTGTTTAAGAATTTTATTATATTTTTCACGGGACTTATCCTGAACAACAGGTTTCACAGGAGTATTATTACTAAAAAACCTAAAAAATTTAGTAATATAATCATATCGTGGGAGGTCTCTGATATTTTCCTGAGCGCAAATAAAATCTCCAGGTGGAGCTTCTTTAAATATAGAACTTAAAATTTTAGTTTTTTTAAAATTAAATTTCATCTTATTATGCCTCCTATTTGATTCATGAATTTTGATTTATAAATTTTTATTTATGAATATTGAATAAAAAAAATACAATGCTTGTGAAATTATAGTTCAATATTCCAATTAAGACAATATTTAAATTCATAAAAAACATTTATCAAAACATGTACAGGTATTTTTTTAAATAAAAGATCTATAAGATATATTTACAAAAAGAAAAAATTGTTTTTGCATATACAAAAATGACTTCTTCTTTTCGAGATGCATTTACGATTGCTTCAAGTTTATAATAATTGAGAAGTATTGTAGACACTATCTAGACTTCTGCCAGTGAATTTTTTGCCAAAAAATACACAAAAAATATTTTTAAAATTTTCTATAAAAAACACTAAAAATCCGCTTGACATCTATAATACAATCGATATATAATAAATCTCTTCGGAAATTGGATTTTTATGTCTAAATATGATTTAATAGACCTCCTCGGAAATTAATTTTCAAAATTAATTAATCCGCACAACAAAGACATTCTTAATTTAAACCGAGTACGTCGATTACGGTATTTGTTTGCTACTATTTTAAAAACTTTAATTTTTGCATTTATGTTTTCAATTATGATTCGTTCTTTTGAAATACG
Organism: Candidatus Improbicoccus devescovinae; assembly: GCA_036245095.1. Taxonomy (GTDB): domain Bacteria; phylum Bacillota; class Clostridia; order Oscillospirales; family Acutalibacteraceae; genus Improbicoccus; species Improbicoccus devescovinae. The sequence goes on from BSWA01000002.1 coordinate 54,051, forward strand.
CCGATTTTCAGATTTTTCTTCGGCAGTGAGTGTGCTTTTTCTTGGTTTTTCTTTGGAGTTTCGCTGTTTTTGTGTAATCTCAAAATTCCCTGATAACCGCTGTCTCCTTGGACTTTTTTATCATTTGAAATCGCATATCCTATACTTTCCTCATAAAGTTTAAAGTCGTGAGTTTTTCCTTCAGCATGGGCAATACAGATAATATCTTTTGTTTGTCGATTTACAATTAGTTGCGTGTTTATGGTATGCCTTTTTTTCTTTCCTGAATACCACTGACGCTGTTTTTTTTAGGGCGTTCGACCGGACTTTCCATAACATCAACAACCACAATTTCTATCTCGTTATTTTCAAGTAATGCTTTTTTGCCGGGTAAACTGAATTTTCTGCTTTTAATCAGTGTATCTTCGACCCAAACGATTGTGTCGTGCGTTGTTGCTTCGCCAACCTCAAACTCAAATGCCAATTCTTTTTGTGTCACATACTGTCGCCAGTACTTCAAAGCCATAAATAATTGATCTTGAAGTGTTAATTTTGTGTGCCTGCCTCGACGTTTGTGCTTTTCAGCGTAAGCTATTTGAAGCTGAGCAATCATCGCACTGTAAGTTTCTTTTTTTACACCTATTAATTGCTTAAAATCTGCATCTTGTAATCTCATAGCTTTTTCATATCTTGTCAATTTTCATCACCGATATTATTAAATCATATTTAGACATAAAAATCCAATTTCCGAAGAGGTCTATTATTTTTCGAAGGAATCAAAATGAGCGAAAATTTTAATCTTAATCAATTTTTAACCGAAGAAATGTTCTTGAGTTTGGCGAGTTGTATATTGATCGTTACTGGTGGTGTTAAATTTTTCAAGAATTATACAAATTTAAGTCCGCTTTGGCTGAATTTAATAATTTCAAGTATTGTAACAATCGTAAGAATCGCCTTTGTGAACTGCACCCCAAAATTTAGACAAAAGTCTAAGTTTAACAAAGGGGTGCACTTCATTGTGGGCGATTTTTCATTTAATGGCATAGTTTTGGGAATTTTCAATTTAATTCCTATTTTGCTTGGGTCAACAGGCACGTATGAATTTGCAAAGAACATAATTGGAGGTTAAGAATATGAAATTTAACGGAATTGATGTCTCAAAGTGGAACGTCAATATTAATTGGCAAAAGTCCAAAAACAATGGCGTGGAGTTTGCAATAATCAGGTCCGGCTGGGGAAAAGAATCACCTAACCAAAAAGATAAATTTTTCGAACAAAACTACGCAGGTGCAAAATCAGCAGGGATTTGCATAGGTTCATATCATTATTCTTATGCAGATTCCGCAAACGATGCCGTTTTGGAGGCTGAATTTTGTCTAAAAAATATCGCAAACAAGCAATTTGAATACCCAATAATTTTTGACATTGAAGATCGTACGATGTTGGCGCTCACAAATCGCCAAAAAACCAACATTTGTAAGGCTTTCTGTGAAAAAATCGAAGATTCAGGCTATTATGCAATGATTTATATGAACCTAAATTGGCTTCAAAATTATCTCAATAAAGATGAACTTTTGAATGAATTTGATTTGTGGCTCGCTCAGTGGAATACCACCAAACCTTCGATAAATTGCGGGATTTGGCAGAAGTCTGATCAAGGCAAAATCGATGGAATTAGCGGAAATGTTGATTTAAACGAAAGCTACAAAGATTATCCGCAGATTATGAAAACTAATGGTCTAAATGGATTTTAAAAAAACGAGTCAATTTCAGTAAACCAACCGAATTACCACACTTACACTGTGGTCACAGATGATACATTATGGGGCGTTGCCTTGATGAAACTTGGAAGCGGTACAAGATGGCGTAAGATTGCGGAACTTAACGGCATTATCGGCGATAAAATTTATCCCGGACAAGTTTTGAAAATTCCTAACAGCTGAGGTGATTTTGTTGGATACGACGCAAAGATTTAAAATTCAGAGAATGCGAGAAGATGGTGAAAGCTATACTAAAATTGCAGGAGTTACTGGAGTTTCAGCAAACACAATCAAGTCGTTTTGTAGACGGAATAATTTTAAAGTTTTGAAAATAAAAGATGATAAATCTCAAAATTTTTGTAAAAACTGCAGCAAAGCGCTGATTCTGGATAAAAAAACTAAACCAGAGAAATTTTGCTGTAAAACTTGTAAAAATCGTTGCTGGAACAAAAATCGAAATATCTATACAAATAAGCCCAAAAATATAGTAATTTGTAAGCATTGCGGCAAGAAATTTACAGATTATCAAAATAGCAAAAGAATTTATTGCAGTCATCAATGTTACATTAATTTTCGTTACAAAAGCCCATAAATATTATTACTTGGAGCCGTAAAACGGCTCCTTTTTCATGCTTAATTTTAAATTAAATTTTGGAGGATTTTTTAATATGAATGAACTTACAATTTTTAAAAATGAGGAATTTGGCGAAATTAGAACAATTTTAATTGAGGGTAATCCTCACCTCATTTTGTTAGCATTGATGTCGCAAAAAATTTAGATTATGCCAACCCAAGTAAAGCAGTTCACGACCACTGCAAAGGTATTTCCAAGTTGGGAATACCTTCGGTTGGAGGAATTCAAGAAACGAACGTAATCTCTGAAGGCGATGTTTATCGTCTGATAATCAAAGCAGCTGACCAGAACAAAAATTCTGAAATAAAATTAAAAGCAGAAAAATTTGAACGTTGGGTTTTCGATGAAGTCTTGCCATCCATCCGCAAACACGGAATGTATGCCACAAAAGAACTACTAAATAATCCTGATTTGCTCATCGAAATGGCACAGGCTTTAAAAATTGAGCGTGCTGAAAAAGAATATCTGCAAATTCAGTCTAAAAAAGATAAGCCGAAAGTAATTTTTGCAGATGCTGTCTCAGTTTCCGATGGCACAATTTTAATTGGCGAACTCGCAAAAATTCTGAAAGGTAACGGTATCGAAATCGGACAAAATCGTTTATTCGAAAAGCTTCGTCAAGACGGATATCTCATAAAACGTAACGGTACTGATTACAATATGCCGACACAAAAATCGATGGAACTGGAACTTTTCAAAATAAAAGAAACCGCAATTACTCATTCTGACGGGCACATCACTGTAAATAAAACCACTAAAGTTACAGGTAAAGGTCAGCAATATTTTGTAAATTACTTTCTTGGCGTGGTGCGGCTAAATGACAGATAAACAATTTGAACGCGAAAAAAATTATCAAATTTCAATTTTACTTATAAAATCTATGCTTAAAAACAGCGTTATTTCCAAAAAAGATTTTGATGTAGTTAATGACAAATTAATCAAAAAATACAAACCAATTTTTGGTGAGCTAAATCACCTGAAAAACCGCATTAAACCTTGACTAATAGCCTTAATATATGGATATATATGAATGGAGGATTAAAAAATTATGAAGAAAAATATTACAAAAATTGAGCCAAAAAACTGTCACTTTTTGAATAAAAAATGTGTTGTGGCTTACGCCAGAGTTTCTGACGGCAAAGAGGCGATGCTCCATTCATTGTCAGCGCAAGTCAGTTATTACAGCGATTATATCCAAAATCATAAAAATTGGGAATATACAGGAGTTTACATTGATAAAGCCTATACCGGCACAAAAGGCGAGAGGCCTGAATTTCAAAAGCTTATTCAAGACTGTCGTAAAGGCAAAATCGATATGATTATTTGTAAGTCAATCACTAGATTTGCGAGAAACACGGTGGATATGCTCTTAATTACCAGAGAACTCAAAAATTTGAGTGTTGACGTCTATTTTGAACAGGAAAAAATTCACAGTCTGAGTGAAGATGGCGAGCTGATGCTTACAATTCTTGCGAGCTATGCACAAGAAGAATCAAGAGTTGTTTCTGAAAATTGCAAATGGAAACTGAGAAAGAAATTCAAATCAGGGATACCGAACAATTTTAAAATTTATGGATATGAATTAAAAAACGGCAGACTAGAAATAACTACTAAAGAAGCCAAAATCATAAAAATAATTTTTAAAAATTACCTTGAAGGATTAGGCAAAAACGCCATTATGAAGAAGCTTAATAAACTTAAAATAAAGCCGAAAATCAGTGATTTTTGGAACGAAAGCACAATTGATAAAATTTTAAGAAATGAAAAATATGTCGGCGATATGCTTTTTCAGAAAACATACGTCAATAATCATCTTGAGAAGAAAAAGATTAAAAATAGCGGTGAATTGCCAATGTATCTGGTCAAAAACAGTCATGAAGCAATAATTGACAGAGAAATTTTTGATAAAGTTCAAAATGAAATTAGAAGAAGAGCTGAAATTTACAAGCCTAAAAACAAACTAAAATCAGAATCAAAATACCTGTTCACAAGCAAGATAAAATGCGAAATCTGCGGTAAAAATTATAGAAGGAAAATTAATGGCGTCGGAACAAAATATGAAAAAGCAGTTTGGATTTGTTCATCGTTTAACCTAAAAGGCAAATTTGAATGCAGTTCAAAACAAGTTCCTGAGGAAATTTTGAAATCAAAAATAGCAGAAATACTTAATTTATCGGAATTTAACGAAGAAAAATTTAAGGAAAAATTCAAAGAAATAAATCTGATTGAGATTTCCAAAGCTGGAAGTCTCAATTTTATTTTTCAGAACGGGACAATTATGCGAAAAGTGTGGAGTTACAAGTCTCGAAGTGAATCTTGGACGCCAGAAATGAAAGAAAAAGCAAGACAAAAATCTTTAGAAAGGAGCAATCAAAATGCCTGCAACAACGGCAGTTAGAGCAATTTATGAAAAAAGCAATTTTATACTGCCGCGTGGCAACAAGTAACAATGCCAATAAAGCATTAGATCTTCAAGAACAAAACACAAGGGATTACGCAGCACTGTGCGGTTTTGAAGTTGTTAATGTGATCAAAGAAATTGGTAAAAAACAAGATGGATTTGAAAAAATTTATGAATTAATTAAACATTATAAAATAGACGCGATAATAGCCGAAAATCTAAGCCGTTACAGCCGTTCAACTTCAAAAATTATAAATTTTGTTGAAACATTGACGGCAGAAAACATAAAAACATTGATGGTGGCGGACGGAGATTTGCAAAATATTATACCGCTCTTAAAATCAATGAAATAGTTATATTTTTGTGGACGATGAACATGAAATATCATAATCATATGACCGTTGGATTTTGAAAAATTTTAGTATGTCCTTTTTCGTTTTTTGATCGGCTTTTTCATATGAAATTAGTGTATTCTCTAGTGCACGCTCTATGCTTAACATAAGTGATCGCATTTCTTTATCGCTAATACGAGAAAGCCTATTCCATTCGATTTCTCCATAAGGCGATAGTGCCTTAATATCAGAATAATCTCCAACAACCGATGAAGGTCCTCGTCCAGCGTGTAAATTTTCTAATTCCGTATTATTTCTAACACCATTTACAGCAAGAAGTTTTGCTAAATCTTTTAATTCTTGTAATCTTTCTTCACTGATATCACTCATGAGACTTTGCCCCTCCGTGTTTTATTACTTAAATTATGCTCTATTTTCACAATTTTTTTTACGGTTGCCGTGAGATGGATTTTTTCGCAAAAATGGCATATTTACTGCATTTGTTAGCCTGGTGCACAATGAAACTTTTCCTCCGAGGTGTGTGCACAAATGCGCTTTTGGGTTTAAAAATTTAAAAAATCAGACTTTAAAATTTTCTCCTAAACGTTAAAACCCGCAGTATTACTGCGATTCTGGCTTGTATCAAAATTATGGTTTGATGATGGTGCCGACAGTGGGACTTGAACCCACACACAGTCGCCTGCAACGGATTTTGAGTCCGTCTCGTCTACCATTCCAACACGTCGGCACAAAATTCTAACCTGGGGTTATTATATTTATTTAAATTTTAAATTTCAAGAAAAAATTTATATTTTCATATTAAATTCATTCGTAAATACAAGCACTTCCAAAAAATAGAGCCAGGAACGTAAAAAAATTTGTGTAAATGGTTTTCCGGGAAGCAAAATTAATATTTAAAAAATAGACCTCCTCGGAAATTAATTTTCAAAATTAATTAATCCGCACAACAAAGACATTCTTAATTTAAACCGAGTACGTCGATTACGGTATTTGTTTGCTACTATTTTAAAAACTTTAATTTTTGCATTTATGTTTTCAATTATGATTCGTTCTTTTGAAATACGCCGATTTTCAGATTTTTCTTCGGCAGTGAGTGTGCCTTTTCTTGGTTTTTTCTTTGGAGTTTCGCTGTTTTTGTGTAATCTCAAAATTCCCTGATAACCGCTGTCTCCTTGGACTTTTTTATCATTTGAAATCGCATATCCTATACTTTCCTCATAAAGTTTAAAGTCGTGAGTTTTTCCTTCAGCATGGGCAATACAGATAATATCTTTTGTTTGTCGATTTACAATTAGTTGCGTGTTTATGGTATGCCTTTTTTTCTTTCCTGAATACCACTGACGCTGTTTTTTTTAGGGCGTTCGACCGGACTTTCCATAACATCAACAACCACAATTTCTATCTCGTTATTTTCAAGTAATGCTTTTTTGCCGGGTAAACTGAATTTTCTGCTTTTAATCAGTGTATCTTCGACCCAAACGATTGTGTCGTGCGTTGTTGCTTCGCCAACCTCAAACTCAAATGCCAATTCTTTTTGTGTCACATACTGTCGCCAGTACTTCAAAGCCATAAATAATTGATCTTGAAGTGTTAATTTTGTGTGCCTGCCTCGACGTTTGTGCTTTTCAGCGTAAGCTATTTGAAGCTGAGCAATCATCGCACTGTAAGTTTCTTTTTTTACACCTATTAATTGCTTAAAATCTGCATCTTGTAATCTCATAGCTTTTTCATATCTTGTCAATTTTCATCACCGATATTATTAAATCATATTTAGACATAAAAATCCAATTTCCGAAGAGGTCTAATCTATTCTTTATTTTGTGAAGTTAAAATTTTAATAACAAAATATTTATTTGTTAATGCTAACGTTAGTTGTTCATTTATAATCACGTGTTTACATTTTTAATTATAATACTAAGATTATAAAAATGCAAGTATATAAAATAAAAAAATTTAATAACATATTTCAAAAAATATATCAGGTTAAATGTTATAAATAAGTTAAATTTTTAAAAAACCTTGTTGTTTTTTTTTTTTTTTTTGTTTATTATTAATAAAAAATATTTAATTTTAAATATTTTAAGGTTTAATATATACAAAAAAGAGGTGGACTGTTATGCCTGCAAAGGAAGAAATTAAGGAACAACTTAAAAATAAAGCTTTTATAATTAGGGTTAAATATTGCTGGCTTGCTAGTAAGTGGTTTATTAAGTTTAGAATGAAGAATGGAGATAATTGTAAATTAAAATCAACAGGGATTTATGATGCTAGTACTGGTAGGTTGGATTTAGATAAACTTAAAATACAAGTAACTGAAGAATATGTTACAGATAAAAAGAAAAAATCAAAGATTAACACTACGTTTTTTGCAAACAGTTTAACATTTTATATAGTAAATAAAAGTAAACCTAAATTATTAACCAAAGAAACTGATATTACAGAATATGTAAATGGAGACAACGTCAAGGGATATATTTTGTTATTAGAAGCGGAAAGAGCTATCCGTTTAAAGAACGGAACTTGTAGAATTCAAGCATTGGATGAATCTGATAAATTTATATATTTATCACATAGCATTTATTTAGAGAAAAGTGAATTTAACAGATGTATACCATATTCAAAAAAATACAATACTTTTTTAAACAGAGCTTTGAAATTAGTTAATAAACAATTGCGTAAATATTTTAATATATATTGTGATCATCATAAAGTAGAAGAAATATTTAAAATAAGTATATCAGAGATGGTATGCAAGGAAATAGTAATTAGCCAGTTGGAATTGTGTAGAATTAATGAAAAAGGGCAAATAGATAGGGTTGCTTCCGGCGCGGGCACGCAGGCACAAACCTTGGAAGTTCAACCACTAAACAAAGGTGGAAGGTTCCTATTACGAATACATCAAAAAATTCATGGTATTTTTTATAATATAAAAACAGGTCCAACATATAACCCTCAACACAACACTATTTATTTACCCAATAGACCAGGAGGAACAAAAAAAACAACAGAAGAACATAAAAACGAACCAGATTCATCAGCTCACCAGGGAGGGACACAGGCACCCCCAAGAGGAAACCAACATGCACCAGAGGAAACATCAGGGGCATCATCGCCCATCAGCCAACCACCCGGGGGGCATCACACTGGGATAACCCCGCCTCTCCCCTCAAGTAGCCCAAGCGCTGTATCGGAGGATCCATCGCCGCCGCCTGATCACGGTACAGATCCTGTTCGGTCTACGTCGCAAGTTCCCGCGCCGGATCCTGAGCCTGAGCCTGAGCCTGAGCCGGTTCCTGTTCCGGTGGCTCCTAAGGCCACCCATCAGGATGCAGCTCCACCTACTGTTTCGGTCCATGTTCCTCATCCTGCTGCTGCGTCTGTGACTTCTTCGTCTCATGCTCCTGCTACTGCGCCTGCGCGTGTGTCTTTTGCGGCTCCTGCTGCTGCGCCTGCGCGTGTGCCTTTTGCGGCTCCTCCTAAGGCTACTCCTCCTGCTCAGCCAGCTGCTGCGCCAGCTCATGCTGCTTCTGCGGCTGCGACTCCTGCTTCGACTCCAGCTTCTGCTCCTCCGCCGGTTCGTGCGGCATCTCCGGCGGCGACACCTGCTTCCGCTCCTACGCCTGCTTCTTCTCGTGTTTCTTTTTCTGATACTGCTTCGGCTCCTTCGCATCCAGCTGCTGCGCCGTCTCATGCTGCTCCTACGGCTGCTTCTGCTTCGTCTCCTGCTTCTGCGCCTCCGCCGGTTCGTGCGGCTTCTCCGGCGGCGACACCTGCTTCGACTCCTGCTTCTGCTCCTCCGCCGGTTCGTGCGGCATCTGCGGCTGCGTCGCCTGCTTCTGCTCCTGATCCATCTCCTGACCCAGATGATTTTGCTATCGATTTAAGCGCTCCAGAACCATCAGAGCTTACGGTGCACTATAACGGGGAATCCATTACCGTCACAACAACAAAAAAAATTGAGGGTATTGACTTAAATGCCTTTTATAAAAAGATAAAAATTCTTGAGGATAATGGGGGATTTGTTTTTATGCAGGATAATAACATTGATAGATATATTGAATTTTATAATAAAGACTCAACAGCATTTGCCCGTTGCGTGGAATTTTACAGTAATTCTGACCGTATTGCAGAACTTAGAAAAGTTGGCCAAGAATTAAGAGGTGTTGTAAAAGAAATAAAACGTACATCTGAAGCAGTACCAAAATCATAAGGAGGCTTTAACTATGAATAATAATAATGATTTGTTTAGATGCAAGGATGGCTTGATATATCCAATTTGTGAAACAAAAGAAGATTTAAAGAAGTTATCAAAAATTTCCGAAATAACTATTGATTTTTCTAAAGATTTTAAAGACGAAAACGGAAGCGGGGGAAAAGCGACCGGTTTTTCACAAGAAAATTATGAAAAATTGCAAGGCTGGCAAGGATTATCATCTCTTAAAACTATGACCATAAAGAATATTGATAGTGACACATTATTAATGCATTTTAAAGCCAATACATTAACTCCTTCCAAGTTTGGGCGAAGTCTATCAAATATATTGGATCAACTTAAGCAGGCTATTTTAAAAAATAATAATACAGATATAGAAAAAAATTATAAGTCATTAGAATCGTTTGTGCCATCCCAATGGAAGTGGATAAACCCTATTCATCTTATTATTCAAGGCAAGGGCGAGTACTATTGGATACCTGCAGAAGCTAAGATAAAATCAAAAAATAATTCCCAAATGGAACTTTTATTTAAAGAACAAATTCCCACATATTCCGAATTAAAAATCCCTAGTCCTGATGAAGAAGAAAAGGCTAGAATAGAAATAGAAGCAAAATATAAAAAATTCTTAAAAATTTTTAAAGACATACCTGCAGAAGGAGTTATAAGAAAAGATGTTGATTCTAACGGTGGGAAAGTCGCGGTTTTTGGCGATTTGCATGGCGATCTCATATCAACTAGAGGCATTGTAAAAGAAGCAGTAAAAATCATAATTGATGGAGGGCAAGTGGTGTTTTGTGGAGATTATATAGATAGAGGCCCAAATAATCTTGATGTATTAGAACTAGTTTTTGGGCTTAAAACAAAGTATCCAAAGTATGTGACTCTATTAAGAGGGAACCATGAAGTTGCTGCCCAAAATAGCCGCTATGGCTTTGCAGCTCAATGTGAAAAAATCTTGGGTAAAAAATTTGGAACGTTAGTTTGGAAAGCTGCAAACTTGATATTCGACTTAAAATTAGCTTATTGTGCTGTTATTAATAAAAAACAATTTGTAGCACATGGGGGATTACCTAATGTTGATAATGAAGCAGAATTATTTGAAGGGACAAACAATACTGATCTCCCTAAATTATTTGGTCAAGACAATTCAGATATCTTTGATACTTACACTTCCGAAATGGTAGTGGCTGGATTATCCGATAGCAAAGAGACGGCAGATCGATTTTTAAGTCATAATAATAAACCAGATAACGTTAATATGATGTTTGATGATTTAATGTGGAGTGATCCTATGTCTCGTAGCGCCCACCGATACCAAGATAGTAATCGCCGCTGTGGTCATCTTTATGGACCAAAACAAATTAACGGATTCCTAGGCCGGCATGGCTTTACACAGATCGTACGTGCACATCAGGTAAACGATGAAAAAAGGGCATACGTCACAGGAGTGCTTACTGTTTTTTCGTCAGCTGGATATAGTGAGCGGTATTGTGCATTGAAAGATGATAAAAAAGCTATTGCTATCCAACAAGACTTGATTAGTAACGGAAAAGGGTATATAGGCGATTTAGCAATAATTAACCCAGACACAAATGAAATTACTCCAATGAAGTATACCACAGCGCAGATTAATGCTTTCGGGCAAAATGAAGACACCACAGAATTAAGTCAGGCAGGAATCACTACTCAAGAACCAATACCTGAGCATAAATTTGAATTTAAAATAACTGCCGATCTAAAAACAAAATTGCTCGATTTATATAAAAAAGCGCTTGAAATCAGCAAATCAGCTTGCGTATTACCAACGAGTATTATGACTACAGAAGAAAAAAAAAGACAGAAAAATAATAAAGAGGACTCTGAGTTAAATAAAAAAAGACCGGCAAGGGTTTTAAATAAATATATGCATGCTGCGAAAATGTATCTTGATACTGCTGGTATACGGATACCTAAATAGAGCATTGAATTTTATGTAGCATCCCAATCAAACGGGGTCAGTTCAGTTTCCCCCGATGAGGGGCCTGGGACGAAAGCATCTGGAAAACCTGGGGTAAATTTAGGGAATTCAGGAAATACCGGCAAGGAGGCAGGGCTCGCTATCTCGGTAGTTCCTAAGGCAAGAGAAGAAACTGGAACATGCCTCTGTATTCATCTAGCGGTCCAGCATTTTAATTTATAATCAGGAATCACAAAACCATGATCCTTAAAAAAATCATAAAAGATACAGGCTTTTCGACTATATTCCATGTTTTAGGCAAGTTATCGTTTATATTGCTTTTTGAACCGCCTAAATATCCGGCAAATAATTTGGCGTTTATGAACAAAATATCGTCTAATGTTAAAAGACCAACAGACATCGCAAAGGTATATTGCTGTGATGGTGTTTTGATTGAGCTTTTAAAACCATAATCAAAATCCTGTTAAATACCAAGTTTTTATTATCTCTTGAATAGCTATTGGCTTTATATAATCTTTGGGCATCTAAATATCAGAATCTTATTCATACAAAATTATTAAGTGGGTGGAGGACACACTTATAAAGAACGGAAATTTCGCACTTCCTGGTCGAAAAGCGCTACGGTCAAAAAAACAGAAAAAAGAATGAGCAAAAAATAAAAAATCGAAAAACCAAATAGAAAAAATATTATTCTGGCAAGAAAAAACGGCATACATTAAAGACTCAATTAGTTGTGAACAAAAAAGACAGAACGGTTATTTGCACTGATTTTGCAAATAGCAGAAAGCATGATTTCAGACTTTTTAAAGAATCTAAACTCAAGATAAACAGCAAAATAAAATTACTGATTGATACTGGATTTCAAGGAATTCATAAATTTCATAAAAATTCAAAAATTCCAAAAAAGAAAACTAAAAAACATCCGCTTACAAATCCAGAAAAAGAAGAAAATCGAGAAATTTCAAGCCAAAGAATAAAAATTGAAAATGTTATTGTTTTTATTAAACGTTTTAAAGTTTTATCCGATAAATACAAAAACCGTAGAAAACGTTTTAGTCTCCGGTGTAATTTGATCTCCGGTTTGTAATTTTGATCTGATTGTTTAGTTTGGAAAGAAGTCTATTAGACCTGCTCTGAGACTGAATTATTTTTGTAAATTTCGAGGACACAGGAGTACAGAAACGTGTAGCCATCCTGCTTGTGTGTGCGTAGTTTCAAGCATCACATTGGCGATGAAATTTGCAAAAATAATTCAGTTTCAGGATAGGTCTAATATAGAAATCGTAGAAAATGTTTTGATCTCAGGTGTAATTTGATCTCCGGGATTTGCAATTTTGATCTGATTGTTTAATTTGGAAAGAAATCTAATGTTTAAAAATCAGTTACCTAAATTACATCTTTACTGGTGCGAGTAATGGGACTTGAACCCATACGTACGAAACACACGCCCCTCAAACGTGCCTGTCTACCAGTTCCAGCATACTCGCGCATGAGTATGTTAATAGATTTAAATAAAAAAATCAATATTAAAAATAAAAAATAGGCTTGTTCATTAAACTTCTTTCCAAACTTAAAAAATAAGTTAGAACATGAAATATGTAACAAAAAAAATTTAGAAGCCTCGCAGGAGTCAAAAAAGAAACCTTTAAAAAAATGATAGAAATCGTAGAAGTCGCTCACCAGATAAAAAAAGCTAGAGGAGGCCGAAAAAATAAGCTGTATATGGAATAAATGGTTTTGATGGCTTTAGAATATCTAAGAGAGTACAGAACCTATTTTCATATTGGTCCAAGCTGCGGAATATCAAAATCTTATGTATACAAAATTTCAAGGAATTCATAAATTCCATAAAAATTCAGATTACAAAATACGAAAAAGAAAAAAATCGTGAAATTTCAATTCAAAGAGTAAAAATTGAAAATGTTATTGGTTTTATTAAACGTTTTAAAGTTTTAGCCGATAAATACCGAAATCGTAGAAAACGTTTTGGTCTCCGGTGTAATTTGATCTCCGGTGTTTGTAATTTTGATCTGATTGTTTAGTTTGGAAATAAGTCTAATATTTAAAAGTGTAGACATTAATTCATCAATTTATTTGTATGTAAGACTTATTTCTCTTTCAGACAATATTTCTTTAATAGACCTCCTCGGAAATTAATTTTCAAAATTAATTAATCCGCACAACAAAGACATTCTTAATTTAAACCGAGTACGTCGATTACGGTATTTGTTTGCTACTATTTTAAAAACTTTAATTTTTGCATTTATGTTTTCAATTATGATTCGTTCTTTTGAAATACGCCGATTTTCAGATTTTTCTTCGGCAGTGAGTGTGCCTTTTCTTGGTTTTTTCTTTGGAGTTTCGCTGTTTTTGTGTAATCTCAAAATTCCCTGATAACCGCTGTCTCCTTGGACTTTTTTATCATTTGAAATCGCATATCCTATACTTTCCTCATAAAGTTTAAAGTCGTGAGTTTTTCCTTCAGCATGGGCAATACAGATAATATCTTTTGTTTGTCGATTTACAATTAGTTGCGTTTTTATGGTATGCCTTTTTTTCTTTCCTGAATACCACTGACGCTGTTTTTTTTAGGGCGTTCGACCGGACTTTCCATAACATCGAAAGCTATTTGAAGCTGAGCAATCATCGCACTATAAGTTTCTTTTTTTATACCTATTAATTGCTTAAAATCTGCATCTTGTAATCTCATAGCTTTTTCATATCTTGTCAATTTTCATCACCGATATTATTAAACCATATTTAGACATAAAAATCCAATTTCCGAAGAGGTCTAATGTTTAATTGTTCACCAAGTGACCACAAATATAATTGTCTGTCCCAAGCTTGAATTCTAAACGCTTCGTCGGCGGTTAAATCTTTGTAAACGCAAATGCTTCATTGATACCTGAATTTTTATTTGCTAGCATTTCCATCTCCTCCGGTGATTCTGATTTTATGAATCGTAGCCAATTAATTAGCGTTTAAAGACTTTATTTGCTCGATAGACAAACCTGTATCTTCAGAAATATCTTCTATCTTGTAGCCACGTTTCAATGATTTTCTAGCTATTTCAATAGCTTTATTAGATTCGCCTTTAGCTTCTCCTATTTGTATTCCTTTAGCTTCTCCCTCTTCTTTAGCAATGTTTAATTGTTCACCAAGTGACCACAAATATAATTGTCTGTCCCAAGCTTGAATTCTAAACGCTTCGTCGGCGGTTAATTCTTTGTAAACGCATAATGCTTCATTGATACCTGAATTTTTATTTGCTAGCATTTCCATCTCCTCCGGTGATTCTGATTTTATGAATCGTAGCCATTTTATTAAATCGTCTTCGTATTCCTTTGGTAAATTTTTAGCTTCAAATATATTTATCTGTGAAATATCTGATAAATTAATATTTTTTTCACTATCATTAAATTTAAAACAATACTTGTAATAGTTACCTTCTTTTATTAGACCTCTTCGGAAATTGGATTTTTATGTCTAAATATGGTTTAATAATATCGGTGATGAAAATTGACAAGATATGAAAAAGCTATGAGATTACAAGATGCAGATTTTAAGCAATTAATAGGTATAAAAAAAGAAACTTATAGTGCGATGATTGCTCAGCTTCAAATAGCTTACGCTGAAAAGCACAAACGTCGAGGCAGGCACACAAAATTAACACTTCAAGATCAATTATTTATGGCTTTGAAGTACTGGCGACAGTATGTGACACAAAAAGAATTGGCATTTGAGTTTGAGGTTGGCGAAGCAACAACGCACGACACAATCGTTTGGGTCGAAGATACACTGATTAAAAGCAGAAAATTCAGTTTACCCGGCAAAAAAGCATTACTTGAAAATAACGAGATAGAAATTGTGGTTGTTGATGTTATGGAAAGTCCGGTCGAACGCCCTAAAAAAAACAGCGTCAGTGGTATTCAGGAAAGAAAAAAAGGCATACCATAAAAACGCAACTAATTGTAAATCGACAAACAAAAGATATTATCTGTATTGCCCATGCTGAAGGAAAAACTCACGACTTTAAACTTTATGAGGAAAGTATAGGATATGCGATTTCAAATGATAAAAAAGTCCAAGGAGACAGCGGTTATCAGGGAATTTTGAGATTACACAAAAACAGCGAAACTCCAAAGAAAAAACCAAGAAAAGGCACACTCACTGCCGAAGAAAAATCTGAAAATCGGCGTATTTCAAAAGAACGAATCATAATTGAAAACATAAATGCAAAAATTAAAGTTTTTAAAATAGTAGCAAACAAATACCGTAATCGACGTACTCGGTTTAAATTAAGAATGTCTTTGTTGTGCGGATTAATTAATTTTGAAAATTAATTTCCGAGGAGGTCTATTATAGTATGATTGATTGATATGGCTATTGTGATTACTTTTTTGATTTTTGAATAGTTTTCGCCCCTTTTTAATTGGTCTGCTAAATTCTTTGCATTTCTAAAAATTAATCGTTTTTTCATGCTTTTATCATTTTCAACCTGTATTTCAATTCCTATTATTTTACCTGTACTTGTAGTACATTTGATATCTAAAATACCTGTTTTGTCGTCGATTGTATTAATCTTAGTAGATGGATCAATAATTTCAATTTTTGTTAAATCATTGTCTTTTAAATCAATTGATGCTTTCAAAAAATTCCTAAGTATATTCCCGTTGCGTTCGTCCCCAAAAACTCTTTTGAAAACTAAATCGTTTCTTAAATAGACTTGTCCAATTTCATTTTTGGCTAAAACTTCTGTGCTTTTTAATTCCTGTATGTTTGTATCTTTTGACAATTAAACTTCCTCCTATAATAAATCTAAATTTAATTAAATTAATATTTAAATAATAACATATTTTTTATAAAAATCTAGATAGTGTCTACACAAGAATTCTCAACCACTGTAAAATTGAAGCAATCGTGACCGCACCTCGAAAAGAAGAAGTCGTTTTTGCATGGCGCGAGGCTACACCACGAAGTCGTTTTAGTTTTAAAAAAGAGTTTTCAACCAAATGGCGTAACTTGTACAAGTATTTATCATATTCTCGTTGAATCTTCCGATTCTTTTTTGGTGGGATAATTACATTCATACCACATTTTTTTGCAAACTCAACAATTTCATTGCTATCATAGCCTCTGTCGGCAAGTAAATTCTCAGCTTTTATCCCTTTAATGAGAGGGATAGCCATTTTGCAATCAGCTTTGGTACCTTCTGTGATAGTAGTTTTGATCGGCATACCATGCGCATCCACAGCCAGGTGAATTTTGGAATTGAGCCCCCTTTTGTGCGCTCCATGTCTTGGTTTCCACCCTTTGCTCCTGCTGCATGTGGATGAATTTTGACATGAGACGCATCTATCATTAGCCATTCAAAATCTGGGTCATCTATCAATTCAGCAAGAATCGAATCCCAAATTCCACGATCACACCATCGTTTATACCTTCGATGAACAGCGTTAAACTTGCCATATTGCGGTGGCAAATCACGCCATGGTGCGCCTGTTCGAGTTATCCAAAAACAGGCATTCACAAAAGTTTGATTATCTTTTGCGTTGCTTCCTCCCCAAGTTCCGATTAATTTCTTGATTATCGGTTCTATTTTAAGCCATTGTTCGTTTTTTAAATCATGTCTGTTTTGTAAATTATTCATAGTTTTTAAGTTTATTTCATTGATTTAAGAATGTCAAATTTTGTGTAGACACTATCTAGTTATATTTTTTTATTTCCGAAAAAGTACTCCCCCCGGGGTGTTAAATTAAAAAAATAATTCGAGCCAACACCACGCCGGTCCCTCGTTTACACCGTTCCCGCAATTCATGTATTTTTTTGAAATTTGCCTCAATCTCTAAATGTAAATTTGAGGCTATTTTGATACCAAAAAACAGAAAATTTGATGATGGAACTGGATCCGAGATATTGCGATATAATTATCAGGCGTTGGGAAAATTTGACTGATAAGAAAGCAAAATTAATTTCATAAATTTAGAGGGAATTATGAACAAAAATTTTAATTTAAACGACCAAGCGCAGGAAATTCTTAAAATCGCGGAAAAGCACGGAGTTGAACAAAATTTTTTCTTCATAACCACATTCAAACGCTACCAAGTACAGCTGAGAGTTCTCGATGAACTTAAAAAAGTTATAAACAAAAATGGCACGCTTGTTACAAAAGAATATGTAAAGGGCAGAAGCAATCTCTATGCAAATCCTGCGGTCCAAGAATATAACAGAACAACAGACTGTGCGAATAAAACCGTATCGACGCTCATAAAAATTGTCACGATGTTGCGTTCACATGACAGCAGTGCCGAGCCCGACCCACTCTTAGAATTTATATCAGTAAGAAGAAGTTCGCTCGATTGAAGCAAATAAAACAAAAAGATTGAAAAAGGGTTTGGAATTCAAAGAATCGAGCAATACAAGCGTTGAGATGCAATTAAACGAGAATAAAAAAAGCCTGAATAATTGAGATTAAATCCATCTTTGGCATCAATGTCGGGGCCGACGGTAAAACAGATTATTACGACTTTTTGAAAAACGCAGTAATACCGGTAATCAGTGAATTCGAGTGCTCTTTAAATAGAGATTTACTCAAAGAGTCTGAGAAAAAAGATTATTATTTTGCTTTTGACACAAAAGAAATAATTAAAAACAACTTGTTTTTTAAAAGTAATCTAGAGACTTATAAAACTCTGATTGACGCAAATATTATGCAAATTGACGAAGTCAGATACATGTTAGATTTAAAGCCGTTAGATTTAGATTTCATAAAGCTTGGGCTAAGTGATGTGCTTTATAATCCAAAGACAAAATAAGTATTTACGCCTAATACGGGTCCAGAAAGTGAGTACTGAGAGAATTGAGTATATAAACGAAGGTGAGAAAAATGAATGAGTAATTTAAAAACAAAAAAATTCATAATAATTAAATTTATAATTAAATTTTTGGAGGAATAAACTATGGAAAGCACAGGTTTAAGAAGATTCAGATATGCTATTTTAAATTCAGACGGAGAAACTTACGGCACCGTAAAAACAATGACCGGAGCAATTTCTAGTTCAGTTAGTTTGAATATTCCCGAAGCAAGTCTGTATGTAGACGACAGTTTCAAAAAAATATGGCGATGAAATGCTAACTCTGTCGACAAAAACAGGTGTTTCAACTAAAACTCTTCAGAAATTTTCTGCAGTTCAGGAATTGATTGATGTAGACTTAAATACGTTTACAAGCACGCTTGCTAAAAACACAAAATCGATGGCGAGTGCTCAGTCTGGCACAGGAGAAGCTGCGAAAGCATATCAAAATTTAGGGGTTTCAATAAGTGACACAAACGGGAATTTAAGAAGCTCAGAAGAAGTTTTCTGGGACTCGATTGATGCATTAAAAAACATAGAAAACGCAACAGAACGTGATGCAATCGCAATGCAATTATTTGGGAAATCCGCACAAGAGCTTAATCCGTTAATAGCTCAGGGCTCAGTGGGATATTCATAAAACTTATTTGTGGACATAATCCCACGCTACTATCATAGCATACTATCTGTGCCATTTTGTGCCAAGTTTTTTAATCTGTTCTTAACATTTTTATCTTTTCAATAGATAGCCCAGTATCTTCGGAAATATCTTCTATTTTATATCCACGTTTTAAAGATTTTCTAGCTATCTCAAGCTTCTCCTGTTCAGCCTTAGCTCTTTCTTCGGCTATCTCGAGATTAGCTTTAGCTCTTTCTTCGGCTCTGCCTTCTGCAATATAATCAGCTTTATCATTTAGAGCGTCTATAATTCTTTTGTCTTCGTCCAGGATTCTTTGTCTCATACGTTCATCTTTGCTTATTCTTAATAAAGTTTGTGTCGCCATATTTATGCCACGCTCCTTTTTTATTATTTTGTTTATTAGTTCTCTTTTTTTTGTGTTTTCTGCGTATTTTAAAAATATTGCCCATATCTCTTGATTGTTTAATTTGTCCGGGTCTTTTTTTAAAATATTTCTAAGTTTTGTTAGTTCTATTGTTATAATTTGTGTTATCCCATTGCCACTGACATTTCTCTTTTTATCATGATATTCAAATTAATGAATAAAATCACTTTTATCTTCAAGCAAACTTCCATCTGCGACAATTATTATTTGATAAGTATGTTTTACTTTACTGAAACCTATTTTGCCTTTTAAATTTTGGTTAGAATGAAGTTTACAAACATGGTATTCAGCTCTTATGAATTCAAAATCTCCAGGTTGCAGCTACATTTCTATATTTGCTCTTTGATTGTCATCGAACCTGCAATTTTCTTAAATATTCTAAAGTCATCAAAACCATTTCTTCCACAGACAGCTTATTTTTTCGGCCTCCTCTAGCTTTTTTTATCTGGTGAGCGACTTCTACGATTTCTTTTATTTTTTTAAAGGTTCCTTTTTTAATTCCTGTGAGTCTTCTAATTTTTTTTGTTCCATATTTCATATTCTAACTTATTTTTTAAGTTTGGAAAGAAGTCTATTTAATAATTTTGTAATATATATTTAATTTAAAAAACATTGACTTATACAAATAAATATTTTAATATAATACTTAGAGAAACAATACAGACTCAGAAACATTGATAGCCAAATCCAAGAAGATGAAAAGAGGATGAAAACAATGAATAAACGGCACAGCAAAAACCTTAAATTTTTCACAAATTTAAATTTTACTTTGTTATTTATTACCTCAAGCTTATCGGCTCCTAGAGTCATCGCCAAAAAGCAAGAGATTTTAAGCCACATAACTCATACTTATAGAAAGGCAAACTTAAATAATATTCATGCGCGTAAGCTCCGAGCACCTTTAAAAGAAAAACAAGCATCTGATTCGGAAACAGAAGACCCTAGCAATATAGGCAATGCCAGTGACGATAGTAATATCAATCAAAAATCAGATCTTCCTCCTAGCTCACCAGACAGCCCAGCTGATCTTGCATGGCCTATAACTGTTGAACATAGTCGTTTGCCTTGGCCAAAAATAATGGCCGCAAGCATAGTTGCCATTACATTGGGAAGTCTTGCCATAGCGAGTCTGTTCATGTATCATAACTTCATTAGGCGCGATCAACCAGTTACGGCTAAGCCTCCGGAGTCGAATCCGATGCCGCCTTCGACTTCGCCAGCGCCTTCGACTCCGCCACCGCATTCGCCACCGCCACCGCATTCGCCACCGCCACCGCCACCGTCAGCGAACACGAAACCTACAGCGGCACAGACTCCGACTTCGACTATCCCTCAGCCGGAGACCTCGCCTGTTCTGGATCCGAAACCTCCATCGGCTATTCCGTCTTCTTATCCTAAAGCGCCCCCAGAGTCAAGTGTAATAGAGGCATCTCCAAAAGCTAGGAAGGATACAAGGTGTGTGGCACCTAACGGACTACCCCTGGTATATGTTGAACAGTTTTCGAAGCTTTCCGATGTCAAGAAGAATAAAATTATTCGTGAATTACCTCTGGGCGCCTTTATTGGTGATATTACCGGCCAACGCTATGAACGCTATTCTGGCATTCTCTATGGTGATTTCGATTTACTAGACGGAAGATTCACAGACGATTCTATATTAACTTGTGCTAGAATGCGCGCGTTTAGCATGAACCAAAATAATCCTAGGTTTAAAGAAGCATTAATTGAAGTCGTAAGGCAATTCCCTGATCGCAAATTCGGCTATGGTAGAAATTTTTATAAACGAATGTTTGAAAACGGACAAGATTCTAATAGCTTCGGCAATGGCGCTATGATGGGTGTTACTGCCATAGGCATAGGTGGCAGACTTAATTGCTCCATAGATCAAGTCGCAAGATGGGCAGAAAATTCCACTTTGTATACACACAATCATCCAGACTCTAAGCGCGGGGCATCGATGGTCGCAATTGCGATATACCTAGCTAGAAAAAATTGGGATAAAAATGATATTATAAATTATCTGATCCAAAATTATGAGTTGACCTGTGAAAATTTTTTTAAAATTCAAAAAGAATATACAGCAAAGCACAGGCGTGGCGGCGGTACTGACCCATCTTGTAAAACAGCGATTCGAGATGTATTTAGTATAATTCAACAATCAACAAGTTTTGAAGATGGACTTCGAAAATCAGTATCTCTTGGTAACGACGCCGATACAACTGCATGCATTGTTTGCTGTATTTTGCAATTTGTGTGGCAAAATGATCCTACGTTAGCCGAGCTTAAAAAACGTGCGTGGTCTAAACTTCATGTAATTCTACAAAATTATATATTAGAACACTATGTGCACTGTATGGGCGGCCAGTTGAGCTGATACTTTTTTGGGTTCTTAATTTTTAAGATATGATGGTTATAGTCAAACTCATTAGACCTGTCCTAAAAACTGAATTATTTTTACAAAATTCACCATCCATGCGCTGCTCAAAACTGCTCACATACAACCAGTATGCTACACGTTTCTGGGCTTCTTGAAATTTACAAAAATAATTCAGTTTTAGGCTAGGTCTACTATATCAGATAAAATATTACAAAGTTAAATCATCGCGAATACAACCAGCTCATAATTTTAAAAAAATATTTTATGGCTATTAAGATTTAAAATAAACCTTGATAGCATCTTAAATTGTTAAGTAATTTTTAGAGTTTAAACGTAATCATTTTTTAAAATTTTCCCACAATTTTTCAATTTTATTTTTATCTGGTGAATAAGGTGGAAGCCAAACGATGTGGCATTTATAAAGGTGTGAAATTTTTTCGAATTCTAATCTTTTGTGAAAACCGGCGTTATCCATTATGATTATGCTATTTTTGCATAAAATTGGGCAAAGTTCATACTCAAAACAAACTTGAAAAAACACCGCAGTCATTGACCAATCGTACATTCTAACTATATCGATTTTCCGTTAATTTGGCCGGCAACGACATTTATTTTATTGAATTTTCGTCTGGGCTCGGGAAGAAAAACTCTTTCTCCAATTTTTGAATGCTCGTAATATCTTGCCATGCACTTATCGACGTCACATTCATCAACATAGACAATATCTACGTTCTACGACAATTGGTTTAGACATTTTTTCATCAAATTCTTTGCGTTTTATCTCATCTCTTTCGATATAAAAGATCTCTTTTTTAAAGATCTCTTTTTATAAGTGATTCTTATTCGCTTCAAAGTATCAAATGCATCGGATGTAGAACCACCAAATTTTTTCGCTATTTTGCAATTCCAGCTTGGTTGTTCATTTTTATCACCATTTTTTATTTTGTAATAAGATTATACGTTTTCATATTTTCGGACAGATTTATTCGAAAAACTTGTAAATTCGTAAAATTTATGCTTGGGTGCTAATTAATTCTTTAGAATTCAAGCGTAAACTATTTTGAAGTATGACGCCAATTTTTCATGATTTTTGAAAGAAATTTGAATCAAGAATTATTTTTTTGAATATATTGAAATTAAGCTAAAACATATACTTCCAAAAAATGATATTTTTATTTTAGATAATTATTTCGTTATAAATCCAAACTAATTGTGCAAACTTTAAGAGAATGTGAAATTAACACAGTTTTATGTCGGGCGTATTTACGATTTAAATCTTAGTTGAATTTTTTCGGTATTAAAGTTAAAGCGAGAACTTATAAAGTATTTAGAAAAGTCATCAGTTTGGTTTTTGGCTGGGTTTCATAAAAATATATTTAGATGATTTAAACATTATGGTTATTTTTTACAAAAAATGGAATGTATATATAACGATTATATTAAACATTTTTAAATTTCATTATTGCAAATATAAAAATCATTTTAGTTTATAGATTTATTAAAAGTAAAATTTAATAATATAAAATATTTATAAATTTTTATTGTCATGCTAAAATTTATTTAAATTTTGTTTAGAGGCTTGTATAATATGAAAAAAAAAACGTTTAATTGGATGATGAAAGATTTTTTTCTAATTAAAAATAAGAAATTAAATTTTTTTACTTTAGCTAATTTTTTATCTATTTTTAGGATTATATTGATTTTCCCATTTATAATAGCTATAACAAAAAATAGTTTCTTGGGAGCTGGTGGGATTTTAATTATTTCTGCGTGTACCGATTTTTTAGATGGTTTTTTTGCTAGAATTTTAAATCAGCGTTCATATTTTGGCGAGATGTTAGATCCGGTTGCAGATAAATTAACGATATTGGCTGTTATGATTTGTGTGAGTTTAAAATTTAGGATAATAATACCATTTATGTTAATATTAATATTAAAAGAAATTTTAATGTTAATATCAGGAGGATGGTTGATAAAAAAAAACAAGCCGTTGATTAAAGCGCGATGGTATGGAAAATTAGGTACTGCGTTTTTTTATTTTTCTATTTTTGTAATAGTTTCTTTTAAAGCTCTTTGGAATATAGAAAATCAATTTCTGATATTTTCTCTGATGTATATTTCGGCATTGTTAATGATTCATGCTTTGATAAGATATTTCGTAGATTTTTTGAAATTGAATTGATTTTTTTGTTAATTTATTTAATAATTTTTTTAATTTTAAATATATAATTTATAATAAATTAAAAATATATATTAAGTTATTTAAGTTTTTTATCTGTTTTTCGTGGAATGGAACATGATAAAGATGAGGAGCGTATTTTATGTTATGTTCAATTTGCAATAAAATGCCGGCGGTGATATTTATTTCTATAGGTGAAAAAATGTCAAACCCAAAAGGTATTTGCATAAGGTGTGCTAAAAAAATGAATACGGAATCGATATATGATCTAATGAAAGATTATAAACCAACCGAAGAAGAAATTAATACTATAACTAGTAAATTGTTTACTATGATTTCTGAAATAAATGTTCAAGATTTTCAAGATGAAATGGATGAATTAGGAGGAGCAGTTACTTTTCCAGTGCCCAAAAATTTATTTTCAGAATTATCTTTTAACAAGAATTTTGAGGCAAAAAATGACAGAAATTCATCTGAAAAAATAAAAAAAAATCCCAAAAAAAAATTTGTAGAAATGTATTGTGATAATCTGACAAAAAAAGCTAAAAGCGGAAAACTCGGAAAAATCATAGGAAGAGAATCAGAAATAGACAGAGTAATCCAAATTTTATGTAGACGAACCAAAAATAATCCATGTTTAACTGGTGAACCCGGCGTTGGGAAAACGGCTATTGCTGAAGGCTTAGCATTACGGATTGTTTCAGGGAATATCCCATTTAGGCTCCGAGGACGGGAAGTTTGTCTGTTAGACTTAACGGCTCTTGTAGCTGGAACTCAATTTAGAGGTCAATTTGAAAGTCGTATAAAAGGGCTTATAGATGAAGTTAAAAGTGATGGAAAAATAATATTATTTATAGATGAAGTTCATAATCTTGTTGGCGTTGGAGATTCTGAAGGATCAATGACAGCTGCAAATATATTAAAACCAGCGTTGTCTCGTGGAGAAATCCAAGTTATAGGTGCTACTACTTTTAAAGAATACAGAAAATATATAGAAAGAGATGCCGCTTTAGAAAGAAGATTCCAGCAAGTTAAAGTTGTAGAACCTAGTATTGAAAAAGCTACTGCATTGTTATTGGGGATCAAAGATTCTTATGAAGAATTTCATAGAGTTGTTGTTCCTGAATTTCTTGTTGGTAGGATAGTTGTATTATCAGAAAGATATATAAATGACAGATTTTTGCCAGATAAAGCTATAGATTTACTTGATGAATCATGTGCATGTGCTGCATTGTCTAATTCGTTTCTAGAAAAATACGATGACATGAATGAAGCGCGCGAAAAATTTATCTTAGAGCTTGAAAAATTAACCAGAGAAGCTGAAAGATATTCTCAGTTTCCACCAGAGAAGTCTCATACTTTCAGGGTTAAAAACAAGAAAGAATTAGAACTTGATTCTCAGCCGGAATTTAATATTGATGCTATTAATAGCCAAATATTAAATATTAAACAAGAAATTAGTCTTTTAAATAATAAAATTGAGCAAATTAAACAAAAAGCTTTTGGCAAAGAGGTCAAAGAAGACGATGTATCCCGCGTTATAGAACTTTGGACAGGAATTCCAGCGACTAAAATTTTACAAAGTGAATTTATTAAACTCAAGTCTATAGAAGAAATATTAAAACACCAAATCAAAGGTCAAGACGAAGCTGTCAGAACTGTTTGCAATGCAATAAAACGAAATCGAACTCGTATAAATCCCAAAATTTTACCTTCTTCTTTTATATTTGTAGGATCTACAGGCGTCGGCAAAACAGAATTAGTCAAAGTTTTGGCCAATGAACTTTTTGGCGATCGTGATAATTTAATAAGACTAGATATGTCAGAGTTTATGGAAAAACATGCAGTTTCGCGTATTATAGGCTCTCCTCCTGGATATATAGGTTTTGATGATGCTGGACAAATTACTGAAAAAGTCCGCCAAAAGCCTTATTCCATCATACTTTTTGATGAGATCGAAAAGGCGCATCCTGATGTTCTTAATATTTTATTACAAATAATGGACGAAGGTAAAATTAGCGACTCTCACGGGCGCATAGTAAGTTTTGAGAATACTATAATCGTTATGACATCTAATGCAGGAAGTGATAAAACATCTGGAGTACTAGGATTTGATAAAAATGAAAGTGAATTAAAAAAAGAAAAAGTTATGAAAGCTCTTTCCGATTTTTTAAAACCTGAATTTTTAAGTCGAGTAGATGAAGTTGTCGTATTCAACAATCTCAAAAAAGAAGATTTAATCGATATTTCTAGATTGACATTAAACAAATTCAAGAATCATTTAAAAGAAAAAGGTATCACATTTAATTATGATGAAAATTCCATACGCGCTTTAGTTGAGAAACTTAAAAAAGACAAGAATGGAGCACGTGGAATTAAAAATATAATTCGAAAAGAAGTAGAAGACAAATTAGCTGATTTAATAGTTCGGCTAGGAAGTTTCGATATAGGAAACATGGTATTAAGTGCTTCACCCAAATTATATTTAAATTCTATCAGAGATTAAGATAATTCATATCTTGTTCATAATTCCCAAAATTCAATATTTTTTTAGTATACATTATATATAAGAACCAGCAACCTATTGCCAAGCCGTAAAATATATATACTATTAAAATTAGAAGGAGATGAATATATGAGTCGAGATTTTAAGGTATCCAGCCTACTGAATGCAAAGCTTCTAAAATAATTAAATAATATAGGTAGGTGAGATTTTATGTCTTATGTGGAATTATCAAAAATAATTTCGCATTTATGTTTAAAGAAAGTGTTTGTCCCGAACGAATCTTACAAAAATTTACTCATAAAATCCAGACACATAAACAGGATGGGACTAGATTTAATAGGTGCATTGCAGGAGTTCAATTCCAGGCGCATTTTAATAATGGGAGAAAGCGAGAACTTATTTCTAAGTAATCTTAATTCTGAAGAAATCAAAAAATCGATTGGTACATTATTTTCATTAAAGCCGCCTGTACTTTTTGTTACTAGAAATATTCAAGTTAGCCATGAAATTATTGAAATGGCACAAAGTTACGAGATTCCTATATTTATGACTGAGGATAAAACGAGTGATTTTATAATAGATTTAACAGAATATTTAGCTGAATTTTTAGCCCCAAAAATATCTCGTTCTGGAGGATTAATAAGTATACATGGCGACGGTGTACTCATAATAGGAGAAAGTGGAATTGGGAAAAGTGAAACTGCGCTTGACCTAATAAGTCGTGGCCACAAATTCGTAAGTGATGACATCACAGAGATAAAAAAAATTTCAGCGCACACGTTATTTGGGTCAGCGCCAGAGAATGTAAGTGAATTCATTGAAGTTCGAGGTGTTGGCATAGTTAATATTAGAAATCTATTTGGAATTGACGCCATCAAAAAATCAGAAACAATAGATCTAGTAGTTAGCTTAGAGCATTGGGCAGAAAATCAACGATACAGCGAATTAGGAAATGAAGAAAAATACGTTGAAATTTTAGAAGTTCAAGTACCGTTTGTATCGATACCAGTAAAATCAGGCAAAAATTTATCAGTCATCATAGAAGTTGCAGCATTGAACAACAAGATAAAAAAATTCGGAGGCGACCCATATTCAGATCTAATGAAAAAATTAACAAAAATAGACACAGTAAGCGAAAAAATATACACAAAAGTCAATTGCATTTGGGATATAGATGACAAATTAGAAAAAATAACTACTACACAAAAAATATAAATTAACCTAGCTATGATATAGATTTCAAAAAGAATTGATTTTAGGACAAGCCGATTCCAACGATTCAAATTCAAACAATTATTCTTCCCCATGGCATCTGTATATCACGGAAATTTAGTTTTGGAAATTTGGGAAAATTTAAAAATTTGGGCCAGGTCAATCATGCAATTAATCATGGTAACATAAAAAAATTTGTATAAATGATTTTCCCGGAAGTAAAATTAATATTCAAAAAATATCATAAATTGTCCTAAAATACAACCCCAATTTTTAATTGGTTGAGTCCATTTTTTTGAAATTTCACAAATTAGACCTCTTGCGAAACTTAAGCAACCAGTTCAAAATTGCATATACCTGTAATTAAATTAAATCTTAAGCCAAAACGTTTTCTACGATTTCGGTATCGTTCAGATAAAATTTCAAAACGTTTAATAAATCTAATAATGTTTTCAATAGACCTATTGCGAAACCGAAAAAATGGTGTAAAATAAAGTATATGAAATATAAAAATTCAAAACAATACACAGATGCGCAATTTAAAAGAATCACAGGAGTTAGTCATAAGACGTTCTGGAAAATGCTGGAAATTTTAAAACCAAAGCATAAATTAAAGCTTTCTAGGGAAGAAGAAAGCCAAAACTTTTATTAGAGGAGATGCTATTAGCGGCACTAGAATATTAGCGAGAATAGCAAGATAAAAATACTGGCAGATACAGTTTTTCAAGTAATTCATAAATTCCATAAAAATTCAGAAATTCCAAAAAAGAAAACTAAAAGACATCCGCTTACAAATCCAGAAAAAGAAAAAAATCGTGAAATTTCAAGCCAAAGAGTAAAAATTGAAAATGTTATTGGTTTTATTAAACGTTTTAAAGTTTTAGCCGATAAATACAGAAACCTTAGAAAACGTTTTGGTCTCCGGTGTAATTTGATCTCCGGTATTTGTAATTTTGATCTGATTGTTTAGTTTGGAAAGAAGTCTATTAAATACACTGGATGTAGAACCGCCAAATTTTTCCGCTATTTCTGAAAGCATTGCGTCGGAATGTTCTTTAATGTAAGTCGCAAGTTCTTCGGAGAGAATTATGTTACAGTTCTCCTTTTCAACGGCTTTTCTAAACTCCCTGTTTTATTTAAAAGTTTTTTCCACGCTTTTATTAAACTTGCACTTATATCCAATACCAAAAAATATTTTAAAAACTGATAAGAAAAATACTCAAAAAATTGAGAGAAAATACCTAGCATTTCGCACGATATTAAAACGTTTATCAAGAAAAACCATATTTTATTCGAAAAACTTGGAAATTCAGAAAATTGTGATTGGTTTGCTAATTAATTTTTTAGAATTTAAGCGTAAACTATTTTGAAGCATGGCCTAAATTTTATATAAAATTAATATATTTTTTTATTTTTTATTTAATTTATGTTTGTATATACAAATTTTATTTTTTTTATTAATTCCTGTTGCAATTTGTTTGAAGTTCATTAAAATAAACGAAGTTCTGGATTTTTTTTACATAAGGAGCTTGATTTTTATAAAATGAATTTCAACAATAGCGAAACTAAAATTAACCTCATGAGAGCCTTTGCGGGCGAATGCCAAGCGCGTATGCGTTATGTTTTTTATGCTTCAAGGGCGAAAACACAGGGTTTACAGGTTATTGCTCATTTATTTAGTTTTGTAGCAGAACAAGAAAAAGAACATGCCGAGGTTTTCTACAAGGCTTTAAAACCGGTTACTGGTGAGAAAATTTTAATAAAAAATGCTGATTATCCTGTTGAATTGTTTAATGACGTCGTCGTAATGCTTAGGAAATCTCTCGAAAATGAACTTGAAGAGTCTGATGTTATATATAAAAAATTTGGCGAAATAGCAGGGGAAGAGGGCTTTGTAGATGTGGCTGATAAGTTTTTTCTTATTTCGAAAATAGAAAGACTTCATGCTGCTAGATTTAAAGTATTTGCTGAGCTTATTGAAGAACAAAAAATGTTTAAATCTGCACAAATTTCTCGCTGGATTTGTTTAAAATGTGGTAATGTTCACCAAGGGAATGAAGTCCCAAAAGAATGTCAAGTTTGTGGCCATAATTTCGGTTTTTTCCTTAAAGATGAAGATTTTTTGTTTGTGAATCAGGTGTAATTTGGAAGTCTATGATTATATTGACATTATACAGAAAAAAGTTAAAACAATTGCGAGATTTGTAAATTATATAGCGTATATTAAAGTTTTTGGATGCCAACAAAATGAAGCTGATGCAGATAAAATCAGAGGTTTTCTTTCGAAAATAGGTTTTAAATTCTGTAGTAATCCTTGTGAAGCGGAGGTTATAATTTTTAACACCTGTGCGGTTAGGCATACTGCAGAGAATCGCATTTTTGGCCATATAGGTGAGCTGAAAAAAATAAAGAAAATTAATCCGAAAGTTCTTATTTTTGTGTGCGGTTGTATGGTGGAACAGGAACATGTAAGACAAAAAATTGAGAAAAATTATTCGTTTGTTGATATGATTTTTGGCCCGAGTATGTTGGACAGGTTTCCTTTGATTTTTTTGAATTTGATTGATGCTAAAAATTGTGATTTTAATGAAAAAAAGAATTTAGGATTTAGAAGTTTGTCGGGTTTTTCCGAAAAACATGTGAGTAATTTTAAAGCTTTTGTTCCAATAATTTCAGGTTGTAACAATTTTTGTTCATATTGCATAGTTCCGTATGTTAGAGGACCAGAAAAAAGTAGAAATTTACATGAGATTTTAGATAAAATTAAAAAATTAGTCTCAGATGGATTTAAAGACATTACTCTTTTAGGCCAAAATGTTAACTCTTATGGTAATGATTTTGGGGCGGATTCTAGTGTAAATTTTTCGGTGCTTTTAAATAAAATTAGCGATATTAATGGCGATTTTTTGTTGAGATTTACTACTTCACATCCTAAAGATTTTACTGATGAACTTATTTATTCGATTGCTAAAAATAAACATTTTTGCAAACATATTCATTTACCGGTTCAATCGGGAAGCAATAGAATTTTAAATTTAATGAATCGCAAGTATACGCGTGAAAAATATTTAGATATTATTCACAAAATTAAATGTGGAATTCCAGATATTTTTATTACAACTGATATTATAGTTGGGTTTCCTGGTGAGACCGAAAATGATTTTAATGATACTATGTCTTTGGTGGAATTTGTGCGGTTTTCTTCGATTTTTAATTTTATTTATTCGCCTAGAAGGGGAACTTTAGCGGAAAAGTTTCAGGATGATATTCCTAGGGAAGAAAAAGTATGTAGAATTAAAAAACTTATTTTATTGCAAAATCAAATATCTTTGGAAGTTTTAAATAAAAATGTAGGAAAAAATGTAAAAGTTTTGGTAGAAAAACATGAAGAAAATTTAGTTCTGGGTAGATTGTCTAATAATATAAATGTTCATATTTGTTGCTCGAGTGGTTTAGACTCTTTACTTGGTAAGTTTGTTTATGTTAAAATCACAGGTGTTAATCATGGGTTTCTGATAGGTAAGATGCTGTAAAGGTGATGAAATTTTGGTGGATTTGCTCAAAAAAGCAAGAGAATTTGGACTTGAAATTCAACAAAGTGCTGAATTTTTATGTTTCGTTTCTGCTAAATCGGAATTTGATGATAGTGCTGAAATGAAAAAATTTAATCGGGATTTTGATTCCAAAAGAGAAGCACTTAATAACGAAATGGCAAAGGATGGTTCGGATCACGAAAAAATTACTCAGATAAGCGAGGAGTTACGTGATTTGTATTCTAAAATACATGAAAATGTCGTTATGATTAAATTTGAGAAGGCTCGATGTGATTTTGAAGAGCTAGTAAAGGAAATTGTTCATGTTATAACTGTTAACGCATACGGTGAGATGCCTATGAATTCGTTTGGAAATTGCTCTAGTCATTGCGGAAATTCTTGTGAAAGTTGTGGAGAGTTTTAGCTGGATAATGGAAGTTTTTGTGCGAGTTATATATTTTTGGGTTTATGTTTTTTAAATTAAATTTAAAAGTTAATATATTTGGAATTGTTGGTTTATATTGTTGGTTGATAAAATAAACGCTTGCTAAAAATGAGGTTGGTTGTAGTTAATGTCCGATTTGTCACCTATGATGAAGCAGTATTTTAATATAAAAAAAAAGTATGATCAAGGGATTTTATTCTTTAGGCTCGGTGATTTCTATGAAATGTTTTACGAAGATGCAAAAATTGCTAATAAAGAATTGAATCTTACGCTTACAAGCCGAAGTTGTGGTGGGGGTCAGCGCGCACCAATGTGTGGGGTGCCATATTCTAATTCTGAAATTTATATTTCTAGGCTAATTTCGAAGGGTTATAAAGTTGTGATTTGTGAACAGAAAAGCTCTGATTTGGAACTTTTTGATCGTGAAGTAACTAGGATTGTGACGCCTGGTACTGTTGTTGAAGATTCTATGCTTAATGAGTCTAAAAGTAATTTTTTGGCTGTGTGTGCTTGTTTTGATGAAACGGTTTCTTTATGCTTTTGTGATGTTTCAACAGGGAATGTGATGATTACTGATTTTTTTGGTGAAAATTGTCTGGAAAATATTGAAAATGAAATTAAATTATTATTGCCGTCAGAAGTTGTTTTGATTGGAGAATTTACTAAAAAATTTAAGTTTTTTTTAAAGAAAATATGCGTGTTTGAAGAACGAATGCTTTCATGTGATTTTGAAAGTACAAAGTCGGAAGTTTTTAGTGTTTTTAAAATATTTGATCCTGAAATTAAAAAAAATTCTTTGATGATCGAAACTTTGGGCGCTTTAATTAAATATTTAAAAGAAATAAACAAAGAAAGTATTAATAGACTTGAAAAAATTAGTATATATAAACAAAAAGATTATCTGGTTTTTGAGTGTGAATCTGTTAGGAATCTTGAAATATTTGAGACAATTCAATCACGTGAACTTAAGGGGTCGCTTATTTGGGTTTTGGATAAAACTAAAACTCCTATGGGAAAGCGTCTATTGCGTTCTTGGCTTGAAAAACCTCTTAGAAATGTAAATGATATTGTTAAACGCCAAAATGCCGTTGAAGAAATTTGTTCAAATTTCGTGCTTTTGGATAATATTAATTATAATTTTTGTGATATTTGTGATGTCGAGAGATTAGTAGGTCGTGTTGCGATGGGTTCTGCTAATTGTAGAGATTTAAAAAATATTATGGTTGCTATTGAGAAAATACCGAAAATTAAAGAAGTAATTTCAAATTGTAAGTCTGATTTTTTGTGTGAAATATATAAAAATATGGACGAATTGAAAGATATTTATGATATTATTGATAATTCAATAAGTGATGATCCTCCTGTGAATCTTAAAGAAGGCGGTATTATTAAAAGGGGTTATAATTTTGAAATCGATGAAATTTATGATCAAATAAATGGTAGTGAAAATGTTATATCTAAAATTGAAAATAATGAACGTCGGAAAACTGGTCTTTCTAAGCTGAAAGTCGGATTTAATAGAATTTTTGGCTATTATATAGAAATTAGCGATTCATTTAAAAAATTTGTTCCTGAAAATTATGTGCGAAAACAAACGCTTTCTGGAAGGGAACGTTATATTACTGATGAATTAAAATTAATAGAAACTAAAATTTTGAATGCCCGGGAACGTGTCGTAAAGATTGAATATGAAATTTTTGAAAATGTAAGAACTCAGATTTTTAGCCAGATTTCTAGAATAAATGTTACTGCTCGGATGCTTGCTTTTCTGGATGTAATAAAATCTTTCGCTGAAGTTTCAATTAGTTATAAGTATGTAAAACCTGTGATTTTGGAAACTAATGAAATAAAAATAAAAAATGGTAGGCATCCTGTAGTTGAACAGCTGTTAGTTGATGGTGAAGAGTTTGTAGCAAATGATTGCAGGTTTGATGATTCTGAAATAGCTATGGTTATAACGGGTCCTAATATGGTCGGGAAGTCTACTTATATGCGGCAAATTGCACTTATTGTTGTAATGGCGCAGATCGGGTGCTTTGTGCCCGCGGCGGCGGCAGAGCTGGGTGTTGTTAGTAATATTTTTTCTCGTATAGGCGCTTCAGATAATGTTTCGGATGGAAAGTCTACTTTTATGTTGGAAATGCACGAAACTTCTTGGATTGTAAAAAATGCTACAGAAAAAAGTTTGGTCATTCTTGATGAAATAGGCCGCGGAACTTCAACTTTCGATGGATTGAGTATAGCTCAAGCCGTGCTCGAGTTTATTGTTGGGAAAATTAAATCTAAAACTTTGTTTTCTACTCATTATCATGAGCTGGGTATGATAGAAAAAAAATTAGCTGGTGTTAAAAATTATACTTTTGGTGTTAAACAGGTTGATGACGGAATAATATTTTTGAGAAAAATTTCTCCGGGTAGCTCGGATAATAGTTTCGGGATCGAAGTTGCTAAACTTGCGGGTGTACCGGATAGTGTTATTTTTCGTGCAAGAGAATTGCTTAGAAGTTTTAGTTGAGTTGTTATTTTTGGATAATTGATTAGAATTTTTAGTTAATTTATTATTTTTTTATTAATTATAAATAAATATTCTTTTAAAAGATTGCTCGAAAATTTAGTTAGTTGTTATTTTCTTACTAATTGTAGACAAATATTTTTTTTTTGATAGAATAAGATCAGAATATGGGCTTGTGCTGATATAGCTCAGTTGGTAGAGCACCTCCTTGGTAAGGAGGAGGTCACGCGTTCGAGTCGCGTTATCAGCTCCATGGTTGTTTTTAACCTTGTTGTTTGATTTTCAGGAGGGAGGAATGTGATATTTCGTAAAAAAATATATAAAAAAATATTGGCGGTTCCATTGATGATGTCGGTTATTATTGGAGGTTCTTGTGCCTCTGCTAAACAAAAAATTCGTAAGCATGCGAGTAATAAGATCGCTAAGTCATATACTCAGGTGGCATATGATAGAGAAGAAGATACTTATATTGCAGAATCTAGGGACCAAGATATAGCGCTATATTCTGAATCTGTCGGGCAAGATGGAGAATTAAAGTCTAAAAGTAATTTTAAATCTAATTTATTTTTAGGTATTTCGACCTTAGTTTTTGTTGGCGTTGTGGCTGCATTTATGTATTCAAAAAATATTAATAACGGGAGTAAATCCTGAGGTTTGGAGCTGTGCAGGGAAAAATTATGTCTGAATTTAAAAAAATAATAACATTTGTGTTGTTTGTATTTTTAATTTTGAATTCTCGAATTATTATTAAAGCGGAAATTTTTGAATCATCAATTTCGCAAAATCAGAATATTTTAGGGCAATTAAATAGTTTCGAAATTGCAAGCTTTAAACCCATGCGAGAGCATTTAGAAATCGAAAATATGAGTGCTGATTTTAATGGCGAAGTTTATTTGTTAACACTCAAGAATGGTCTGGAAGCCGTTTTCAAGGCCAGTGATAATGATGATATCCAAAAAAAACGCGAAGTTTTAGCTTTTAGATTGTCGCAAGAATTTGGAATCGGGTATGTTCCACCTACAGTAGTTAGAAATATTAAAATTAATGATGATGAGAAATTAGGATTTTTGAGTCTATATAAAAAACCTGATTTTGATCTTGGAAGCGATAATGCGGATATGCTCGAAATGGGTTTTCAAAAAGGATATTTTTTAGCAGAGGATTTCACCGAAATGCAAGCGTTTAACTTCATTTTTGGTAAGTGGGATGTCGGTAAACATAACTGTTTGATAAGTAATAAAAAAATTATTTCGATAGATAATGAATCGATTCTATCGGAACAATACGTGCAATATGGAGAAATTCCGTTTGTTATTGGCCAACAATTAATTGATAATTTTCAGGATTTTAAATATGAATTTCCGTTCGGGAATGCAAAATTTTGTGATAAACAGACTCGTGAAGAAATTAAACAAAAATACGGCAAGAAAGTTTCTAATCATAGGCATTGGTATGTGATTCATAATGGTAAATATTGGACTCAATATAGTGGAACTGATAAAAGATTTTTGTATCCAGACAAGTTTTCGAATACTTTAGCGAAAAAAATTAAAAAAATAACTTGGCAAAGAATTTGTGAAATTTTTGATGAAGAAAATGTGTCAATAGGTAATAAAGAAAAAAATATTATAATTCAAGTTATACAAAGGCGAAATTTAATGCTTAAAAATTTCGGGTGGCATCAAGAGTGGCAAAGTATGAATTTTGATAATTAAAAATTTTAAATTTATTATAGAAAGATTTAAGAGAAAAATAGTATATTTTTTAATAAAAATATGTTGACAATTGAAATATATAATGTTATTATAAATGTAAATAATTAATAAGAAGGAAGGTTTTATGATTGCGGAATTAAAGTGCATAGGTCTTTTAGGAATTGATGCATTTCTGGTTACAGTTGAAGTAGATTTGTCTTTGGGTTTGCCGGCTTTTGAAATTATAGGCTTACCTGATGGTATTGTAAAAGAAGCTCGTGATAGAGTTAGATCAGCGATAAAAAATTCAGGGTTCAAGTTCCCGGTGAGGAGAATTGTTGTTAATTTGTCGCCAGCTAATATTAAAAAATATGGTACAATATATGATTTGTCTATTCTTTTGGCAATTTTAAAAGCTGATGGGCAAATTGAAAATGTGGATCAAGAGTCTATATTTTTGGGGGAAGTGTCTCTAGGAGGCAAAATAGGCCGTATATCAGGAGTCTTGCCAATAGTGTTATCAGCTAAAAAATTAGGATTTAAAAAGTTTTTTATACCTAAATCTAATACCGAAGAAGCAGCGCTCGTGCGCGGAATTTCTGTTTATGCAGTGGAAAATGTGAAAGAATTGGCACATATGGTAAGTAAAGATTATGAGTCGAAATTAACTCCAGAGCCGGTTACAGAAATAAATGTTAAGTCGTTTAGAAGTTCAAGTGATTTTTGTCAGGTCAAAGGTCAATATGAAGCTAAACGAGCTTTAGAAATTGCAGCGGCTGGCAGTCACAATTTACTTATGATAGGGCCTCCTGGTTCTGGTAAAAGTATGTTGGCAAAACGTATATCGGGAATTCTCCCGGATATGACTTTAGAAGAAATAGTTGATGTCACACAAATATATTCTGTAGCTGGCGAACTTGGGGCCGAAAATCCGATGATAATTCGCAGAGCGTTTAGATCGCCGCATCATACTATTTCGATAGCTGGATTAGCTGGCGGTGGCAGTATTCCTAGACCTGGAGAAATTTCGTTGGCGCATAATGGGATTTTGTTTTTAGATGAACTTACTGAATTTGTTAGGAATACTATCGAGGTTTTAAGACAGCCTCTAGAAGATGGAATTGTTACGATTTCGAGAGCGCGGTCGTCATTCACCTACCCATGTTGTTTTATGTTAATTGCAGCTATGAATCCATGTCCTTGTGGATATTTTGGGCATCCAAGACGTCCGTGTGTATGTTCAAAAAAAGCCATGAAACAATATTTAGCTAAAATTTCAGGCCCTATTTTAGACAGAATAGACATACATGTTGAAGTTCCCGCTGTGGATTTTAACAGCATATCTTCTAATGACGGCGAAAATGAAAGCTCGGATATTATAAGACAAAGAGTTATAAATGCAAGAATAATTCAGACCGAAAGATATAAAAATATTGGCATCTCATATAATTCTAAAATACTTTCGTCAGATTTCAATAATTTTTTTGCACTCAGTGATGAAGCGAATAAAATATTAAAACTTGCATTTGAAAAGATAGGCTTATCGGCAAGGGCATATGATAAAATTTTGAAAATTTCTAGAACTATCGCAGATTTGGAACAATCAGAAACTATTAAAGAAGATCATGTTGCGGAAGCTATTCAGTATAGAAGCTTAGACAGGAAATATTGGTTGCGAAGTTAGAACTTGTAGTCAGTAAAAAAATAAAATATTTTAATAAAAGAATTATTTTTATTAAATTTTTACAAAAATTTATAGCAAGTTTGATGTTTATCTTATGCATAGGAAATTTATATATTAGACCTCTTTTCAAACTTAAAAAACAAGTTAGAACATGAAATATGTAACAAAAAAAATTTAGAAGCCTCGCAGGAGTCAAAAAAGAAACCTTTAAAAAAATGATAGAAATCGTAGAAGTCGCTCACCAGATAAAAAAAGCTAGAGGAGGCCGAAAAAATAAGCTGTCTGTGGAAGAAATGGTTTTGATGACTCTAGAATATTTAAGAAAGTATAAAATCTATTTTCATATTAGCGTAAGCTGCGGAATATCAGAATCTTATGCATACAAAATTTCAATGAATTCATAAATTACATAAAATTCAGAAATCCTAAAAAAGAAAACTAAAAGACATCCGCTTACAAATCCAGAAAAAAATCGTGAAATTTCAAGTCAGAGAGTAAAAATTGAAAATGTTATTGGTTTTATTAAACGTTTTAAAGTTTTAGCCGATAAATACACAAACCGTAGAAAACGTTTTGGTCTAAGATGTAATTTGATCTCCGGTATTTGTAATTTTGATCTGATTGTTTAGTTTGGAAAGAAGTTTATTATTTAAAATTGAAAAATAATTTTTAAAATGATATAATTAAATTATTCAAGTGTGTTTAAGTAATCTTATCTAGCCCCAAAACAAAATAATAGATGAGACAGACTTACTTGCACAAAATATGATTTCAAATCATCAAATTCAAAAGATCACATAATTTATATAGTTATACGCTCGAAGAAGTTGCTCAAAAAGCTAAACGAATTTATAAAAAATTTATAGAACAATATTTAATTTGAGGTATACATGAAAAAATTAATTAAAAAAATTTTATTATATTCTGGTTTAACATTGGTAGTAATCGTAGTTTGTTTTTTTAGTTTAGCAAAATATTTTATTTTTAAAAACGGTGCTACAACAGAAGTTCAATCTGAGCATTTTATAATATTAGACCTCCTCGGAAATTAATTTTCAAAATTAATTAATCTGCACAACAAAGACATTCTTAATTTAAACCGAGTACGTCGATTACGGTATTTGTTTGCTACTATTTTAAAAACTTTAATTTTTGCATTTATGTTTTCAATTATGATTCGTTCTTTTGAAATACGCCGATTTTCAGATTTTTCTTCGGCAGTGAGTGTGCCTTTTCTTGGTTTTTTCTTTGGAGTTTCGCTGTTTTTGTGTAATCTCAAAATTCCCTGATAACCGCTGTCTCCTTGGACTTTTTTATCATTTGAAATCGCACATCCTATATTTTCCTCATAAAGTTTAAAGTCATGAGTTTTTCCTTCAGCATAGGCAGTACAGATAATATCTTTTGTTTGTCGATTTACAATTAGTTGCGTGTTTATGGTATGCCTTTTTTTCTTTCCTGAATACCACTGACGCTGTTTTTTTTAGGGCGTTCGACCGGACTTTCCATAACATTAACAACCACAATTTCTATCTCGTTATTTTCAAGTAATGCTTTTTTGCCGGGTAAACTGAATTTTCTGCTTTTAATCAGTGTATCTTCGACCCAAACGATTGTGTCGTGCGTTGTTGCTTCGCCAACCTCAAACTCAAATGCCAATTCTTTTTGTGTCACATACTGTCGCCAGTACTTCAAAGCCATAAATAATTGGTCTTGAAGTGTTAATTTTGTGTGCCTGCCTCGACGTTTGTGCTTTTCAGCGTAAGCTATTTGAAGCTGAGCAATCATCGCACTGTAAGTTTCTTTTTTTACACCTATTAATTGCTTAAAATCTGCATCTTGTAATCTCATAGCTTTTTCATATCTTGTCAATTTTCATCACCGATATTATTAAATCATATTTAGACATAAAAATCCAATTTCCGAAGAGGGCTATTGATTTAAGAATGTCAAATTTTGTGTAGACACTATCTAAGATTTAATTTAATTGCAGGTATTTGTAATTTTGATATGAGTGTTTAGTTTGGAAAGAAGTCTATTAAAATCGCTATCATAACAAACAGAAAAAACATTTACTTCATGTGTCGCTTATTTCCGATATTTATAATTACGAGTTGATGATTTTAGGATAGGTCTAATAAGAACCCAGGCCGTGGCGTTAATCTAAATCTCATAATTTGATTTCTCGAGGGAATTATTGGGCACGCGTGGGAAGAAAATAAATTAATTTTTAATAAAAATTTAATAAAATAATGTATTGATTTTTTGTAAAAATTCGCGAGAATATTACCCGTGTGTAAATATTTAAGTTTAAAGTAACTTTGTTTTAAAATTTGTGTTTTTGAATATAAATATTGTTATTTTCACTGAATAATAGGAGGAGTTTCCAAATGGCTAAGGAAAAATTTGAGCGAACGAAACCACATATTAATATTGGGACTATCGGGCACGTTGATCATGGGAAGACTACCCTGACCGCGGCGATTACAAAAGTTCTGAGTTTGGATGGTAATGCCGATTTTATGGATTATGCCGATATAGACAGTGCTCCTGAAGAGCGAGATCGCGGTATTACGATTAATACGCGCCATGTTGAATATCAGACGAAAGCGAGGCATTATGCGCATGTTGATTGCCCCGGACATGCGGATTATGTTAAAAATATGATTACTGGGGCCGCTCAAATGGATGGTGCAATTTTGGTTGTTTCGGCTGCCGATGGCCCCATGCCGCAGACTCGTGAGCATATTTTGTTGGCTCGCCAAGTTGGTGTGCCATATATAGTGGTGTTTTTAAACAAAGTTGATCAGGTTGATGACCCGGAATTGCTGGATCTCGTTGAAATGGAGGTTCGCGATTTATTAACGGAATATGAATTCCCAGGGGCGGATACACCTATTATAAAAGGCTCTGGTCTGAAAGTGCTTGAATCTAGTTCAAAAGAATCCGGGGTAGAAGAATATAAATGCGTTCATGAACTTATGGATGCTGTTGATAGCTTTATTCCTACGCCAGAACGGAAGTCCGATTTGTCTTTTTTGATGCCAGTTGAAGATGTGTTTACAATTACAGGCCGGGGAACTGTTGCTACGGGGCGAGTTGAACGCGGCAAATTGAAAATATCGGAAGAAGTCGAAATTGTTGGTCTTAGTTCGGAACGAAAAAAAGTTATTGTCACCGGTATCGAAATGTTTAGAAAAACGTTGGATTATGCTGAGGCCGGCGACAATATAGGGGTTTTGATGCGTGGGGTCGAGCGCGAAGATATCGAACGTGGCCAGGTGCTGTCAAAACCAGGAACAATTAACCCGCATACGAAATTCAAAGGCCAAGTTTATGTCTTAACAAAAGATGAGGGCGGACGTCATACTGCGTTTTTCAATAATTATAGGCCTCAGTTTTATTTTAGAACAACTGATGTTACCGGAGTTATTACTTTGCAAAAAGATGTCGAAATGTGTATGCCAGGCGATAATGTCGTAATGGACGTCGAATTGATAACGCCGATTGCAATTGAAACAGGGTTGCGATTCGCAATAAGAGAAGGAGGCCATACAGTAGGTTCTGGCGTCGTCATAGAAGTGAGCGATTAATTTTCAGAATAATAGGCTGTTTATTATAAATATGTAACAAAATTGCCTTGGTTTATGTATTTGTTTTTTATATTTTTAATTATATAGCCTATGTTTTGGCCGGTGTGGTGGAATAGGTAGACACAAGGGACTTAAAATCCCTCGATATGTGAATGTCGTATCGGTTCAAGTCCGATCACCGGTACCAAATAAACAGACGCATAATAATTATAGTGCACCCGGGTGTGGCGCAGATTGGTAGCGCGCTTGAATGGGGTTCAAGAGGCCGCTGGTTCAAATCCAGTCACTCGGACCAAAATTAGTTTCTCGAAAATCGTGTGGGAGGCTTTACAGAAGTAGCCCTGTCACTATAGACAATATTTCGAATGACTAATATACTTCTTTCCAAACTTTAAAAAAATATTATTGGTTTTATTAAACGTTTTAAAGTTTTATCCGATAAATACAGAAACCGTAGAAAAACGGTTTGGTCTCCGATATAATCTGATCCCCGGTATTTGTAATTTTGATATGAATTGTTTAGTTTGGAAAGAAGGCTAATGATTAATTCTTCAGATGGCAAAGTTCAAGGACGAGGGGATTAAAATGTTAAATAAATTTAAAAAATATCTAGCTTTGACAATGGCTTGTGTTGGGTTATCAGGAATAATAAATTTAAAAACAGGAGCATCTGCGCAAAATATAATACCCATAAATTCAAAAAAAAAAAATAGTTTTCGGCATTGGGGGGGCAAGTTTAATCCTAATTGCGATGGGTGCTTTTATTTATAAACAGCGGATTAGTCCATCTCCAACTAACCAACAGCAACCAACTCCATCGCCTCCTCCGCCTCCCCAAGTGCAATCAATTACACCTGAGCAACCAGATCCGCCTAATCACCCCGGTTTTGCAATTTCTACCTATAAATCAATGCTTTGTCGACCTTATAGTAATAATGAGATTAAAAATGCAATAGAAACCGCAAAAGCAAGGTGGGAAGAGTACAACAAAAGCCCCAAAGATAAGTATGGGTGTTCACCTACATTTTTCTCTGCTGCCACAGCAATGAGAGAAATGGAAGCCGCAATTCTTTCTATTCCAGATAAAGAAATAATTAGAAATGATGATTTTAAAAGAAAATATGCGATGGTAGCGATTGAGAGTAGCGTCATTAGCGATGCAGGTAGCTCACAAGTAATAACTCGACGTTTTGTATTGATGAAACTTTTGGGCTATTTACAGCAAGTTAAATTTCGTTTGGATCAAATTTTAGAAAAAATTCAAATCCTAAAAATAAACATTGATGTTGTAAAAATGGAAAAACTTCAGGAATTTCAAAAATTTTTAGATGATCTTATTAAAGAAATAATTAAAAACCCTAGTAAACCCTCTGATTTAACAATTTCTGATGAATTGATGAGCATATTTGATCTTGAATTTTTAGATCCAGGCTATTCAAGAGGTTATCATAGGATATTAAATCTTGAAGTTCATAAACCTTACATGATTGTTTCTTCTGAACGATTGGATAGAATGCTTAATGGGTGTGCATGTGTTGTCGCTGATGGTGATGATGGACATGGTCTTATAAGCAACATTTGTAGTTGTATTTTAGATACCAAATTACCCAATTTGAAATTAGATAAAATACCACCAAGTGTACAGTTTGAAAACCCATTTAGAGATAATTTTTAACTTGGGAACGTAAAAACATTTGTGTAAATAGTTTTCCCGGAATCAAAATTAATATCCAAAAAATATCATAAATTGTCCTAAAATGCAACCCAATTTTTAATTAGTCACGGAAATTTAGTCTTGGAAATTTGGGAAAAATTTAAAAATTTGGACCGGGGCAATCATGCAATCAAGCATCAAATGAGTAAAATCAGCTTTTGATTTATTAGACCTCCTCGGAAATTAATTTTCAAAATTACTTAATCCGCACAACAAAGACATTCTTAATTTAAACCGAGTACGTCGATTACGGTATTTGTTTGCTACTATTTTAAAAACTTTAATTTTTGCATTTATGTTTTCAATTATGATTCGTTCTTTTGAAATACGCCGATTTTCAGATTTTTCTTCGGCAGTGAGTGTGCCTTTTCTTGGTTTTTTCTTTGGAGTTTCGCTGTTTTTGTGTAATCTCAAAATTCCCTGATAACCGCTGTCTCCTTGGACTTTTTTATCATTTGAAATCGCATATCCTATACTTTCCTCATAAAGTTTAAAGTCGTGAGTTTTTCCTTCAGCATGGGCAATACAGATAATATCTTTTGTTTGTCGATTTACAATTAGTTGCGTTTTTATGGTATGCCTTTTTTTCTTTCCTGAATACCACTGACGCTGTTTTTTTTAGGGCGTTCGACCGGACTTTCCATAACATCAACAACCACAATTTCTATCTCGTTATTTTCAAGTAATGCTTTTTTGCCGGGTAAACTGAATTTTCTGCTTTTAATCAGTGTATCTTCGACCCAAACGATTGTGTCGTGCGTTGTTGCTTCGCCAACCTCAAACTCAAATGCCAATTCTTTTTGTGTCACATACTGTCGCCAGTACTTCAAAGCCATAAATAATTGATCTTGAAGTGTTAATTTTGTGTGCCTGCCTCGACGTTTGTGCTTTTCAGCGTAAGCTATTTGAAGCTGAGCAATCATCGCACTATAAGTTTCTTTTTTTATACCTATTAATTGCTTAAAATCTGCATCTTGTAATCTCATAGCTTTTTCATATCTTGTCAATTTTCATCACCGATATTATTAAACCATATTTAGACATAAAAATCCAATTTCCGAAGAGGTCTATTGTTTTTTTATAAATTCTCAAAGAATTGAGAACAATTTTTCTAATTATATTTAAATTTTCTTGAGTTCGCTGCTCGGCGGCACGACAAAAAAATTCAAAAAAAATGAACATCTAGAAGCCAACACATAGTCTAAACTGACCATTCTTTTCTAGCGTGATTTAATAGACCTCCTCGTAAATTAATTTTTCAAAATTAATTAATCCGCACAACAAAGACATTCTTAATTTAAACCGAGTACGTCGATTACGGTATTTGTTTGCTACTATTTTAAAAACTTTAATTTTTGCATTTATGTTTTCAATTATGATTCGTTCTTTTGAAATACGCCGATTTTCAGATTTTTCTTCGGCAGTGAGTGTGCCTTTTCTTGGTTTTTTCTTTGGAGTTTCGCTGTTTTTGTGTAATCTCAAAATTCCCTGATAACCGCTGTCTCCTTGGACTTTTTTATCATTTGAAATCGCATATCCTATACTTTCCTCATAAAGTTTAAAGTCGTGAGTTTTTCCTTCAGCATGGGCAATACAGATAATATCTTTTGTTTGTCGATTTACAATTAGTTGCGTTTTTATGGTATGCCTTTTTTTCTTTCCTGAATACCACTGACGCTGTTTTTTTTAGGGCGTTCGACCGGACTTTCCATAACATCAACAACCACAATTTCTATCTCGTTATTTTCAAGTAATGCTTTTTTGCCGGGTAAACTGAATTTTCTGCTTTTAATCAGTGTATCTTCGACCCAAACGATTGTGTCGTGCGTTGTTGCTTCGCCAACCTCAAACTCAAATGCCAATTCTTTTTGTGTCACATACTGTCGCCAGTACTTCAAAGCCATAAATAATTGATCTTGAAGTGTTAATTTTGTGTGCCTGCCTCGACGTTTGTGCTTTTCAGCGTAAGCTATTTGAAGCTGAGCAATCATCGCACTGTAAGTTTCTTTTTTTACACCTATTAATTGCTTAAAATCTGCATCTTGTAATCTCATAGCTTTTTCATATCTTGTCAATTTTCATCACC
Organism: Candidatus Improbicoccus devescovinae; assembly: GCA_036245095.1. Classification (GTDB taxonomy): domain Bacteria; phylum Bacillota; class Clostridia; order Oscillospirales; family Acutalibacteraceae; genus Improbicoccus; species Improbicoccus devescovinae. The sequence goes on from BSWA01000002.1 coordinate 98,804, forward strand.
GATATTATTAAATCATATTTAGACATAAAAATCCAATTTCCGAAGAGGTCTAATAATTTCTCGGCACTGAGTTTGCGTCTGAAAATATCATAATGCCATTCATTGCTAGTGCTATAAGATGTTTTAAACTGAGTATTTATCGCACCAATGCAAGTTAAATTTTGCCATTTTTTTCCAAAAAGCCAATCAATTTCACATGTTGTATATGCAATTCGAGTTTCATATCTTTCGCGATTTTTCTCCTTTTTTGTCGCTAAATCTATGTTTTTGCGCAATTTAAGGTCAGCTACAAAATCGGAAATCTCAGATTTTAGCTTCGATTGGTTATCTTTTGCGGATAGCAAATAGTCTCTGCTATTTTCTATAATTTTTGGAGCAGTTTCCGTCTGACAATTCAATGCATCGGCAACCATCACTCACACTTTATATTGAGCAAGTCCAGTAATGCTCACCCAGCCGGTATTTCGTTACTTTTCCGGCAACTGTCGGTTGTCCAAGTGTTATGCCAAGTTCTGTAACTTGCGCGCTTACGATATGCAACGAATTTTCATATTTTTTCATTTTTCCCGTTGAACGTATTATTTTTCCGTCAAAAGATATTGTTTTATCTTCAATTTCTCCGACAATTTTAGAAATCCATTTTGTAAAATAAACGCTGAAAAATTCAGGTTTTATTAAACCTAAAACCTGTGTAAACCACGAATAACACGGCACAAAATCAATTCCAAAGTTTTTTTGAGAAACTCCTTTATTTTCTCATTGCACACCCATTGGTGAATTTGTTTCATGTTTCGAAGGCCACAAAATGTAACGCACATTGATATTATTATTGCTGCTTTTATGCTGAACATACCCTTCATATTTTTGCCTAGTTTCTATTTCTTCAAAGTCCGAAAATATATCATACTTCATTCTTTAATTATATCATTTCCATTTTATTAAACTAAATTTCCGTGCTATGCTTATTATGAATTAATACCGAAAAATATTTTAAAAACTGGTAAGAAAAATATTCAAAAAATTGAAAGAAAACACCTAACATTTCGCACGAGATTAAAATTTTTATCAAAAAAAACCATATGTTATTCGAAAAACTTGGAAATTCATAAAATTGTGATTGGTTTGTTAATTAATTATTTAGAATTTAAGCGGAATTTATTTTGAAGCATAACCAAATTGGAATAGCTATATCAATTAAACAGGAATTTTATTTTATTTTAGTTTATTTAAAAATATAGCAATTAAAGCCCGCGAATAAAAAGTATTTGAAAAAATCAAAAAAACACTTGAATATTATTTTTTTATTTTTAAAATACAATACATACGCATGGCCCGGTGGTCAAGGGGTTAAGACATCGCCCTTTCACGGCGGTAACACGGGTTCGAATCCCGTCCGGGTCACCAATTAAATTTCAAAAAATCATTATCCAGGATGTGTAGCTCAGTCGGTTAGAGCGTTCGCTTCACACGCGAGAGGTCAGGGGTTCGAGCCCCTTCACGTCCACCACACGACCCTTATACGAGCCCTCAAGTTCGTTTAAGGGTATTCTTATTTTAGAATCTCGAGCATTGCAGAAAATGTGGAGTTTATCTTGAAAAACATAAATTTTACTTATGAAAGTATCAATTAAAGCACGGCGAAAATTTATGTCATTGACATTACCTTTTTAAAATCTGCTAAAGAAAAATTTAACTTGTTCAAATTTGAGTTGAGGTTTCAGGATTTTTTCTCTCGCAAGTTGAACTTCTAAATTTTGTTTCTCAAGTTGTCTTTTTTCGATTTGAGCAGAAATGATATCGGCAGCTTTTCCAGTTTCTAATGCTTTTATCAAATTTTCTATTGCAGTTTCGTTTTCTTTTATCTTCTTTTTAAGTCTTGTAAGAACATCTGTGTTACTTTCTTTCTTTAGAGAGGTCGCAAATCTTTTTGGCGATTTCATCGATTTTATCGCCAGTTAGAACTGGCATGACATTTTTAATCACCAAATCTTTTATGTAAGCTTTTTTCACTAGACTTCTTTCCAAACTTAAAAAATAAGTTATAATACAAAACATGGAACAAAAAAATTTAGAAGCCTCACAGGAGTCAAAAAAGAAACCTTTTAAAAAAAGATAGAAATCGTAGAAGTCGCTCACCAGATAAAAAAAGCTAGAGGAGGCCGAAAAAATAAGCTGTATGTGGAATAAATGGTTTTGATGCCTTTAGAATATCTAAGAGAGTACAGAATCTATTTTTATATTGGTCCAAGCTGCGGGATATCAGAATCTTATGCATTCAAAATTTCAAGGAATTCATAAATTCAATAAAAATTCAGATTACAAAATACGAAAAAGAAAAAAATCGTGAAATTTCAAGTCAAAGAGTAAAAATTGAAAATGTTATTGATTTTATTAAACGTTTTAAAGTTTTAACCGATAAATACATAAAAACCGTAGAAAACGTTTTGGCTTAAGATTTAATTTAATTGCAGGTATATGCAATTTTGAACTGGTTTCTTAAGTTTCGCAAGAGGTCTATTATCTTGCTGACACATTTCGTCTAATAGGTTTTTTCTTCTGCCAATAACTGCACAACGGTCCAGCCTTGTTTTACGAGATACAAATCCATTTCTTTTACGATCCCCGAAGAAGCTCCAATAATTATTGTTCGTTTACTTTTTTAAAAACTCGTGTTTTAACTCACTAATCCATTTTTCATAAATTTCTTTTGTTTCTTTGTCGAATTTATTGTTGCTGTAGTCTTTCTTGTACAATTCTATAAACTTGTCATATCCGTAATTTTTAATTATGAAACTCACGAATGAATGACCGCACGAATACAATCTTTCACCGTCATCTAAAGTCCACGAAAACATTTCTTTAATGGAGTTTGGTAAATGTTTTTCTTTTAAAGGATAGTAAGCTTGTCCTACTTCGTGTTGGGCTATCCCTTCCCATAACGGCCATACGATGTCTGAACGGATTTGTCTAACCAGTATATTAACAAATTCATGAACAGCACCAATTCTAGGGTCGTGATTCTTATTATACCCCAGACTTGAAGGAGAAAGAAGTAATATAATATTGTTTCCGCAAGCTGATGAGAGCCAATCAGGAGCATCGTACCATTTCAACTCAGATTTTATTCCTTCGTTAAAAAGCTGTGAATTAGGATAAATTTTAACTCGTATATGTTTACTTGGTTCTTGTTTCAAATTTGTTGTGATTCTTACGTAGTTATTTTCTAATGTTTTTTGTAAGTCTAAAGCTGTTTTTTCATCTTGAAGATTATATAATATTATAAAATGCTCAGATTGAACTTCTGTTGTAGCACCGTTTTTAAAAATAAAATATTTTGCTAAACTAAAAAAACAAACTACGATTACTACCAATGTTAAACCAGAATATAATAAAATTTTTTTAATTAATTTTTTCATGTATACCTCAAATTAAATATTGTTCTATAAATTTTTTATAAATTCGTTTAGCTTTTTGAATAACTTCTTCGAGCGTATAACTATATAAATTATGTGATCTTTTGAATTTGATGATTTGAAATCATATTTTGTGCAAGTAAGTCTGTCTCATCTATTATTTTGTTTTGGGGCTAGATAAGATTACTTAAACACACTTGAATAATTTAATTATATCATTTTAAAAATTATTTTTCAATTTTAAATAATAAACTTCTTTCCAAACTAAACAATCAGATCAAAATTACAAACACCGGAGATCAAATTACACCGGAGACCAAAACGTTTTCTACGATTTCGGTATTTATCGGCTAAAACTTTAAAACGTTTAATAAAACCAATAACATTTTCAATTTTTACTCTTTGAATTGAAATTTCACGATTTTTTTCTTTTTCGTATTTTGTAATCTGAATTTTTATGGAATTTATGAATTCCTTGAAATTTTGTATACATAAGATTTTGATATTCCGCAGCTTGGACCAATATGAAAATAGGTTCTGTACTCTCTTAGATATTCTAAAGCCATCAAAACCATTTATTCCATATACAGCTTATTTTTTTCGGCCTCCTCTAGATAGTGTCTACATAAGAATCCTCAACCACTGTAAAATTGAAGCAATCGTGACCGCACCTCGAAAAGAAGAAGTCGTTTTTGCATACGCGAGGCTACACCACGAAGTCGTTTTAGTTTTAAAAAAGCGTTTTCAACCAAATGGCGTAACTTGTACAAGTATTTATCATATTCTCGTTGAATCTTCCGATTCTTTTTTGGTGGGATAATTACATTCATACCACATTTTTTTTGCAAACTCAACAATTTCATTGCTATCATAGCCTCTGTCGGCAAGTAAATTCTCAGCTTTTATCCCTTTAATGAGAGGGATAGCCATTTTGCAATCAGCTTTGGTACCTTCTGTGATAGTAGTTTTGATCGGCATACCATGCGCATCCACAGCCAGGTGAATTTTGGAATTGAGCCCCCTTTTGTGCGCTCCATGTCTTGGTTTCCACCCTTTGCTCCTGCTGCATGTGGATGAATTTTGACATGAGACGCATCTATCATTAGCCATTCAAAATCTGGGTCATCTATCAATTCAGCAAGAATCGAATCCCAAATTCCACGATCACACCATCGTTTATACCTTCGATGAACAGCGTTAAACTTGCCATATTGCGGTGGCAAATCACGCCATGGTGCGCCTGTTCGAGTTATCCAAAAACAGGCATTCACAAAAGTTTGATTATCTTTTGCGTTGCTTCCTCCCCAAGTTCCGATTAATTTCTTGATTATCGGTTCTATTTTAAGCCATTGTTCGTTTTTTAAATCATGTCTGTTTTGTAAATTATTCATAGTTTTTAAGTTTATTTCATTGATTTAAGAATGTCAAATTTTGTGTAGACACTATCTAATCCGCACAACAAAGACATTCTTAATTTAAACCGAGTACGTCGATTACGGTATTTGTTTGCTACTATTTTAAAAACTTTAATTTTTGCATTTATGTTTTCAATTATGATTCGTTCTTTTGAAATACGCCGATTTTCAGATTTTTCTTCGGCAGTGAGTGTGCCTTTTCTTGGTTTTTTCTTTGGAGTTTCGCTGTTTTTGTGTAATCTCAAAATTCCCTGATAACCGCTGTCTCCTTGGACTTTTTTATCATTTGAAATCGCATATCCTATACTTTCCTCATAAAGTTTAAAGTCGTGAGTTTTTCCTTCAGCATGGGCAATACAGATAATATCTTTTGTTTGTCGATTTACAATTAGTTGCGTTTTTATGGTATGCCTTTTTTTCTTTCCTGAATACCACTGACGCTGTTTTTTTTTAGGGCGTTCGACCGGACTTTCCATAACATCAACAACCACAATTTCTATCTCGTTATTTTCAAGTAATGCTTTTTTGCCGGGTAAAATGAATTTTCTGCTTTTAATCAGTGTATCTTCGACCCAAACGATTGTGTCGTGCGTTGTTGCTTCGCCAACCTCAAACTCAAATGCCAATTCTTTTTGTGTCACATACTGTCGCCAGTACTTCAAAGCCATAAATAATTGATCTTGAAGTGTTAATTTTGTGTGCCTGCCTCGACGTTTGTGCTTTTCAGCGTAAGCTATTTGAAGCTGAGCAATCATCGCACTGTAAGTTTCTTTTTTTACACCTATTAATTGCTTAAAATCTGCATCTTGTAATCTCATAGCTTTTTCATATCTTGTCAATTTTCATCACCGATATTATTAAACCATATTTAGACATAAAAACCCAATTTCCGAAGAGGTCTATTAATTGCTTAAAATCTGCATCTTGTAATCTCATAGCTTTTTCATATCTTATCAATTTTCATCACCGATATTATTAAACCATATTTAGACATAAAAATCCAATTTCCGAAGAGGTCTATAGTTTTTAAGTTTATTTCATTGATTTAAGAATGTCAAATTTTGTGTAGACACTATCTAGAAAATATAATCTGGAGGAAAGTAAAAACTGGTTGGATTAATGAATATTTTGATTATTATTCTATGCTTTTAAACGAAAGTGAAGGCAACTTTTGCAAAGACAAAAATGTTCTTGAATACAGTAAAAAATTAAGAAATGAAATAATAAAAAAATGTGAAAGTTTAAATAAAAAAGAAGAAAATAAAAAAATTTCAATCTATGAAATTGAAGAAATTATGCAATTAATTAAAACGATTCTTTTGTTCGAAAGCAGAATAAATTTTGATTCATATTGCCAATACATAGAATTTCAAAGAGAAAGTAGTAAACAGTTCTATTTTCCAAGAAGAAAAGTTCTGAAAAGCATTGCTAATGATATGAATTCTCTCGTTGATGGCGGCCTAGAACTTTTAAGTATCAGTATGCCTCCTGGAACAGGCAAAAGTACACTTGGAATATTTCTTTTAAGCTGGGTTATGGGTAAAAATCCTAATGCTCCGAATCTTGTAAGTGCACACAGTGGGACACTCACAAGAAGCTTTTACGATGGAGTTTTGGGTATAATTTCAAACCCTGAATATCTCTGGAAAGATGTGTTCCCAAACAACATAAGAATTATCACAAATGCCAAAGATGAAACCATAGATTTAAACGAAATAAGAAGATTTAGTTCTTTAACTTGTAGAGCGATAAATGCCAGTTTAACAGGTGCTGCACGATGTGAGGGTATTTTGTACTGTGATGACCTTTGCAGTGGCATAGAAGAAGCTTTAAACCGAGAAAGAATGGAGAGCTTATGGGTCAAATATACAAATGATTTAAAATCAAGAAAAAAGATGAGTTCAAAAGAACTTCACATCGCTACAAGATGGACAGTTCATGATGTAATAGGAAAACTCGAAATAGAATATGCAGACAAAGAAAACGTTAAATTTATAAGCATTCCAGCAATTAATGAGACAGGAGAAAGCAATTTCAATTATGATTTCAAATTAGGGTTTGATAAAAAATATTTTTTAGACATGAAACGCCAGCTAGATGAAGCAAGTTTCTCGGCTTTATACATGAATGAACCTTTCGAAAGAGAAGGTATACTTTTCAGAGAATCAGAGCTTAGAAGATATTTTGAACTCCCTGATGAAGAACCAGATTCAATAATAAGCATCTGCGATTGTAAAGACATAGGTGGTGACTATCTATTTTTGCCTATAGCTTATGTTTTTGGCCATGATTACTACATTGAAGACTGTGTCTGTAATAACGGAGACTTAGGGATTCTTGATGGCATCGTAACAAGTATTTTAAACAAACACAAAGTAAAAGCCTGCAGATTTGAATCAAATGCCAGTGGTGCAAGATTTGCAGAAAAAATCCAAAGCATGATAAAAGATAGTGGCGGTAATACTCACATAAACGGAAGAATTGAAGTTTACGATTCTTCAAACAAACTTATTTGCGATCTAGACAAAGACGGAATCGAGGTTTTTTGTAATAACGGAAGCATCATAAGACTAAATGCAAACGAAGGCCTCGCAGGATATGACCCAGATGGGACTAAATTTTATCAGGCTACGAAGATGAATTCACGATGACAAAAGCTAATATTTCAAATGAATTAACGCTTTCTAAGAAACTTAAATTTATTCCGATTAGCACTGATTCAAACACTGGAATTGGAGTGGCAGCTATGAGCTAGATAATTTGACTATTGACTTTGAGATTTGGCTAGCGTATAATAAAATTATAAGTTAAGTTAGATCATCATAAAGTTAAGGAGCAAAGATATAGATGAATAAAAATGAAGATTTGTTGATTAGACCTGACGAAAACATCCTAGACCCAAAACTCGACCCAATATTTAAAGCGCTTTTTACATCAGAAACTTACGAATCAAAAGAAGCACTGAAAGATTTCTTAAGTGCATTTACAGATCAAAAAGTAATTGAAGCGACACTGCTTCCAAATGAACCATCAATAACACAAAGAGAAGAAAAACAAATAAGATTTGATTTTAGCTGCAAATTTAACAGCGGGGAAAGGGCTACTGTCGAGATGGCGCTAAAACACAGACCCGACGAACTTACACGAAGTGAATATTATGTTTCCAAGCTTTTCATCTCGCAAGAAAGTAAAGGCGAAGACGATTACGACAAATTGATGTCCGCATATCAAATCACGCTGCTAGCGGAAGGAAAATTTTTCGATGATAATAAAACAGTTCATAATTTTGAGTATTATGATAAAGAAAATAATATATCTTTAGATGGTAAAACTCGTATAATTACGTTTGAGATGAGCAAGCTTGACAAAAAAACCATTCCAGACAATCAAAAAGATAACTGGGGAGCATTTCTAAAATGGGCAAATGACAAAACCAAACTCGAAGACATAAATAAGATCATAGAATCCGAAGGAGGAATAGCCATGGCAGCGGAGGCACTACGGGGCATAAGTCTTAATGAAATAATGCAGATTCGGGCAATAGAAGCAGAAAAAAAAGTCAAAGACTATCAAAGCGATATGGCCAGAAGTAAAAGGGAAGGCATACAAATAGGCGAAGCGAGAGGCGAAGCAAGAGGCAGACAGGAAGGCATAAGAGAGATGGCTCTTGCATCGCTTGCAGATGGCATAGAACCTTCTTTAATATCTAAGTGGACTAATTTATCTATCGACCAAATAACCGCCCTTAGAAGCCAAAAATAAGGTTAAATTAATATATAAATCTAGAAACGCCACACTGAAGCAGTGTGGTCTTTTTTATGTAAAATAATTTGTTAAAATTTTGGAGGCAAAATGATTAATCAAATTCTTTCGTGGACTTTTTGCATAATAGCTTTTATTGGTACAGTTTTAACAACAAAAATGAATAGATATGGTTTTTTATGTTGGATATTCTCAAATATTTATATGATTTGTCACTTTCTTTTAATTAAAGAATATGCACAGCTTGCGTTAAATACAGCATATCTTTGTATGGCGATTTACGGCAGGATTGAATGGGGCAAAAATAAAATTCAATAATTTGTAAAATATTAACAAAAATATTTGACTTATTTATAATTTTATATTAAAATTAAATGAAAATAAAATTCAAGAGGGTGGTGAAATGAATAATAATTTTTTATATTACGGCGACAATTTAGAAATAATGAGAAAATATATTCTTGATAATTCTATAGATTTATGCTATATAGACCCACCGTTTAATTCAAAAAGAAATTATAATCAAATCTATACAAATCAAGGAAAAGAAGACGTCGCTCAGTCTATTGCTTTTATCGATACTTGGTCTTGGAACTCCAAAGCTCAGAAAAGCTTTGAAGAAATTTTAACAAATGAAAACTCTGTCTACACAATTCAAACTGTAAAATTGATTGAAGGTTTGGAAAGAGTTTTAAGAAAAGGTCAGATGCTGGCCTACATCGTCTATATGTCTCAAAGGATACAAGAGATTTGGCGGGTTTTAAAAGATGACGGAAGTTTTTATCTTCACTGCGATCCCACAATGAGCCACTATTTAAAACTGTTGCTAGATTCGGTTTTTGTGGCTACGGGTGGCAAGTTTTTAAACGAGGTTATATGGCATTACACGGGAGTTTCTGTTTCTAAAAATTTTTTCCCTAGAAAACACGATACGATTTTCTTTTATTCGAAGAGCAAAGAACATATTTTTTTGCGCGGTAACACAATTATTAATTATTAAGAAAGTTCGCAAAAAAGATATAATTTAAAAGATGAAAATGGTTTGAAATTTAAAAAATACTTCTCAAAAGATGGGGAAATACGAACAGCTTATATGAAGGAAGGAAAATATTGCGATGATGTTTGGGATTTGCCAATAATTTGTCCCACAGCCAAAGAACGCCACGGCTACCCGACCCAAAAGCCAGAAAAACTCCTCGCGCGAATAATAAAAGCAAGCTCAAACGAAGGTGATACAGTTTTAGATGCTTTCTGCGGATGCGGAACTACTGTATCAGTTGCACAAAAATTAACCAGAAATTGGATAGGAATTGATATAACTTACCAAGCAATCTCAATTATGGAGAAAAGATTGCTAAATATTTACAATAAATAAAAAAATGTTAAATTTAATAAAAAATATTTTCAACAGATTATAAATTCTAAAAAGTAGGATAATTTATGTACGACCGAACACCGAACACCGAACACAGAACACCGAACACAGAACACCGAACACAGAACACCGAACACCCAACACCGAAACCCGAACAACGAACAACGAAAACCGAACACCGAAATTATACATAATCCAAAAGAAAATAGCAATAGTTATTTTGTAAAAACTAAAAATTATGATGGTTCAATTTCTGAAATTGAAGTTAATTTTGAGATTAAAAAATTTGATACTGAAGACCGTTGGAAACAAGATTGGAAAGAAAATAAGCGCAAGAAAGAACTCTCGTTGGACGAATTAGAACATATTGTCGGAGGAAAAAATATACTTAACGAAACGAATTCATTAACTTTAAAAAGTGCCGAAAATGATTTTTTTGATAATTTTGAAATTGAAAAAATAAAGAAAAATTTAAATTTTCTCTCTGAAAAACAAAGAAGGAGATTTATTTTAAAATTTTTTGAAGATATGACTTTTAAACAAATTGCTGAAATTGAAAAATGCAATGTAAGCAGTATGAAAATAATAATCTTTGATTCATTAAAAAAGCTGAGAAATATTTATTGTTAAAATAAACATTTTATTTTTATAATTAATTTAAAAACTATGCAAAAAATAGATTTTTTTAAACACAAGTAAACTTTTTTACATTCACAAACCTAGATAGTGTCTACACAAAATTTGACATTCTTAAATCAATGAAATAAACTTAAAAACTATGAATAATTTACAAAACAGACATGATTTAAAAAACGAACAATGGCTTAAAATAGAACCGATAATCAAGAAATTAATCGGAACTTGGGGAGGAAGCAACGCAAAAGATAATCAAACTTTTGTGAATGCCTGTTTTTGGATAACTCGAACAGGTGCACCATGTCGTGATTTGCCACCGCAATATGGCAAGTTTAACGCTGTTCATCGAAGGTATAAACGATGGTGTGATCGTGGAATTTGGGATTCGATTCTTGCTGAATTGATAGATGACCCAGATTTTGAATGGCTAATGATAGATGCGTCCCATATCAAAATTCATCCACATGCAGCAGGAGCAAAGGGTGGAAACCAAGACATGGAGCGCACAAAAGGGGGCTCAATTCCAAAATTCACCTGGCTGTGGATGCGCATGGTACGATATCATCGTCACCGGCGAGGTTAACGGCGCGGACACGCTTGAATTTAAGATGCCCTACAGCGATGCTAAACGGCTCACTTTGGATAACGAAAAAACGGTGCAGATCGTTAGCGACATTTACCGTATTCGCACCATCACCGACGAAAAAGGCTCGGACGGTAGCGCGCTTACTACGGTGTATGCGGAGGCCGCCTTTTATGATCTTGCTTTTAGCGCCGAGAAAAAGCCGATAGAATTTAACGCCGACACGCCGGAAGTTCCCATGCGCTACGCTCTTCAGGGAACCGGCTGGTCTGTGGGAACGGTCAGCGTAAGCACGTTGCGGACTTGGTCGTATGAGGATAAAAACGCGCTGGCGATTCTTAGGACAGTGCAGAATATACACGGCGGCGATTTGGTATTCGACAACGGAAACAAAATCGTGCATCTACTGACGTTTAGCGGCAAGGAATCCGGCGCGTTATTTGCCTCCAGGAAGAATATCTTAACAGCATCAAACGTGTGGTTGATACTCGAAGCCTTGTTACCCGACTCTACGCTTACGGCAAGGACGGCATGACTTTTGCGCTGATAAACGGCGGCAAAGAATATGTGGAGGATTACACTTATTCAAATGAGATTTGTGTGACCACTTTGGACTGCTCCGACTTCACTAATCCATATCAGATGCTTGAGTTTGCCAAAATGCGCCTCGCTGAATATTCCAATCCAAGAGTGTCTTACGTATTATCGGCGTTGGATTTATCGGTGCTGACCGGTTATGAACATAAGGAGTGGGCGCTTGGCGATATTGTGACGGTGGACGACCGCGACTTGGATATGACCATTCAGACACGGGTTATCCGGCGGCAGTACAATCTTCAGGAGCCGTGGAAAACAGTGCTGGAGTTATCTTCCAAGCTACGAGAATTGGGCGATTCCTCATCGGCAAACGTTGCAGATCAACTCGACCAGTCCAGTGTTGTCCAACAGGAAGTAAAAGACATGGTACCGTTTAACCATCTGCGGAACAGCCGCGCCGACGACGGTTTCGCTTACTGGCAAAATTCCGGCTTTGAGATAGATGTAGATAACGGCGAATCCGGCACGGCTTCTTTCAAAGCGACAGGCGTTTCCGGTACGAAGAGCATGGCGCAGACGGTATCCGGCGAATCGCCGAGGTTACACCATTTCGGCGCAGATTGGATCGGAGAATCTGCAAAAAGGTACGAACGGTCAGGTTGGCATTGAGGTTACTTTCGAATATGAGGACGGCTCGACAGAAGTGAGGTTTGTCGATCTGTAGTAAGAAAGGATGGTGATGAGATTTGGCTTATTTTCAACATATAGCAAGGGATGCCTCTCCTAAAGGCTACGGCAAACTGCGCTCCATCACCAGCCGGCTGGTGGTGACGAACTGCTCCGGTACGGTGTATTTTACCAATATCTTGCTTCAAGCCGGAACGGTGGCTACCGGTTGGGTTGGGCATGTTTGTGAGATTCGTTGGGTACTTGATGGCTGAAACTTAAAAAAAACTAAATCGGGCAAATCAGTGGATTCGTTCACAATTTTATATTATAATTTTCTTGATTACTCTACGATTATTATTTATAATGGGGTAGCGAGTTTGTGTTAGGAGGGCCTATATGGTAGATTACGGGTTAAAGGGAAAAACTGTTATTATAACGGGCGTGAACAATCCGAAAGGAATCGGTGCAACAACTGCTATCGCCTTTGCAAAAGAAGGCGCGAATGTTGCTATGACTTATAAAAAAATGGACTTTCCATATGATGTCACAAAGGCAATAGGTGATAATATCGACAGTTATCACAAGGCTCTTGCCGGCGACTGTTCAGATGTTGAAGAAATAATAAAAAGTATAACCTCAGACTACATATTTGTCGAGGGAGATATATCTGACGAAACGTTTGTTTTGTTTTTTTATGACCAAGTAATGAAAAAGTTCGACAGTGCCGATATTCTCATCAATAATGCCGCCTCATACTCGCTAAGGGATACTATATTTACGATATCGGCCGATGATATGAATGACGTATATGACACCAATATTAAAGGTACTCTCTTGATGATACGTGAATTTGTAAAACGTTTTGTATCATATGGCAGGGTTATAAATTTAAGCACCGATTCCGCTCAAAACTTTGCCGGACAAATAGTTTACGGTTCATCAAAAGCGGCCATAGAAGCATTAACAAGCGCGATTGCGGTTGATGTGGGTCATCTCGGTATAACAGTAAACTCCGTTGCTCCCGGACCAATACAGACTGGTTGGATAGATGAAGAATTAGAAAAATCATGCTTGCCAAATATTCCGATTGGTAGACTTGGATTACCGCAGGACATAACAAACACGATTCTTTTTCTTTCGTCTGATAAAGCTGATTGGTTGACAGGTAATGTTATAAAAGTTTCCGGCGGGGATCAATTATAAGCATAATGCCGACCATGCGCCAAATAACTATACAATTTAATGACATAAGATTAGCTAATCAAACTATGAGCCTGTGAGTGAAAACTTGCGGGCTTTTCTTATGACAAAAACAGGGAGGTTCCGCCAGTGGCAATAAACTTCATACGCTTTTCGGAAGCAATCAAAGTCAAAGAAGAAAAGCGCGTGGTCAGCGTTACGCTGCGCCCGGTGATTGCCGACTGTACAGGTGTGATCTACTTCACGGATATGCAATTACAGGAGGGCGACAGGCCCACCGGCTACACGCCGCACACCACGACCATGCTCCGCAACCCTGAGAATCCAGTCCGCTACCACAACGGCATCGTCCGCTCCGACGAAACGATCATCATTTTCAATCTCAACGGAATCTCCACCGAAGCTACGCATGTTTACCTTGGCGGCACATCATCAGGACTGGATTGCTACATTTATCCGATCCAAAGCATGGAAGCGGGCAGCATCGCACTGTAAGTTTCTTTTTTTACACCTATTAATTGCTTAAAATCTGCATCTTGTAATCTCATAGCTTTTTCATATCTTGTCAATTTTCATCACCGATATTATTAAACCATATTTAGACATAAAAATCCAATTTCCGAAGAGGTCTAATGTTTACTTAATATTTATTTAATTAAAGAGCTCTGTAATATGTTTCTCCTACAAAATCAATGTTATCACCACTAGCCGAGACATAAGATGTTAGTTGTATATTTACATTGCCTGACGAATATACTATAATTTCTCCTGTTATCGTTCCTCCTAAAGAATGAACCATACAATAACTAGTTTCATAAGGCCTTGCTCCACTTCGAATCGTACCTATTATGGAAACACTCCCTGCATTCAGATGCCATCCTTGTTTAAGTGCTACTGTGAATGATATACCAACTATGAATCCCCAGCGTTTAATATTTGTTCCATCATCTTGCCACGCAGTATTATAATCTAAATATCCAAATCCTATTGGAATACTAGTCTGATTTACCCAAATAGGGGCAGAAGTTGTACCATTACCACGAAGAATATATCTCGAAGTTCCAGCAGAAGTCGGAGCGTAATAAGTTGATGAAGATGTATACGTATGACTATTATTAATATATGGAAGCCCATAATATACTTTTCTTTCGGTAATAATATTGCTTGAAATTGAAGAAAAACTGGTTGCACTTGTTGCATCCTCCACATCAACTGTATTAATCGTTGAGCTTAACCCTGAACCAGCTAATAATCTATTTGTAGAGATAGAAGTAAGCCCAGTTCCACCTTGATTTACTTGTAATGGTATTGGAAGTTTTTTAGTTGATGTGCACACTATTCCTATTGCCATTTTCTCAGCCCTTGTTATATTTATATTAATTTTATATTAAATTTTAAAAAATAGTTTAATATATTGCATAAGCACCAGATATGTAAAAATATACATTTGAGTTTACATATTCTAAAAAATGTATAGAAAGTCCGCCTGAACTTATAATTCTATACCAATTATGTGCGCCTTTTGATTCATCTTGAACAGCCAGGCCCATGTGTTCATATGGTGGCGCAGGGCTTATAGTCCCCACTAATGGTTCGTCGCCAGCATTAAAATAAGTAGAACTAAATCTAAATCCAATATTAAAAATTACAAAATTTTGGAATCTGAAAGCTTTAAATCCAGGCCCTATTGCACTAGCGTTCGACGCCCAGGTAAAACTCAAATCACTCCCATAGTTCGAATTATGCGGGTTAATCCAAAAAGGAGCTCCTGATCCATTAGACATTAGTATATATCCATATGCCTTAGGATTATCAGTTGGCATGTAAAGACTTGTTGATGATGTATAAGTACGCGAATTATTGAAACTTGGCAGCCCATAATAAATTGTACTGCTTGTAGGTATATAATTATAGCTCGAAGATAAATAAGTAGCACTTGTATTATTTCGTATATATCTTTGAGAAATCATGTTTGAACCGTCTGAAATAAGCATATATCCTGATGAATACGAAGTTCTTCCTAGCCCTCCTTCTGAGATGCCGTATATATGATTGTTGGTTTCACTTTTTCTCATTATTATTCCGATCGACATAAAAGCCCTCTTATTTTTTATCTTATTTTTTGGTTTTATCTTGGATTTAAAACTAAATATCTTAATATCTAAATCAATGTTTGGATAACTTGAATCACATGTTAAAGTTATTGAACCATTATTTGTTTCCACCATATTCACTTTTGAAAATTCAGTTATTTGGCTTTGTCTTGTAGTAGATGAAGAAGATGGCACTAAATCTACAATTGCTATATCAGTGGAATCAATACCTGTTACTGATGTAGTACATACATATGGGGATGAAGTAGTCCAGGAAGATGCAGTAAAAGTCCCTGTTTTCCCAAAATATGTTCCAATTGGTAAATCTTCAACTACAAGATTTCTCATTGATGGATAAGATGCGACTAAATCTCCATCTGGGTCTTTTGTAGAAACAGACGTCGCAGAAGCAAACACTAAATTTGGTGTTGATGGGCTTTCAAGCCCTTTTACACTCACACTTGAAGTTGTCCCTGATTTTGTGTAACTTATTTGCCCATTATTATCGCCTGTAGAAACTCCAGACACAGAATAATTAAACACTGCAGATTCAGAAGGGTAATTTGTTTCTGTATCTTTTTTAGAAATTTTAGTATTTAAATTTAAACCAGTAATTGTATTGACTTTATTGGTCTTTTGTTCAGCATTGTCTATTAAAGTTTTTTTAGATGCAGCGATTGTTCTAATATTTTCTTCTGTAGTGATATACACGTTATCATCAGGGATACTCTCCGATTCAGCTTGCCCTGCTGGTACCCAATTTGCTATACCATCGCCATTCATGTCAGCGTACATCCAATGGAATCTTAAATTGTTGTTAAGTTCATCTTTTAAAACCATAGCCGAATCGCCAATTTTGGGACTAGCTATGTCATTAAGAGTTAAAGCATGATTTTGAACCATTACTATATCTATCGTAAGCCCTGTTCCTGATCTAGCACTTTCGGTTGTGACTCCTGAATTTGATTGGTTTGTTTTCCAACCGCCAATCCCACCGAGTTCGATCTCAGTAACTACACCAGATTCTCCAATAGACTTGATAATTACCCAGCCACTCATGATTTTATCGGTTTGCAGAACAACTAAAGCGACAGCACGTTGGGGTTATACGCTTCTCGGGAGCGATCTTTACACGACTGATTCGATGCCTGAATCCGACGAGGGAAACAAAGCCGTGATATTCGGCGACATCAGTGGAATTTCAGTAAATATTTCACCAAATATTAATATTGAAGTCAAAAATGATATTGAAATTCTGGCATATATTCTTGTGGGCTGGATGGCATTGGATTCAAAGGTTTCAAATCAACAAAAATTAGCAGTTCTGCAAATAACTGCGACCTAACATAATTTAAAGGAGCTAAAATTATGATAGTCAGTGAAATTACAGTCCAGGATTTAATTATATATCTGCGTCTTAACGGCGCGGATATTGATGCTAATGAGACCGAGAAAATTGGCGAAATGCTTGATTCTGCGAAACAATGGGTCCAGTCCTATACAGGTCTAACGCTTGATGAATGCGATAAATATCCAGATTTTGTGAGTGCTGTTTATGTTTTGGTCCAGGACATGTACGACAATCGCTGCTTTTATGTTGATAAAAATTTTGTCAACAAAGTCGTTAAAAGTATTTTAGATATGCATTCCATAAATTATATTTAATTTATATTTGTATTTAGGAGTAAAAATATGCAAATAAATCCAGGAGATTTAGACAAAAAAATCGCAATAATCAAATATATTTTAGTCAAAGATCCAGACGGTTTTGAAATTAAGACTGAAGAAATTTTACTGGAAACCTGGGCACAAGTTTCTAATAAATCAGGCAAAGAAATTTATGATTCCGGCTCTGATTTTTCAGTTGTTCAGACTAGATTTTTAATGCGAACTCCTAAATTAAAAATTGACAAAGATTATTTAATTAAATTCAGAACCAAAATTTATGAAATAATTTACGTTAATGATTATAATTTTAGTGCAATTTATACAGAAATTCTCACAAACGAGGTAGAAAAATGAACATAAATCCAATCATAGAATTGGTTTTTAAAGACTTTGAGCTTGACGGAATCCAAATTCCAGTCAGCTTTTTGTTTTATACGGGCAAATCGGATTCTTACTTGACATATTACACTTACCACGAAGAACCTAGCCTTTATTCATGCGATTCAAATGAAGCAGAAATCGCGAGTGTCACAATAGACATATTTTCACGAAATAATTTCAAAATTTTAGTAGAAACTGTCAAACAAAAAATGAAAAACGGAGGTTTTACTTGGCAAAATAACGCTTCAGAAACTTACGAACCAGATACAAAATATTTTCATGTGCCAATTAATTTTACGATTGGTATACAAAAACCACAAAATAATTGAATTTATAATTAAATTTTTGGAGGAATCAACTATGGCAAGCACAGGTTTAAGAAGATTCAGATATGCTATTTTAAATTCAGACGGAGAAACTTACGGCACCGTAAAAACCATGGCCGGAGCAATTTCTAGTTCAGTCAGTTTGAATATTCCCGAAGCAAGTTTGTATGCTGATGATACGACAAAAGAATATGTCACAGGCTTTCAAAACGCGACAATAACGCTCGGAATCGATGACGACGATGACACTATATTTGCTGAAATTCTCGGTAAAACGATTGCTACGGAAACAAAATTAGTCACATCTAACATAAATGATACTCCGCCATACGTTGGTTTTGGGCATATTGTCGTAAAATTAGTAAATAACATTCCGCTTTACAAAGTCGAGTGGTTCCCAAAAGTTAAATTTAAACCATTTATTCCAGATGCAAACACAAAGGGCGAAAATATTGAATTTGGGACTCCTACCGTCGAGGGCATGATTATCGCAAACGATGAAGGCATCTGGGAGAAACACCAAACTTTGGCCACTGAAACTGCAGCAATAACCGCGCTTGATGGTTTATTCGTACAGCCGGAACCTACTGGGAGTTAAAAAATATTTATAAAAATTTAAAAAGGTGAATCAAAATGTTCAATGAATTAGAATATTTGGAGGCCGGCGGAGAAAAATTCCCGCTGGCTTTTACTATTAATGTAATGCAAGAAATACAAAAAAAATACGGCAGCATTAATAAACTTTTTGATATTTCAAAAACGCAAGAGCCTGATATCGGTGCGATAATTTTCTTTTTAAAAGAAGCAATTAATGAAGGAATTGATATTGAAAACGAGAAAAATCCCGAAAAGAGAAGTTTTGTTTCCGAAAAGCAAGTTGGAAGAATAATTACGGAAATCGGGCTTTCAGAGTGCGCAAAATTAATAGAAAAAGTAATTTCAAAAAGCATTTCGGAAAATAAAAATAAAATAAAAAATGCCAAAGCCACGAAAAATTAAATGAAAGTATAGATTTTTCGTGGGTTTATTTTGTCGGAGTAACTTTATTAAATTTTAAATTAAAAGAAGTCGGGCACATGACTTTAAAAATCTGGCTAGATTTATTTAAGTATTTTAGGAATTTTCATAACTTTAAAACAAAAGGTTTTTTATATAAAGAAGAAAATTCTCAAATTAAAGATCAAGAAGAATGGCTTCCATTTTAAAGTATTTTAGGAGTGAAAATATGAGCCACACATTTGGCGGAGAAATAAGACTGGAAGGCGAAAAAGAATATCGCGACGCTCTAAAACAAATAAATTCCGATCTCAGAGTTTTGGGTTCGGAAATGGGAAAAGTCACGGCTGAATTTGGTAAAAATAACGATTCGACAGAGAGTTTGGCGAACAAAAACAAAGTTCTTGCAGAGCAAATTGATAAGCAAAGAGAAAAAATTGAAACTTTAAAAGGTGCATTGTCTGATTCTTCCGAGAAGTACGGCGAAAATGATTTAAAGACTGAAAAATGGCAGGTAACTCTAAATAAAGCCGAATCAGACCTGATAAAGATGCAAAAAGAGCTCGATGGAAATACGCAGAAAATGGAAGAGGGCGGAAGCGCAACCGATGATAATTCAGAATCGTTAAATAAATTCGGCAAAAGCGTCGAAGATGCCGGCGAAAAAACTTTAACTTTGGGCGATATTATTAAAGCTAGTTTAATTTCGGAAGCTATAATTACTGGATTAAAAAAACTCGGAGAAGCTCTAAAAAGCTCGGTCGACTATATTAAGACGGCAGTTTCAAATGCCGCAAAGTATGGCGATGAAATGCTAACTCTGTCGACAAAAACAGGTGTTTCAACTAAAACTCTGCAGGAATTTTCTGCAGTTCAGGAATTAATTGATGTAGATTTAAATACGTTTACAAGCACGCTTGCTAAAAACACAAAATCGATGGCGAGTGCTCAGTCTGGCACGGGAGAAGCTGCGAAAGCATATCAAAATTTAGGAGTTTCAATAAGTGATACAAACGGGAATTTAAGAAGCTCAGAAGAAGTTTTCTGGGACTCGATTGATGCATTAAAAAACATAGAAAATGCAACAGAACGTGATGCAATCGCAATGCAATTATTTGGGAAATCCGCACAAGAACTTAATCCGTTAATAGCTCAGGGCTCAGAAGGATTTAAAAATTTAACAGATCAAGCGTACGCAATGGGCGCGGTGCTCTCAGACGATGTTTTACAATCGCTTGGAAATCTCGACGACCAGATGCAGATCTGGCAAGGGACGCTTGCAGCTACATCGAATTTAATCGGAGCTCTTTTTGCACCCGCTATGACTGAGATCACAAAATCGGCAAACGAAGTCGGGATGGCGTTTAATAGCTTGATTTTAGCGATTTTAGATGGCGACGAAGATATTTCAGAAGAGATGGAAAATTTCTCGAAATCTATAGAAAATTTAGCAAAAACAATTGCAGAGAAAATGCCGGAATTTTTAAGATTAGGAGGATTAATAATAAAAGGAATCTGGGATGGATTAGTAGGTGCAATTTCGGAATATCTTCCGCAAATAATCGGAGGATTACTTTTAATAGCATCAGCAGTTATAGCTTTTGGGCCCACTTTAATGGCGGCGTTTGTGGCGATTACTCCGTGGATAACTTCAGGATTAGCGCTTCTTAGCTCGATCCTTGTAACATGGCCTGTACTTTTAGGAGCCGCAATAGTTGGAGCTTTAGTCCTTTTCTGGCCTCAAATATCTAAAATGTTTCAAAATATTTGGTCTGGATTATCAGAATTTTTTGGTAATTTATGGACAAATATTAAAGAATTTCTAAGTAACCATTGGCAAGATTTATTACTCTGGATCTTCGCCTGGCCTGTCGCATTAATCAAGACTTTATCAGATTTCTGGCCGCAAATTTCAACTTGGCTTAGTAATTTATGGTCAAATATTTTAAACTGGCTTTCTAATACTTGGAATAATATAACAAAATGGTTCACAGATTTAAAAGATAATATGGTAAATAAAGCCAAAGAAATTATTGAAAATTTAAAAACATGGTTTTCAAAACTGCCGGAAAATATTTGGAACGCAATAATCGGAGCAACCACAAAACATTCAGGCAACCAACAGAAAGCAACACGAATAATTACTGATGCTCCTTGGGTCAGAGAACATTGCCTTTTTAAAGAGAATTCAAGAATTGAACTGAATATTGGACAATCAATTGGACAATCAAATGAAGAATATTCAAAACCTGCAATTCAACAAGGGTCTGACTATTACCGCATGCTCAAATTCCTTTGCAGTTGGACCCAAATGGGAAGAAACAAATATGATGACGTTGTTGATGGAATGAGCCAACTTGCTAGATTTGCTCAAAGCCTGTCTGGAAGCATAGTCCAAGTTTTCGCAAGACCTTTCTGAAAATAAAATTCATAATCTTTATTTAAATCTCAAATTATCATCTCGAAGCTTCTAATAGGGTTATTTTGAATTATTAATATTCAAATGAAATTTATATTAAAATATTTTAAAAGCTCTTAAAATAGCATTTAAATGCATTTAAACATATTTAAGAGAAATTTTATCGTTTTGCTGACATCAGCAAAATCTTATTAAAATCTTTTTAATATAATTTTAATATAATATGATCCGTGCCCATTTTCTCTATGTGGGGGAAATATGGTCTCACTTGAGTATCATCCTTTTTGCCAATGTTGGTAATATGGTTTGTACTTGATACTTGCTTGTTCTGTGTTAATTTCTGTGGTTATATTTTTGTGCTTGGTTAAAACTTGATTTTTGGCGAATGTTTTGGAAGTAATATTTGAAGCTTGATTTTTGGCAGATGGTTTTAAGGTAATATTTTGGGCTTACCAGGGCCTTCCTCACCACTTTTGTTCCCCCAAGGGGGGTGCGTACTTTGGGGGGGAATTGGGAACGCCATTTGGAAGCCACTGGAGAACCGTTTGATAAGAATTTTTAAAATACTTGCCCCGCCCAATCTCAAAGCATCATTGCAGAGCTTCTAATAGGTCTATTTTAAATTATTAATATTCAAATGAAGAATTACATCAAAATATTTTAAAACGTCTTAAAATAGCGTTTAAATCGATTTAAACGATATTTACGGTTTTGACGAGGTCTGAGAAAATCTTATCAAAGTTTCACGATATCACGGAAGCAAAGGCAAAAGCTTGTACAAGCCCTAAAAATATCACAGAAATACAGCCATCAAGAAAAAAAAAAAAAAAAAAAATTAGGCATAAAACAAAAAAAGCCCGCATACACATGGCTTTAGTACGAACTTAAGTATAAAAAAAGCTAATACAGATATACAGCCATCAAGTAAGATATCAAGCCTTTTAATATATTACCAAAATTTTAATTAAGTTTTTTAATATAGTATCAAGTTTCAAAGTATACACCAAAGAATTACTAAAGTCTCAAAATATCACCAAGCTCAAGTATACACTAAGTCTTAAAATACACACCAAATTATATAATTTTTATATAAATTTTAATATTTTTTAATAATTTTTATATAAAATCACAAAAATAATATTTTAGATATAACTTAAGTTTATTTTAAAATAACATTATAAACGGTTTAAATTTTTTTAATTTAAATTTAATTTTTTTAAAATAATTTTCTTTTAAAAAGCAAATTGTTACATTAATTTTTATGATTAAAAATACATAAAAAAATAACTCTAAAATAGAGTTATTTTGTGTTTAATTTAAAGCCTTAAATTTTAGTTATTTTAAAGCATTTATTTGCTCTATTGATAAACCTGTGTTATTAGATATAAATTCTATTTCTAAACCTGAGTTTAATAAGTTTCTAGCTATTTCAATAGCTTTATCTTTTCCTCCTATTTGTATTCCTTTAGCTTCTCCCTCTTCTTTAGCAATGTTTAATTGTTCACTAAGTGACCACAAATATAATTGTCTGTCCCAAGCTTGAATTCTAAACGCTTCGTCGGTGGTTAATTCTTTGTAAACGCATAATGCTTCATTGATATCTGTATTTTTATTCGCTAGCATTTCCATCTCCTCCGGTGA
Source organism: Candidatus Improbicoccus devescovinae (assembly GCA_036245095.1). Lineage (GTDB taxonomy): Bacteria > Bacillota > Clostridia > Oscillospirales > Acutalibacteraceae > Improbicoccus > Improbicoccus devescovinae. Next base: position 121,918 of record BSWA01000002.1, read on the forward strand.
TTCTGATTTTATGAATCGTAACCATTTTATTAAATCGTCTTCATATTCCTTTGGCAAATTTTTAGCTTCAAATATATTTATCTGTGAAATATCTGATAAATTAATATTTTTTTCCCTATCATTAAATTCAAAACAGTATTTATAATAGTTACCTTCTTTTATTATAGTATGATTGATTGATATGGCTATTGTGATTACTTTTTTGATTTTTTGAATAGTTTTCGCCACTTTTTAATTGGTCTGCTAAATTCTTTGCATTTCTAAAAATTAATCGTTTTTTCATGCTTTTATCATTTTCAACCTGTATTTCAATTCCTATTATTTTACCTGTACTTGTAGTACATTTGATATCTAAAATACCTGTTTTGTCACCAACTGTATTAATCTTAGTAGATGGATCAATAATTTCAATTTTTGTTAAATCACTGTCTTTTAAATCAATTGATGCTTTCAAAAAATTCCTAAGTATATTCGCGTTGCGTTCGTCCCCAAAAACTCTTTTAAAAACTAGGTCATTTCTTAAATAGACTTGTCCAATTTCATTTTTCTCTAAAACTTCTGTGCTTTTTAATTCCTGTATGTTTGTATCTTTTGACAATTAAACTTCCTCCTATAATAAATCTAAATTTAATTAAATTAATATTTAAATAATAACATATTTTTTATAAAAATCTAGTATGATATTTTAAGAATTTTAAGTTTATTTAAAAAGTAACTTTATGATTCTAAAAACAAAATTAGATCTAAATGGTCTTTGAAATTTTGTCTTTCAAGATATTCTAAGTCTTTATTAGTAATATCTCTTAATAAACGACCATAAAAACCTTGGCTCATAGACATTAGTTCTATAAAATCTAAAATTTGCTGTTTATTCACGCTTTTAAACTCTCCTATTTTGATAACTAGTCCAATTTTGAATTAGTTCAATATGCGTGGAACTATTTAATATTAGACTGTGGCTTATATAATAAAACTAAATGGTTTTATTTGCCAACACTTTTTGATTAATTTTTATTTGTTTTTTATTTTTTTAAATATAAAATAAAATTTTTTTTGTTTGAATATTTGTTTAGGTATTGGAACAAAAGATCTTTCAAACAACCTCAAGGAATTTTTATCTGCAATTTATTGGAATCCATTGGGACTCCAGATATTAAGCCGTTTTATGGCTATCCTTTAAGCCAATAAAGCCATCATAAAGCCAATAAAGCCATAAACAAAAAAACTTTTATAAGCCATTAAAACAATAAAAAGCCATTTAAGATTATTAAAAAATCATTAAATAAAAGCCATTAAATGGTCTAACTAAAAGATTGTTTTATTAAAAATAAACTTAATTATAAACTAACTAAAAAGTTTTAATTTAATTTGAAATAAAATTTATTTAAATAACTAAATAGTTTCAATTTTAAATGAGATATGATAAAATACATAAGCCAACTAAACAGACAAAAACTTTAAATTTCAATTTAAAATGCTTGTCCATATTAGCCCTCTTCGGAAATTGGATTTTTATGTTTAAATATGGTTTAATAATATCGGTGATGAAAATTGACAAGATATGAAAAAGCTATGAGATTACAAGATGCAGATTTTAAGCAATTAATAGGTGTAAAAAAAGAAACTTACAGTGCGATGATTGCTCAGCTTCAAATAGCTTACGCTGAAAAGCACAAACGTCGAGGCAGGCACACAAAATTAACACTTCAAGACCAATTATTTATGGCTTTGAAGTACTGGCGACAGTATGTGACACAAAAAGAATTGGCATTTGAGTTTGAGGTTGGCGAAGCAACAACGCACGACACAATCGTTTGGGTCGAAGATACACTGATTAAAAGCAGAAAATTCAGTTTACCCGGCAAAAAAGCATTACTTGAAAATAACGAGATAGAAATTGTGGTTGTTGATGTTATGGAAAGTCCGGTCGAACGCCCTAAAAAAAACAGCGTCAGTGGTATTCAGGAAAGAAAAAAAGGCATACCATAAAAACGCAACTAATTGTAAATCGACAAACAAAAGATATTATCTGTATTGCCCATGCTGAAGGAAAAACTCACGACTTTAAACTTTATGAGGAAAGTATAGGATATGCGATTTCAAATGATAAAAAAGTCCAAGGAGACAGCGGTTATCAGGGAATTTTGAGATTACACAAAAACAGCGAAACTCCAAAGAAAAAACCAAGAAAAGGCACACTCACTGCCGAAGAAAAATCTGAAAATCGGCGTATTTCAAAAGAACGAATCATAATTGAAAACATAAATGCAAAAATTAAAGTTTTTAAAATAGTAGCAAACAAATACCGTAATCGACGTACTCGGTTTAAATTAAGAATGTCTTTGTTGTGCGGATTAATTAATTTTGAAAATTAATTTCCGAGGAGGTCTATTTTTTAAAAAAGAAGGGGAATTTTAATGTCACATGAAAAATCTAATATAACAGAATCAATAGAATCAACAACAATAACTATCGGACAAAGATTAAAAGAAATTCGATTAACCAAAGGTTTAACAACCAAAATAGTTTCAGAAAAAAGTGGAATTCATATGAGCAAAATAAGATTTTACGAAATAGGCAATTGTGTCCCGACAATATATACACTCCAGAAGCTCGCAACAGGTCTTGAGTGCACTATTTTTGATATAATAGACAAACCACTTGGAAGAGATTTAGTTAGATGTATTCACTCTGATAGATGCATTTTTTATAACAAAGAATTTTCAGAAAATAAAAAATAAATTATATATTTTTGTGTCAATTTAATTTAATATTGCATTTTTCTTGCCCCATTCAAACCAACCGTAAATAGCCATGCAAAGATATGCTGTATTTAATGCAAGCTGTGCATATTCTTTAATTATAAAAAAGTGGCAAATCATGTAAGTATTTGAGAACATCCAACATAAAAACCCATATCTACTCATTTTTGTTGTCAAAACTATACCAATAAAAGCTATTATACAAAAAGTCCACGAAAGAATTTGATGCATCATTTTACCTCCAAAATTTTAAGAAATTATTTTTCATGTTAATTGTAACATAAATTTAATATAAGTTGCGATTGCATTTTTTTCTAGATAGTATCTACACAAAATTTGACATTCTTAAATTAATGAAATAAACTTAAAAACTATGAATAATTTACAAAACAGACATGATTTAAAAAACGAACAATGGCTTAAAATAGAACCGATAATCAAGAAATTAATCGGAACTTGGGGGGAAGCAACGCAAAAGATAATCAAACTTTTGTGAATGCCTGTTTTTGGATAACTCGAACAGGCGCACCATGGCGTGATTTGCCACCGCAATATGGCAAGTTTAACGCTGTTCATCGAAGGTATAAACGATGGTGTGATCGTGGAATTTGGGATTCGATTCTTGCTGAATTGATAGATGACCCAGATTTTGAATGGCTAATGATAGATGCGTCTCATGTCAAAATTCATCCACATGCAGCAGGAGCAAAGGGTGGAAACCAAGACATGGAGCGCACAAAAGGGGGCTCAATTCCAAAATTCACCTGGCTGTGGATGCGCATGGTATGCCGATCAAAACTACTATCACAGAAGGTACCAAAGCTGATTGCAAAATGGCTATCCCTCTCATTAAAGGGATAAAAGCTGAGAATTTACTTGCCGACAGAGGCTATGATAGCAATGAAATTGTTGAGTTTGCAAAAAAAATGTGGTATGAATGTAATTATCCCACCAAAAAAGAATCGGAAGATTCAACGAGAATATGATAAATACTTGTACAAGTTACGCCATTTGGTTGAAAACGCTTTTTTAAAACTAAAACGACTTCGTGGTGTAGCCTCGCGTATGCAAAAACGACTTCTTCGTTTAGAGGAGCGGTCACGATTGCTTCAATTTTACAGTGGTTGAGGATTCTTGTGTAGACACTATCTAGCTTTTTTTATCTGGTGAGCGACTTCTATGATTTCTATCATTTTTTTAAAGGTTTCTTTTTTGACTCCTGTGAGGCTTCTAAATTTTTTTTGTTACATATTTCATATTCTAACTTATTTTTTAAGTTTGGAAAGAAGTCTATTTATGGATCTGTGGTAAAATTTTATCTATAATTTTACTTATCAAACTTGCCGAAGCGTTGATCCCATAAATCTCACGAAGATGGCTCTCGATATCTCACGTAGACATTCCGTTTGCATCCATTTCAATAATTTTTTGATCAATATTTTCGTTTTTTTTTTGATACTTAGGCATTATTCTATAATCAAACTCACCATTTCTGTCCTCAGCATTTCTGTCTCTTGGCACTAAAATTTCACTTTCACCAAATTGACTTGAAATGAGCTTTTTGCTGTAACCATTTCGTGAATTCCCACTGTTATTGCCTTGAAAATCATTATTTTCATAACCAATCCAGATCACTTATCTAAATATTTCGTAAGCCAATGGGCCTGGTATCTTATTTTCTTCCTTCCTGGCCTACGGTTTTGTAATATTTTTTAATTTTGATGAGTCCAGAGTCTCTAAAAAGTATGAAAATTTCTGTATGTCTTTCTGAGTGCGCTCAAACGCTATCAAAGTTAGGCCCCAATTTGGAGCTTTATCATAATGTTGCCTTGCGCTGGTAGTAAACCAATCCGCCAATATGTGTATTCTTCTTTGTTTTTCTCGTCTCTGCGATATGGTAATATCGGTATCCTTTAAATTTTCTAGCTGTATTCGGATCAGGGCCGCGCACAAGACTCTATAGAATTGAGCTAATTCTATATCTTGATTAGGTTTGCGGGTTTTATGTTGAGCAGAGTTTAAATATATACAAATACTTTCCAATTCAGTGAGCCCAGATGTAAGTTCGTTGACACTAATAGTGTTATCTGCTATCCATGCGCTGCCCATGCGCCTCGGCCACCGGAGTCCGTTAACTGAATTGAGATATTTCTCCAGGGTTTCTTCCGGCCGTGATCTATGGAATACATACGAAAGAGCATTCAATTTTTTTACGATCTCCTCATATGTTCCGGATAGATTCAGGGACGTTTTGCTGTCTATAAATTCTTGGGATTCACGATTGACAGGGACGAAATACGTAATCGAGCAGATGTTTATGGTTAATTGGACCACGTCGTGTCGAATGTCATTTATTTCTTTGGATGTCATGGGTGAATGTTGGACCCATAATAGCGAGATATAATCACATGCTAATTTCGTCATGGCAAAAAACACAGGTAGACAGGCCTCGATGAGGCTGGTTGGGGCCGTATCCTTGTATTTGATGCAGCAGTCGCGGCCTGTGGTTAGAACCATACATATATCGTCTAACTCAATTTTTAATTTAACTTCTTTTTTTTGAATCTCTGCGTAAAATAAACGTGCCATTGTTAGTGATTCTTGCGGAACGGGATCTGATGTTTTTTCTTTGTTTAAAAGATTTGTTAATTTCTTGAGCAAATCTAGAAGGCTATCAGCGGCATTCGGATAAAAGGAAATATCTAAACTTAATGATTGCTCAGTGCCATGCCTATTAATTTCCCCTTGGTTTAATGCATCGCTCTTTTTTGCGGCCATCCCAAGGTAAAGCCCCAGCCCCGCGAGCATTACTCCACCAAGACCTAAACTTATTCTAAGCGCAATATTTTTATATTTATTTGAATTTTCATGACTATCGGCCCACCAACTAGCAGTAATTTCTGATTTTTTTTTGGTACTTGGGATCGCATATGCGTTGTATCTCACCATGATTGCAAGCAATAAATATGCAACCAATTTATGAATTCGCATTATCAAACACCCCGATGCGAAACATTATCTTCACTTGAAACACTAGAACTTGCGTTTGACGCCTCAGGTTCTTTTTCTTTGGCCGCCTTCTTTTGGTATATCTCAAGGTCTAATTCCCATTTTTTTATTTTTAACTCCGCTGCGTTTTTCAAGTCGGATTTTAGTTTAGGCAGCGGTTTACTTCTATCGCCTGAGTAGCCAGAAAGATGAACGAAGTAATTGGACGAAAAAATGTACGAAGCATCCACAGAGCCGGGGCTTTCTTTATTTATGTGTTCGGCCACCTTTTTATATGTGTCGTCTTCAATTTTATTAAACTCCTCCAATTGGGTTTTTGCTCTTTTAATTTTGCTGTCTATTAGATCGGCAATCTGCTCCGCCTCTTCGCTTCGGCTCGTCCATTCGGTATGGTGTTGATTAAGTGTTTGTAGCAAGTCTTTAGTTGTTTTGATTGATTTTTCTTCTTCTTCTTTTCTTTTTTTAATTTCAGCTATTTTTGTTGTAATTTTATTCGTTAATTCTGTTACAGTGGAGTCTGGGAGATGTATCGCCAGGCTACCGCTTATCTTTGGATTTGGAGGCGGGTAATTAGACAAAGCCCATTTGGTGGCTAGATGGCCATCTAGAGCGCTGGATGGCCTAACTTCTGCGCGTTTTGAGACATGGGATTTAATGGTTTTTAGTTTGCTGAGTGTACTTGCGGGATTGTCCATAAAGTGTTTGTCTTTTATTTGTTTTATAGTCTCTTCGTATTCTTTATTGACGGAGTATGTGTAAATTGTTTGGCATAGATTTTCTGCTCGGGCCCCTGCCGCTTGCCACTTGCTGCGACTGGAACTGACAGAAGATTTACTAAAACGTGCGATTGAAGCAAGAACGTGCATAAAATGGTGTAAAACCGAAGCGTTATCAAACGGTGCGAGCACAGATCTCGCATCGAAAATGCTATACGTCGCCAACTGCTTTAGGATTTCTTTATCCTGGTAGGATTTTTCTATGTAGTCCATGATTCGGCCCACAACTTCCGCTAAACTTTCTAATGTTGAGTTGTATTCGGAACTTCCAGAGGGCGGGTCTAACGCTACAACGGCGTTGGCTGCTAATACGACAGGCATATAGTTGGCAGGCTGTGTGATTCCATGGTTTAGTTTTTTTAGTCCTTCTCCCATGGTTTTTATTATCTTGTCTCCATTTTCCTTTTGGCCATTTTCGCCATATTCGCGGGCAAGGTTGTATAGTTTTTGTCTTATCTGTTGGCTGTTATCATCCTCTGTAGCAGTATTTTCTGTTATAACGGCATTAACGTCGCGGGGATGATCTGTCATAAGCGGGTTGATTGTGTATTCTGCTATTAATTCGATTAAGCTCTTGACATTACTGTTTTGTGGTGTATATATTGTTTTAATTGTTATTCCATTCTTCTTAAAATATGACATCTTGCTCCCATCGCTGTGATAGTAGGTTTCTAAAGTATATTCGCCTATCGTGAAGGTTGAGCGGCCTAGCGAGGTAGTTTGCGATTGCTGTTGCGGGTCAGTTCCTTTTCGCCCGGAATTCCAAAACACAAGCCCTATGATTATTGCTGTGCCTAAGCCAAGCCCTGTACCGGCAATGGCCATTCTTACGGTATCTTTTGATTTATCCCGATTTTGTATTCGCCTGAGTAGTCTATCGAAAACGCCGTCTGTCTTGTCCGGGGAGGAGGTTTGTGGATCTTCTGTATTCGCGGCTTCTACAGGACTATTATTATCAGAAAGATTATTTTCAGCTTCTTGAGGGGCGTGGTGTTGGCGTTTTGGCTTTCTGGCCATAAGATATTGCGGTTCCTCCTCTGTATAATTGGAAGTTTCATACGAAGGAACTACGGAAGTCCGGGCCAATATGTTGGTTGGAGTGTATGTAGTTAATATGGCCATAGACATTAAAATTGCTAAATTTTTTTTCACTGACATAATTTTATCCCCTTTAAATTTAAAAATATTTATATTCCCGAGAATCAAGATTTGCTTACAATTTTATATTATCAGATTGGCGATTATTTGTCAATTATATTTATGTTATTTTTTTGTTAAATTTGCTGTTAATTATAAAAGCACGAGCTCAGATTAGGGGACAGAAATATTATTCAACTTATTGGCTATTTTAAACAAAATATATATAAAATACTCAAAAATTAACTAATATTTTGATATATATTTCACAAAATAAGCATAAACCTATTGACGAATCTATAAATATATATACTATTAAAAATAGAAGGAAGTGTACAAATTTGTTTAAAATTTAATTTAAATATCTTAAATTAAAATCAAGGTGGAATGTGTAACATGAATTTTAAAATATTAAAATCCGAGCTCCTACTAGCAGTTATGGCAATAAACCTAGGCGCATCATCCATAATTAGGGCATCGGCTATAGCTAACAAAACACCGAATAATTATATCGGCGTAGAGCGTATAAAAAAAATAACAAATTCCACTAGATTCAAAGTATGTATGTTACTGGGTTTTATTAGTGCATGTATTGGTGGGGTTGCGATATATTATTATTGTGGCCCCCGTGGGGAATTAATACCAAGGAGCCACCGAGCCCCGCAGCCATCCGGACTCACGAAGCCATCCGGGCTCAAGAAGCCATCCGGCCTCAAACCGATCCCTTCAGGCCCTACGATGCCGAGGCATGTAATGCCTTTAATGCCTTCATATTTTAGTAAAATGGGCTATGATATCAGAAAACTTGAAAATATGTTGCTTTTTTCCGCAGAATGGGAAAGCCTCAAATTAGAGCAATCTACAGAAAAGTTGGAGTTTATGCCTCATGAAAAAATATGGACTGATTTTCTGATGGGCGAAACAGTGGATTGGACATCGGGCGATATTCCTATAGAAAGTAGAACTATACCTTTTAGAAGTTTGAATGATGCATATGATGCACCTGATAGCGTCTTGGAAAAGGAGCATAATTATGTACAAATTTTATTTCCCAATAAGAAACCGGGTCAATATAATCCTGATTTTGTTTTAAATGTTAAAAAATTCAGCCATTGTAATTCAGAAACCATTTGCCTTATACGTGAATGGCTTATTTCCAGTGCTCTGCGCATGTTAGATTTCTGGGGTTTTGGTATTAAAGATGATAAAGATAAAAATAGCTGTTATAAATACAAATACAAGCCTGGATATAATTATAATCTTAAAGAAAACTGTACTGACCCATTTCAGGGACATAATAATGCTCGGCTTACACGAGTTTTAAAAGCGTTATGGCTATTTGGATGTTTTCAATTGTTTGACTTAATTCAAGAAGCAATTAAATATTATCCTGATTCTCCGCAGAAAAAATTCTGGCAAGAGGCAGCTCATAATGAAGAAAGTTTATATGAAATTCCACCGGAATATAAATCACGGTATACTTTATTACATTCAGGTTAATTATTTTGTTAAAAAATAAATTGATTTATTAATTTGACATGATAGAATAAATTCAAATTTTCATTTTGGAGGAAGTTCAAATTTTGAGTAAAATAATATCAATAGTAAACCAAAAAGGCGGCGTTGGCAAGACTACCACTGCAGTAAATCTAGCGGCATCATTAGGATTATTCAGAAAAAAAACCCTTCTAATAGACGCGGATTCGCAGGGCAACGCTACAAGTGGCGTTGGCATAAACAAAAAAAGCGTGAAATCTACATGTTACACTATGTTATCCGGAGACAGTACTGCTGAAGAAAGCATAATTCAGACCGAATTTGAAAGTTTACATATAATTCCGGCTGATGATAATCTAGCGGTGCTTGATATAGAAATGGCCGCCATAGAAGCCCGAGAGTTTTTTATGAAAAATAAACTAAAAAACATAAAAAACGAATATGATTATATTATAATCGACTGTCCTCCGTCAGTAGGAGTAATCATCATAAATGCATTAAGTGCAAGCGATTCGGTATTAATCCCATCGCAATGCGAATTTTATTCATTAGAGGGGATATCGCAATTATCGGGAGTCATAAACAGGATTAAAAAAAACTACAATAATTTACTAGAAATCGAAGGAATTTTGTTAACTATGTATGACAAAAGATTAAAAATCACGATACAAGTTCAAGAAGAATTAAAAAAACATTTTGCCGAAAAAGTTTTTTCGACCGTAATAAGTCGCGGCGTGCGACTTGCAGAGGCGCCTAGTCATGGCAAGCCGGCATTTTACTATTCGCAGTGTTCGAAAGCGGCGCACGACTATCTAGATTTAGCGGAAGAAATAGAAGCCAAGAACGTATTAAAATCGAATCAAGTCATATAAAAATTTTCGCAAATCAATAAACCAGGGAAGGTGAACAAATCATGATAACTCACATTTGTACAGACAAGAAAAAACCAAAAACCGGCCTAGGACGTGGTTTAGATTCACTTTTTTCAGAAAATTTCATACAAAATACACAAAAAAATGAAATTTTGAATTTAAAAATTAGTGAAATTATCCCAAACAAATCGCAACCCAGAAAAGAAATTGATAACCAGTCCATACTAGAACTTGCGAGCTCGATAAAAAACCATGGAATCATCCAACCGATTGTAGTAAGATATTCGCAAGAAACCCAAAAATATGAACTAATAGTAGGCGAACGCCGCTGGAGAGCTGCTAAAATCGCAGCTATAAACGAGATTCCTGCAATTTTATTAAAAATAGATGACCAGAAATCCGCTGAGCTAGCGTTAATAGAAAATTTACAGCGTGAAAATCTCACTATAATAGAAGAAGCTAACGGATACAAAAAATTAATAGAAAATTACGGGCTTACACAGGAAGAAGTAGCCAAAATCATAGGTAAATCTCGCCCAACCATAACAAATTCGATAAGAATTCTAGAACTTCCCGAAAATATTTTGTGCATGTTGAACGAAAATAAAATCACTGCAGGCCACGCTAGAGCATTACTTTGTTTAAAATCTCAAGATGATATACAAGAATTCGCAAGACATGTAATATTAAAAGAGCTGTCGGTAAGAGCCCTTGAACAAGAAATAAAAAGATTCACAACCGAACACAATCCACAAATTAGAATTAAAAAAAACATTTTTTTTAGTGAATTTGAATCAAATTTAAATTTCAAATTAAAAAGAAACATCAAAATATTAGGCTCAGAGAAGCAAGGGTTCATAAAATTAGAGTTCAACGGATTCAGAGACCTAGATAACCTTGTAAAAAGTCTAATGAATATTAAGGATGATATAAGTGAAAATAAATAATTTTTTAAAATATTTTTTCATAATTTTAGTTGTTATTGCCATAATTCTTTATCCGCATTTTATAGGAGTCAGGAACAAATTTTTTTTAGAATTTATGGCAAGTTTATTAAAAAAAGTAAACAAATTTATATTTAAATTCAACATAAATTTTACATTTAACATGAAAAGTTTAACAAGTTATTTATTTTTTTTATTATATTTTTTAGCAGGAATTTTATTAAATTCAGCCATGAAAATAAAAATAAAACAAAGTTTTTTATGCATAATAACCAGTTTATTAATTTGCATGTTCATATTTTTAATAACAGAGTTTTTCCTAGAAAAATTAGGAATATTCGATTTCGAGGGCGCAGGCACAGTATTATTTTTAGCTTTTGGATCATTTTTAGGAACATATATTAATTCTTTATTTAAACCGCGTCAAAAAAAAGCATACAAATTTAATCAAAAAAAAGTGAGGTGATAACATGATCCTAATGGGCATAGATTTAGGCAAAAAACGCACGGGCATCGCTTTGTGCGATGAAACCGAAATTTTGGCATATCCCGAGTGCGCGATTGTCGAAAAAAGTAGGACGAATTTGATAAATATTATAAAAAACAAAATTATAGATTATAAAATAAGTAAAGTTATTTTAGGATTACCGAAAAATATGAACGGTTTTTTAGGCGAAAGTGCACAAAAAATAATTAATTTCAAAGAAAAAATGTATAAAATAATGAATTTAAAAGATCTAGAAATAGAGCTTTGGGACGAGCGGCTTAGCACTATAACAGCTATCTCCAAAATGAGAGAGTTTGGGATTTCTATTAAAAAACAAAAAATGAGAATAGATGCAGCGGCGGCAGTAGTGATTTTGCAAAGTTATCTTGATTATATGAATAATAAAAAGGCGAAGATATGATTAAAAAAATTTTTTTGATTTTAATATTTTTATATTTAGGGTTTTTCCATAAAAATCTAATATGTTTAGGTTTTTTTTTAGATAATAGTAATAAAATTAATATTTTTTATACTAGTGAATTTTTTGGTAAAATAGGTAGCACATGGGTTGATGAAAATTTAACAAACATCGGTTTAGATATTATTAAAAATGTAAAAAAAGAGACCGAAAATTCTATTCTCATTAGTACAAATGACATAATTCAGAGTACTTGTATGAATGATTTTAGTGATATTTCACAAATTATTGATATAGTAAATTTGGCTGAATATGATCTAATGCTCGTAAATTCTCAGGAATTAAAAAGTTGGGATTCACAGAATTTAGAAATATTAAAAAAGCGATTTACAAATGCAAAATTCGGGTTATTAAAAAGTGATTTTAATTTGAGTAATAATAGTATTATTCGTAGTAATTATATTAAAGAAATATCTGGAAAACGTATAGGATTTTTCGAAATTATTGATGATATAGATATAATTAATAGTCAAATCGCCAGTTTGAAAAAGCAAAAATCCGATGTTATAATTGGGGTTTCCGGTTCAGATTCTAGTAATATAAATATTAATAAGATCGCAGAGAAGACAGAAGGTTTGAATATTATAATTAGTAATAATAAACAAAAAAACGAAAATAATTTAATAAATAATGTATTTATCTCTGAAAATTCTTATGAATCATCAAATTTGGGTCATATTGAGTTGATTTTCAAAAATGGAAATCTTAAAATTAACTCTGAGCTGATAGACGCTCGGGATCTCGGAAAAAGTTTTGTTCCGGATATTAGTATTAAAAAAATGATAAATATTTTTTTAGATAAAATTAGTTTTAAGTCAGATAAAATTGTGGGAATGACTAAAAACAAATTGTTTGGTGGTGATTTTTTTAGCAAAAATATACCAGAAATGTTTGAAATTCCGTTGGGCGATATTATTTGTGATTCTATGGTTTGGCATGCGGAAAATAGTATGAGTGCCAGAACAGAATTTGGAGAAATTCACAAAAAAATGCCTATAGTATCGTTTGAAAATAGCGAATATATACAAAAAACGATCAACCGTGGTTTTATAAGTTATAGGGATGTGTTTGATGCTTTCCCATTTGAGAGCAGTATAATTGCACAAGTTTTGACTGTTAAAAAATTATATAATTTACTTACAAAAAATTTCAATAAATTTAAATTCAGCAATTTCCCGCAAGTTTCGGGGATTAAAATAGAGTTTAATTCGGATAGAGAAAAAATAAGTGATTTGATTATTTTAGACAAAAATAGCAAAGTATTAAAGAAAATCTCAAAAGAAGATTCGGAGTCGAAAATTTTGTTTTTGTGTGATAGTGAGTTTTTAACTAGAATTATGCCTGATTTTATTGGAGAAAATATATATAATTTAGGCAAATTAAGAGATGTTTTTATTAAATATTTACGAAAACTTACGCTGGAAAGTGACTTTGGTTTTAAATATGATGAAAAGAATAGAATTATAATATCAGATGTTAAAAAACCAAATTTTAATGCTGAAATTATATTAAAAGATGAGCTCGAGGTTTTGAGTTTTAGGGATGTTTTTATTAGCATAAATAATAATCATGCTAAAAAATTCACTACTGATGAAAATGGCAAGGTATTTTTGCATAATTTGCCAAGTGGAATTCATAGAATTTTTGTCGAATATAACGGAAATAAAGAAGAAATTATCGTGTCGGATAGCGTTAATTCAAAATTTAATGTTATATATTTTTTAAATAAGTATAAGTATGATTTTAGCAAAGTAGCAAATATTATAGGCCAAATTCCATATAATATTAGTTTGGATGATGTGGATTTTGTGAGATTCGCCAAAAATTCTTATGATAATTTAAATGATTCTGATAAATTAAAAGTTTTTAATATATATAAGCTTGAGCATGCTCAGCGGGAGTTGGCAAAAATTAGAGGGAATTTTATTGAGGATTTATTTATTAAAAATAGTAATAAAAATATTTTGTTAATTAGTTTATTATTAATAATTTCAAGCATAAGTTTGTTGGTAATAATAAATTATAAACAAAAAAAGAGCTTGTTGAGCAGAGATTAGTTTTTTAAAAAAATAAATAGTTTCGTAGTTTTTGTTAAAAAAAATATTTGAATTTTAATTAAATTTTAATAATATAAAATATTGATTTTTTAAAAAGATAGTGATATGATTTCCGTGACGGGGTGTCTAGAGTTATTTTTAAAAAAGTATAATTGATTTTGGATATTTCTCGCTATTTGGAAATGGTCATTGTTTTAGAAATGGAGGTGTTATTTGAGAATTGAGCAAAAAAAGTAATGTTATTAGAATTAACTTGAAAGGTTATGATTACGAGCTCGTCGATAAGTCTGCGGAACGTATTGTTATGGCGGCTAAACGGACCGGTGCTTCGGTTATAGGCCCTGTACCGTTACCTACGGAAAAGAAAATAATTACGGTTTTGAGGTCTACACAGGTTAATAAAGATAGCCGGGAGCAGTTTGAAATGCGGACGCATAAACGTCTTTTGGATATCCGAAATTATTGTAATAAGACGGTTGAGTCTCTTACGGGATTGGAGCTTCCTGCTGGCGTTGAAATTAATATAAAATTATAATTATTTTTCGGGAAATAGGAGGTGTATTGTTGGTTTATGAAAAAAAGTATTATCGGTAAGAAGTTGGGTATGACTCAGATTTTTACTGAAAAGGGTTTGCAAATTCCGATAACGGTTGTCGAGGCAGGCCCGTGCGTTGTTTGCGCGAAGAAAAATATCGAACGTGATGGTTATAATTCTGTCCAGTTGGGGTTCGGGAAGCCGAATTCTAAGCGTATTAAAAAGCCGTTGAAAGTATTTTTTGAAAAGAATAATTTGGAGCCTAAAAAGATCTTGCATGAGTTTAGACTCGATGATTGTGAGAAATATAATGTTGGTGATATTATAAGTCTGGATATTTTCAGCGCGGGGGAATATGTTGATGTTACTTCCAAAAGTAAGGGGAAGGGCTGGGCCGGCGTTATAAAACGTTGGAATTTCAGAAGATTAAAGGAATCGCACGGTACCGGGCCGGTGGTTAGGCATGGTGGATCGATTGGGATGTGTTCTAATCCCTCGAGAGTTTTTAAGGGGAAAAAGATGTCCGGGCGTTTGGGCGGCGATAGGGTTACGGTTCAGAATTTGAAAATTGTTAAAGTTGATCAAGGCAACAACTTGATTGCTATTCGGGGGGCGATTCCTGGAGCAAAAGGGTGTGTTGTTTTTATTAAAAATAGCGTGAAAGCTAGGAAACAAGAGGTGTTGAGCAATGCCAAAACATGATGTTGTTGATGTAAATGGCGTGAATGTGGGCGAAATAGATTTGAATGATTCTGTTTTTTTGATTAAGCCTAATATGTCGGCAGTGCATCTTGCGATGGTCGCGTATCTTGCGGCTCAGCGGGTGGGCACGAAGTCGTGTTTGACGCGCGCGGAAGTTTCTGGCGGGGGCCGGAAACCGTGGAGGCAAAAAGGCACGGGGCATGCGCGGCAAGGGTCTACTCGGGCGCCTCAGTGGCGACACGGCGGTGTGGTTTTTGCTCCTAAGCCGAGGGATTTTTCTATCGGAATTAATAAAAAAGTGCGACGTTTGGCTATACGTTCTGTATTTTCGTTGAAGTTTTTAAATGGTGATATAATAGTTTTGGATGATTTGGTTTTTAATGAGATTAAAACTAAAAATATGGTGAATATACTTAAGAACATCGGGGCCACGGACAAGGCTTTGATTGTTTTGCCAAGTATAGATGAAAAAGTTATTAAATCTAGTCGGAATATAAAAGGAGTCACAAGCTCGCAAGTTGATAATTTAAATATTCATAATTTATTTTATTCCGGGAAACTAGTGATGCCGAAGAGCTCTGTTCGTAATATTGAGGAGATGTATGCATCATGAGAATGGAAAATTATGATATTTTAATTAAGCCGGTTGTTTCGGAAAAATCCACAAGTGGTATTGTCTCGCGAAAGTATGTTTTTAAAGTTCGAAAAGATGCCGTGAAACAGCAAATCAGGACCGCCGTGGAAGAAATTTTTGACGTGAAAGTAAAAAAAGTTAATGTTTTGAATGTTCGCGGGCGGGCGCGTAGGAGAGGTCATATTGTGGGCTTCACTCCTGCATGGAAAAAGGCGATTGTTACGTTGCTCCCAGGCCAAAAAGGTATTGAATATTTCGATTCTATGACGTAATGGTTCAGTTGCAAAAAAAATATTTGAAAAGTGTTGGGAATAGCGTTCATGACGGTGTTTATGGAGATGACAAAGTGTAAAATATTTTGAGTTTTTATGAGCAAAGTGAAGATGGAAAAATATTTGAAAAGTGTTGGGAACAGCGGTCGTGACGGTGTTTGTGGAGATGACAAAGTGTAAAATATTTTGAGTTTTTATGAGCAAAGTGAAGATGGGAAAATATTTGGAAAGTGTTGGGAATGGCGTTCATGACGGTGTTTGTGGAGATGAAAGAGTATAAAATATTTTGAGTTTTTATGAGCAAAGTGAAGATGGAAAAATATTTGAAAAGTGTTGGGAACAGCGGTCGTGACGGTGTTTGTGTAGATGAAGGAGTATAAAATATTTTGAGTTTTTATGAGCAAAGTGAAGATGGAAAAATATTTGAAAAGTGTTGGGAATGGCGGCTGTGACGGTGGTTGTAAGGGTAGAAAAGTATAAAATATTTTGGGCTTATATGATTAAAGGGAATGCAAAAAAGTTTGAATTTTAATGGGATTGTTTTGTTTTTAAAATGAATTATTTGTTAAAATTAGAAAATGGATTTTAAAGAATTAGTTAAAGTTAATTGGGAGTATTTTTGGTTAATATTAATTAAAATATGTTTTAGATTAGATTATTTTTATGCAAAAAGGAGTGGAATCGGTTTTGGGAATAAAGAGCTATCGTCCTACGACTCCTTCTAGACGCGGCATGACGGTTTTGGATTATTCTAATCTTTCGAAAGTTAAGCCGACTCGAAGCTTGTTGACGAAGTTAAAAAAGAATTCTGGTCGGAATAGCTATGGCCGAATAACGGTTAGGCATCGCGGCGGCGGGAATCGAAGAAAATATAGAGTTATTGATTTCAAAAGAAGAAATTTCGACAAACTTGGTGTTGTTAAAAGTATAGAATATGATCCGAATAGGTCTGCGAATATAGCGTTGATTAGTTATCCGGATGGTAGCAAAAGTTATATATTAGAACCGTCGGGATTGACTGTCGGTGCACAGGTGGTTTCGGGTAAAAATGTGGATATTAAGGCCGGTAATGCTTTGGAATTAAGGGATATCCCGGTTGGTACTTTGGTGCATAATGTTGAGTTGTATCCTGGGAAAGGTGGACAGTTGGCGCGTGCTGCGGGCAATATGGCTCAGTTGATGGCTAAAGAAAATGGCTTAGCGTTGTTGCGGTTACCGTCTGGCGAACTCAGGAATGTGTCGGTTTTGTGTATGGCAACGATTGGGACTGTCGGGAATGAAGATTATGAAAATGTGAAAATTGGCAAAGCGGGGCGTAAGCGTCATATGGGATGGCGGCCTCAGGTTCGCGGTTCAGCTATGAATCCGTGTGATCATCCGCATGGAGGTGGAGAAGGGAAGTCTCCGATTGGTAGGTCTGGCCCGTTGACTCCGTGGGGGAAGCCGACTTTGGGGTATAAAACTAGAAAAAGAAATAAAAAATCAAATGATATGATTGTTAAACGCAGGAAACAAAAATAGGTTTTTTTGTTTAATTTGTATATAAATTTTATATTAGGGAGTTGGAATTTGTGAGTAGAAGCTTAAAAAAAGCACCGTATGTCATGCCGGTTTTGTTGAAACGAGTCGAAGTTTTGAATGAAAAAAAAGAAAAAAAAGTATTGAAAACTTGGAGCCGTAGCTCGACTATTTATCCGTGTTTTGTAGGACATACTATTGCTGTGCATGATGGAAAAAAACATGTTCCTATTTATATTGGCGAGGAAATGGTGGGCCATAAATTGGGCGAGTTTGCGTTAACACGAACTTTTAGGAGCCATTCGGGGTCAAAAACAGCTGGGTCTCCTAAGCAGGGCGCACAAAAAAGTTAGAATGAATAATGCTTTTTTGTTTAATTTTATTTTTTTATGAAGGGAGTTTTAAAATTGGAGGCATCGGCTTATTTGAAATACGTGAGAATTTCTCCGCGGAAAGTTTCTATTGTGTTGGATTTGATACGGGATAAGTCTGTAGATTATGCTTTTGGAGTTTTAAAGTATACTCGAAAGTCTGCTTGCGAATATATAGTTAAATTGCTTGCATCGGCGGTTGCGAATGCTGTTAATAATAAAAATATGAACAGCGCGAATTTGTATATTGTTGAATGTTTTGCAGGTCCGGGGCCGACTGTCAGAAGGATGTTGCCCGTGTCGAAAGGCCGTGGACATAGGATTTTGAAGCGATCGTCGCATATTTCGCTTACAGTTGGCGACGAACCTAGAGATAAAAAAGTTGTAAATAAGAAAATTATAAAGAAGGTGAGTAGTTAAGATGGGCCAAAAAGTTAATCCGCATGGATTGCGAGTCGGGATTAATAAAAATTGGAATTCTCGGTGGTTTGTAAAGCGCAGCGAATTCGCGAAATGCTTGATAGAAGATAATGTGTTACGGCGGGAATTAAAAGCGAAATTGTATACTGCGGGAGTTTCTAAAATTGAAATCGAAAGAGATAGTTCAAAAATAAAAATTTTCGTGTTTTGTGCAAAACCTGGGATTATAATCGGCCGTGCGGGGTCTGGTATAGAAAAAATCAGAGTTTTTTGTGAAAAAGTTACAAAAAATAAAGTTTCTATAAATGTCGTTGAGATTAAAAAGCCAGATTCGAATGCTCAACTTGTTTCGGAATCAGTAGCGCAGCAACTTGAAAAACGGATTTCTTTTAGGAGAGCAGTTAAACAGTCGATTACACGGGCGATGAAATCGGGCGTAAAAGGCATAAAGCTTCAGGTCGGAGGCCGGTTAGGTGGCGCAGAAATCGCGCGTTCTGAGCGGTATCATGAGGGAAGCATACCGTTGCAGACGCTTCGTGCGGACATAGATTATGGCTTCGCAGAGGCTTTCACAACGTATGGTATGATCGGAGTTAAAACTTGGATTTATAAAGGCGAAATTTTAAAATGTGGAGTCCGTGCTCCTGGGTCGCAAAAGGAGGTAGAGGCTAATGCCAATGCTGATTCCAAGAAGGACTAAATATAGAAAAGCACATCGTGGCCGCATGAAAGGGCGTGCAATACGCGGGTCGCGGCTTGCTTATGGCGATTTCGGTTTGCAATCATTGGAGCCATGCTGGATAAAATCCAATCAAATTGAGGCTGCCCGTGTAGCTATGACTCGTTATTGCAAACGTGTCGGGCGTGTTTGGATCACAATATTTCCTGATAAACCGGTATCGAAAAAGCCGGCAGAAACTAGAATGGGTAAAGGAAAAGGTGGTCCTGAGTTTTGGGTAGCGGTTGTCAAGCCAGGCAGAATCATGTTCGAGTTATCTGATGTAAGCGAAAGAACAGCTCGTGAAGCTATGAGATTAGCTGCTAATAAATTACCTATTAAATGCAAATTCGTGAAACGCGATGGCATAATTGATGTTGTTAATAAAAAGCTTGATTCTGGGTCGGAAATTGATGAAAATTTAAATATAAATGCGGCTAAAACTCAGGATAATTCGGGCGAAAATGCAAGTGAGAATGCGGTTAAAACTCAGGTGAATTCGGGCGAAAATGCAAGTAAGAATGAGGCTAAAACTCAGTATAATTCGGGCGAAAATGCAAGTGAGAATGCGGCTAAAACTCGGGTGAATTCGGGCAAAAATGCAAGTAAGAATGAGGCTAAAACTCAGGATAATTCGGGCGAAAATGCAAGTGAGAATGTGGTTAAAACTCAGGATAATTCGGGCGAAAATGCAAGTGAGAGTGCGGTTAAAACTCAGGTGAATTCGGGTAAAGATGTAAGTGAGAATGAGGCTAAAACTCAGGATAATTCGGGCGAAAATGCAAGTGAGAGTGCGGTTAAAACTCAGGTGAATTCGGGTAAAAATGTAAGTGAGAATGCGTTTAAAACTCAGGTGAATTCGGGCGAAAAAGAGATTAAAACTCGTAAGAATTCAAGTAAAAAAGAGGCTAAAACTCAGGTGAATTCGGGCGAAAATAAAACTAAAATTCAGGATGAACAGGAAGATTTAAACAAAAAAAATAGTACTGAAGAAAAAAAAGTGGCGAAAAAGCCTAGAAAAGTGGCAAAAAAAGTAGATGCAAATGTTCCTGAAAATAATGTTGAGGCTTCCGATGAAATTGAAAATTCTAAGCCTAAACCTAAAAGGGCTCCTCGGAAGAAAAAGACTGAACCAAAATCGGAAGGGGAGGCTTGATTTTTAAATGAAAAATAAAATTAAATTAAAAGAATTTCGTGATTTGAGTATTGAGGCTCTCGAGAGTAAAATTAATGAATGTAAAATTGAATTGTTTAATTTAAGATTTCAGGGATGTTTAAATCAGCTTACTAATCCGATGAGATTAAAAGTTTTGAAAAAAGATATAGCTAGAGCTCATACTGTAAAGGGTGAAAAAATTAAGAACGCTGCGGTGGAGGTGTAATTTTTGGAGAATATAAATGAAAATCCAGATGAAAAACCGGAAAATATTGTTCGAATTGCTGAAGAAAAAAAAGTTTCTGATAGAGCTGTGAGAAAAATAAAAGTTGGAAAAGTAATTAGCAATAAAATGAATAAGACGGTTGTGATTGGTGTTAGTTATTTTAGAAAACATAGATTATACGGTAAAATTATGAAACGTACGACTAAGCTTAAGGTTCATGATGAAAAAAATGAATGTTCGGTCGGGGATGTTATTAAAGTAATGGAAACCAGGCCAATTTCGAAGGAAAAAAGATGGCGGATTGTTAAAATTATAGAAAAAGTAGTGTGAATTTTGAATATAAATTTTAATAAAAAATGAGGTGAGAAATTATGATAATGGCGCAGACTAGGCTTAAATCAGCGGATAATACTGGTGCAAAAGAATTAATGTGTTTCAAAGTTTTGGGCGGTACAAGACGAAGATATGCGAGTATTGGAGATATAATAAAAGCTTCGATAAAGAAAGCATCTCCTGGTGGGTTGGTAAAAAAAGGCGAAGTAGTTAAAGCTGTAATTGTTCGTGTAAAACAAGCAAAACGCAGGGATGATGGTACGTATATAAGATTTGATGAAAATGCAGCAGTGGTTATTAAAGATGATAAAACTCCTAAGGGGACCAGAATTTTTGGGCCTGTGGCTCGGGAATTGCGCGAAAAGGGATTTTCTAAAATTTTGAGTTTGGCTCCGGAAAGTTTGTGATATTTTGTTTTTAAAATTTAAAATTTAATTATTTTTAAGTTTATATGGAGGTGGAAAATGCTTAAAAAAAATACTTGTATCAAAAAAGTACATGTTCGCACAGGGGATTTAGTTGTTGTGAAATGTGGTAAAGACCGCGGAAAGCGCGGTAAAGTCTTAGCGGTCAGCCCGAAAGAGGCAAAATTGATAGTTAGCAAAATTAACATGGTTTCGAAGCATGTCAAGCCGAAACGTGCCGGAGATGAGGCCGGAATTGTGAAAGTTGAAAGTGCTTTGTATTCATGTAAGGTTCAGCTTGTTTGCCCAAGTTGTGATCAGGCGACGCGTATAGCTCATAAATTTATTGAAAATGGTGTTAAAAAACGTGTTTGTAAAAAATGCGGAGAGTTAATAAAATAATTTTTTTGTAAGAATTATATTAAATTTAATTTTTAAATATAATAAAAATGTGAATTTTATATAAAAAATATAAATTAAAAATATGAAATAAAGGAGGTTGTTTTGTGTGTCCAGGCTTAAAGAAATTTATAAATCTGAAATAATTCCTAAGCTTATGGAAAAATTTAATTTTAAGTGTATAATGGCGGTTCCAAAGTTGGAAAAAGTTGTTATAAACGTCGGAGCAGGCGATTCGAAGGATAGTTCAAAAGTAATAGGCATGGTTATTGATGATATCTCACGGATTGCAGGTCAAAGGCCGGTTTATTGTTTGGCTAGGAAGTCTGTTTCGAATTTTAAAATTAGAGAAGGCATGAAAATAGGTGTGAAAGTTACTCTTAGAAAGTCAAAAATGTACGAGTTTGTTGATAGATTTTTTAATTTGGCATTGCCTAGAGTTCGGGATTTTCGTGGGATTAATCCGAAGTCTTTTGATGGCCGTGGGAATTATAATATGGGTATTAAAGAGCAGCTTGTGTTCCCAGAAATAGAATATGATAAAATAGACAAGATTCGTGGCATGGATATTTGTTTTGTGACAAATACTCGGAAAGATAATCATGCTTTTGAATTATTAAGTTTATTAGGGGCTCCGTTTAGTAGTATAAAAAAATAAAAAAATTAAAAGAGGTGAGATTCATTGGCTCGTGCAGCGCTTAAAGCCAAGCAAAAACGTACGCCGAAGTATCCTACGCAGGGGTATACACGGTGTGAGATTTGTGGGCGGGCTAGAGGGGTTTTTAAATTGTTTAAAATTTGTAGAATATGTTTTAGAAATTTAGCTCATAAAGGAGAAATCCCCGGAGTTAGAAAAGCAAGTTGGTGAAAATTAATAAAAAAATATAAAAAGGAGGTTAGTTTTAGTGCAAGTTACAGATTCAATCGCAGATTTATTAACTCGAATTCGGAATGCGTCTTCTATGAGGCATGATGTAGTGGAAGTCCCAGCGTCGGGAATAAAAAAAGAAATAGTAAGAATTTTGGCTGAAGAGGGATATATAAGAAAGTCGGTGTTTTTAGGTAATAAAAAACAGGGGAATATTAAGATTACTTTGAAATATGACAAAGAAAAAGTGCCAGCGCTTACCGGTTTGAAGCGTATTTCGAAGCCGAGTTTGAGAATTTATCGCGGAGTGGCAGAGTTGCCTAAAGTTATGCGAGGCGCGGGGATTGCTATAGTTTCAACGCCAAAAGGTGTGGTTACAGATAGAAAGGCTCGTAAATTGGGTGCCGGTGGAGAAGTTATTGCTTATGTTTGGTAGTTATTAATAAATTTTAAATAAATTAAAAATAAATTTTATTTATTTTTTTTGGGGGGTGCTGGATCGGTGTCCAGAATTGGAAGAAGACCTATAAATATTCCAAATGATGTCAAAATTAATTACGAAAATAATATAATTAAAGCTACTGGTGTAAAAGGCGAGCTTGTTCAAAGTGTTCATAAAAATATGAAATTGGAAATTAGTGATAATATTATAAAAATATTAAGGCCTGATGATAGTAAAATTAATAGGTCGTTGCATGGCTTGACACGTTCGCTTGTTTTTAATATGATTGAAGGCGTAAGTAAAGGTTTTGTGAAAGTACTTGAAATTCATGGTGTAGGGTATCGCGCACAAAAACAGGGCCAAAATTTGGTTATGAGTTTGGGTTATTCTCATCAGGTTATTTTAAGTGAAAATGAAGATATAAAATTAGAAGTCAAGGGGAATAAAATTACTGTTCTAGGCGCTGATAAACAAAAAGTTGGTCAATTTGCAGCTATAATACGTGAGAAGCGTCCTCCTGATCCGTATAAGGCCAAAGGTATTAGATATTCGGGTGAGATAATTCGAAGAAAAGAAGCTAAAGCTGGTAAATCGGGAAAAAAGTAAAAATTAAATTTTCAGGGGGGATATAAATTGATTACGAAAATTATTAAAAATAAAGCTCGTAAAAAGCGGCATGTACGAGTTAGAAGCAAGGTTCGTGGGACTTGCGATTGTCCAAGGTTGAGCGTTTTTAGGTCTTTGAAAAATATATATTCGCAAATTATAGATGATAATTCAGGGCGTACTTTGATTTCGGCATCGAGTAAAGACTCTGGGTTTGAGTTCCGTGGGAATAATAAAGAAGCTGCTCGCGAAGTGGGGAAATTGCTGGCAAGTAAGGCTCTTGGTTTAAATATAAAAAAAGTAGTATTTGATCGTGGTGGGTATTTGTTTCACGGAAGAGTGAAAGAATTGGCGGATGGCGCGCGTGAGGGTGGTTTGGTTTTTTAATTTATTTTTAATTTATTTGTTATACAAGGAGGGAAATAAGTTTTGGCAGGAGAATTTGTTAAGTCTAATGAAAAAAAGAGTGATTTAAAAGAAAAATTAGTTTCAGTAAATCGCGTTTCTAAGACTGTTAAAGGTGGCCGAATTTTCAAGTTTTCGGCATTGATAGTGATTGGTGATGGCAAGGGTTTTGTAGGAGTAGGATTAGGCAAATCAAGCGAGATTCCTGATGCTATATGTAAAGGTGTGGAAAACGCGAAAAAAAATGCAGTTAAAATTACGCTTTTTGGGTCGACTATACCGCATGAGATTATAGGAATATTTGGTGCAGGAAGGGTTTTGTTAAAACCTGCTCCTCCGGGCACAGGAGTATTGGCGGGCGGACCAGCGCGCGCGGTTCTTGAGGCGGCGGGAATTAAAGATTTGCGAGCGAAATCTTTGAGATCAAATAATCCGTGTAATGTAGTGAAAGCGGTGATGGAAGGCTTGAAGGCGTTGCGTTCTTTTGAGCGAGTTGCGTTAACAAGAGGCAAAAGCGTTCAGGAAATTTTAGCATAAATTGAGGTGTTAAAAATGGCTGAAATTGGTCAGACTGCTAGAATTACTTTGATAAAAAGTTTATCTGGAAGATTTAAAAAACATGTATCAACGGCGAAGTCTTTGGGATTAAAAAAACGGTGTCAAAGTGTGGTTCAGAAAGTAAATGAGTGTGTTTTGGGGAAAATAAAAAAAATAAGTTATTTGATCGAAGTCGAGTATAATTAAATTTTTTGTTATTTTTTTTATTAAATTTCAGTTAAAATATTGAAAACATAATTTTATTTTAATAAAATATACAAGATTAGTTTTATAGAAAAAAGGGGTGAGGAAATAATGGGAGATTTAGAATTAAAACCGGCAGCTGGCTCAAAATTCAGAGTTAGACGCATAGGCCGCGGCCATGGGTCGGGTCACGGCAAGACAGCTGGGAAGGGGCACAAAGGCCAAAAAGCTCGATCGGGCGGTAAAATTGGCCGTGGTTTTGAAGGCGGTCAGTTGCCGTTGAAAAAACGAATTCCAAAGCGCGGGTTTACTAATTCTTTTGCTTTGAAAGTGGGAATTGTAGATGTCAGAAAATTGGAGATTTTTGAGGCAAATTCTAGTGTAAATGTACAAAAATTAAGAGAATTTAATTTAATTAAAGGCAGATTTGATAAGATAAAAATTATTGGTAAAAGTAGAATTTCTAAAATTTTAAATATTAAAGTCGATGCATGTTCGGCGGCGGCTAGAGCTTCGATAGAATCTGCTAGTGGCACCATACTTTGTGGCGCAACGGAGGTGGTGTAACATGTTTAAAGCTGTCCGACAAGCTTGGAAATCGGGAGATTTAAAAAAGAAATTATTGTTTACGATTCTTATATTAATTGTATTTAGAATCGGTTCGATTATACCGGTGCCGTTTTTAGACACGGAAGCTTTACGCGGTTTTATGGGGACTGGCGCTGGCGGAGGTGCTATACTAGCGTATTTTGATACTCTTTCAGGCGGTGCATTTGCCCAAGCTACTTTATTTGCGATGTCGGTCCAGCCGTATATTAATTCGCAGATAATAATGCAGTTGTTGACGGTGTCGTTGCCATACTTAGAGTCTTTGCAGCGAGAGGGCGAAGAGGGCCAGAAAAAAATAAATGCAATTACTCGAATAGTTACTATATTTCTTGGTATAATGCAAGGTTTTGCTTATTTTTCTTTTTTAAAAAGCCGTGGGCATTATGGCATTCCTATAATTAAATATTCGTCTGGCGTTGAAGGCTTGTTTGTTATGATTGTGATTATAGCTGTATTTACTGCGGGCACTGCTCTTATGATGTGGCTTGGTGAGCAAATAAATAGTAAAGGTGTTGGCAACGGCGTTTCGGTATTGATGTTCGCCGGCATAATTTCAAGAATGCCAACATTGTTAGCACAAGTAGGATTATTTATTTATCAGGCTGTTAAATTTCCTGATATTTATTGGAAATATTTTATATTTGTACCATTGTTTATTTTAATATTTTTGGGCATGATGTGGTTAATAGTTTTTATGAATGATGCTGAAAGGCGCATCCCGATTCAGTATGCAAAGCGGGTGATCGGGCGAAGATTATTTGACAAACAAGCTAGTCATTTACCATTGAAAATTGGGCTTGCTGGTGTTATGCCAGTTATATTCGCGAGTTCGGTTTTATCGTTGCCGAGTATGATAAATTTATTTGTTTCTCCTTCTGGATGGTACAAAATAGTTCTTGATGCATTGTCGGTGAACGGTTGGCTGTACACGGTTATTAATTTTGCATTAATTTTAATGTTTGCATATTTTTATGTGTCTATTTCGTATAATCCGATAGAAATCGCAAATAATTTGCGGCAGAGCGGCGGAGCTATACCCGGAATTCGTCCCGGACGTGCGACTACAGATTATTTATCAAAAGTGCTGTCGTATGTTACGTTGACAGGTGCATTATTTCTTGCGTTTATAGCTATATTTCCGATATTTTTCTCAAGCGTTTCAAATTTAGGAGGTCTTTCGTTGAGTGGCACTTCGATAGTAATACTGGTGGGTACTGCGTTGGAGACTGTAAAAATGATAGAATCGCAGACTATGATGCGTCAGCATAAGGGCTTTTTAGATTAATTCCCAGAGTCTTTCATGTTTTTTTTAGTTTATAATTAACAAAAAAATATATATTTTTTAGTTTAGGAGTTTTTGGCATTTGAATATAATATTTTTAGGTGCGCCTGGGGCAGGCAAGGGAACTCACGCGGAAATAATTAAAGAAAAGCTTGGGATTCCGAGTATTTCAACAGGTGATATAATTCGTGCAGAGTTGAAAAAACAAAGCGAATTTTCTAAAAAAATGAAGGAATATACAGATGCAGGTCAGTTGGTTCCGGATGAAATTGTGATAGATATTATAAAAGAAAGAATCTCCCATGAGGATTGTAAACTTGGATTTATTTTAGACGGTTTCCCGAGGACTCCTGAGCAGGCTGAGGCTTTGGAAAATATGGGTATTAAAATAAATAAAGTTATAAATCTGGAAGTTTCTGACGAGTTGGTTTATACACGCATGGCGGGTCGCGAGGTTTGCCAGGAATGTGGTGCTGTTTTTAATTCTATTACTGATAAGAAACCTAGAAAACAGGGCATATGTGATATTTGTGATTCTAGTTTGGTTCGTAGGTCCGATGATCAGGAGGCTGTTGTGAAAAAAAGATTGGAAGTTTATCATGAGCAGACTGAGCCTCTTGTGAAATATTATCAAAAAAAAGATTTACTTGTTAATATTAATGGCAATAATCACCTAAAAACGGCGTCGCGGGATATTTTGGAGGTGCTTAGTGTAACATGATTTTATTAAAAACTAGTGAAGAAATAGAAATTATGCGCGAAGCCGGAAGAATTTCAGCTTTGGCATTGCAGGTGGCTGGTGCGGCGATTAAGCCTGGTATTTCAACAAAAGAATTGGATACTATTGCTCGAGAAACTATAATATCTCACGGCGCAGAACCCGGATTTTTAGGCGAAAATGGTTTCCCAGCCACGGCTTGTATTTCGGTTAATGAAGAAATTATTCATACTATTCCTAGTGATAAAAAAAATTTAAAAACCGGTGATATTGTAAGTATTGATGTCGGCGCGCGATATAAGGGCTTTAATGGTGATAATACTTGTACTTTTGCGTGTGGTGAGATTAGTTCTGATGCCCAAAAATTATTGGATGTCACTAAAAAAAGCTTGGATTTGGCGATAAAATCTGTTCAAATTGGATCGAAAATTGGCGACATCAGTTTTACTGTTCAAAATTATGTCGAGACTATGGGTTTTTTTATTATAAAAAAATTTGTGGGTCATGGTATCGGCCGTAGTATACATGAAGACCCGAAAGTTCCAAATTTCGGTAAACCAGGTACCGGTGAGGTAATCCAAGAAGGCTTAGTAATTGCTATTGAGCCAATGGTTAATCAGGGGACCGAAAATATTATTATTAGTAATGACGGTTGGCGGGTGGTTACTGCCGATGGTAGGCTCTCTGCGCATTTTGAGCATACTGTTGCGGCAACAAAAGATGGTCCTGTTATTTTAACAAGTTGTTAAACAAAATTTAATATAAATTTAGTGGGAATGTTAAATGAAAGTTATAGAAGGCACGGTCGTTCGATCTGCTGCTGGTCGGGATAAAGGCGATTTTCAGGTTATTGTGAAGATTGAACCCGGCTTCGTGTGGGTCTGTGATGGTAGACATAGACCGTTGGGAAAAATAAAAAAAAAGAAAATTATTCATTTGTATTTGACAAATACTGTTTTAGATGTTAAAAATTTAAGGACAAATAAATTAATTAGGTGTTCTCTTAGAGAGTTTATGGATAAATTGAATAAAAATTAAATAATTTTAGGAGGTTGTTTTGTGCCAAAAGATGATTTGATAATAATTTATGGAATTATAGTAGAAGTGCTTCCGAATGCTATGTTCCGTGTGCAACTTGAAAATAGTACAGTTATTTTGTGTCATATTTCGGGTAAGCTTAGAAAAAATTTTATAAAAATAGTGATGGGTGATTATGTGAGGGTTGAGCTTTCTTCATATGATCTCACTAAGGGTAGAATAGTATTTAGATGGAACTCTAAACAGGCATATGAAGCTTCTTGGAATAATAAATGTTCTGGCGAAGTTGGTGCTAGTAGTTAAAAAAAGGTATAAATGCCTAAATTTTATTGTATTTTTACTTATTTTTTGTTAATTTAGACGTTTTTAAAAATGTTTTTAAATTTAGTTGTTGACAAAAAAAATGTTTTATATAAACTGAATTATTGTATTTAGATTTCTGTTGTTCTTATGTTTGGATTGTTCATATTTTAAAATTAATTTTGATTTTGGTGGTGAATTTATATGAAAGTAAGAGCGTCTGTTAAAAAAATGTGTGCTAAATGTAAGGTTGTCAAACGGAAAGGGGTAATCAGAATTATCTGCGAGAACCCTAAGCATAAACAGCGACAAGGCTAGTTTTGGGGTTTGGAAAAATATAATTAGGTTCATGAGGTGATATGAAATTTGGAGCGGTTATTAGGTGTTGATTTGCCTATGGAAAAACGTATTGAAATAGCGCTGACAGCAATATATGGCATAGGCATAAGTCGTGCGAGGGTTATTCTTGCGGCTACTGGTGTTAGTTGTGACACGCGTGTGAAAAATATAGGCGAGGGCGAAATAGCTCGGATCAGGGAATATATTGATAAGAATTTTAGGGTAGAAGGGGATTTGCGCCGAGAGGTTTCGGAAAATATAAGAAGATTAATGAATATTAATTGCTACGCAGGAATACGGCATCGTAAAGGGCTTCCTGTTCGGGGCCAGAGAACTAGAACAAATTCTAGAACGCGTAGGGGAGGTCGTAAAATGGCGGCTTTTAGTAAGAAAAAATAGTTTAATTGGGTTATTAATTGCATAAGGAGGGGTTTTGTGGCAACGCCGATAAAAAAAAATACGCCGCGACGACGTAAAGAACGTAAAAATGTTGAAAAAGGTACAGCTCATATTCAGTCTACTTTTAATAATACTATTGTTACGATTTCAGATTTAAGAGGGGATTCTATTTCCTGGTCGAGTGCCGGTGCTTTGGGATTTAAAGGTTCGAAGAAGTCTACGCCATTCGCGGCTCAATCTGCGGCAGAAGCAGCGGGCCGTGGTGCTGTTGATCATGGCATGAAAATCGTTGAAGTTTATGTGAAAGGCCCGGGGGCAGGGAGAGAGGCCGCTATTAGAGCATTACAAGCTGTAGGTTTGGAAGTCCAGATGATAAAAGATGTTACTCCGATACCGCATAATGGTTGTCGGCCTCGGAAGCGTAGGCGTGTGTGATTTCTAAAATTGTTATTAGGAGGGAAGAAAATGTCAAGGTATATTGGTGCATCTTGTAGATTGTGCCGGGCTGAGGGCCAGAAGTTGTTTTTAAAAGGCGCGCGCTGTTTTACAAATAAATGTTCTGTTACGCGGAGACCTGGAGTTCCTGGGCAGCATGGGCAGAAGCGAAAGAAAGTTTCAGAATACGGTCGGCAATTGCGGGCGAAACAAAAGTCAAAAAGATATTATAGCGTGGGAGAAAGTCAGCTTAGACGGTATTATAATATGGCTACTAAAATTGAGGGCAAGACTGGCGAGGTTATGCTAGGTTTGTTAGAGTCGAGATTAGATAATATTGTGTATAGATTGGGCTGGGGTGAGTCGCGGGCGCATTCGAGGCAATTATTGGTGCATGGGTATTTTAATATTAATAGCAAAAAAGTTAATGTGCCGTCGTATTTAACGAAAGTAGGGGATATTATTTCGTTGTCGCCTCGCGGGCGGAAGTCTGCAATTATGAAAGAAATGATTAATTCTTCTGTGTCTCGCGTTGTTCCAAAGTGGATTGAATTTATTGGCGGCGAGCATTTTGAAGCTAAAATACTGGAAAAAGCTCAGCGTGTTGATATTGATCTTGAAGTAGAAGAGACGCTTATTGTTGAGTTGTATTCAAGATGATTTGTATGTTGATATTTTTGTCAGATATTTTTTAGGAGGATTTAATGATTGGTATCGAAAGGCCTGTGGTCAAAGAGCTAGAATCATCACAGGATGGAACGTATGGTAAATTTGTTATAGAGCCTCTTGAGCGGGGTTTTGGTAATACGGTTGGTAACAGCCTGCGCAGGGTATTGCTTTCGAAATTGCCAGGAGTTGCTCCGAATGTGATAAAAATCAATGAAGTAACTCATGAGTTTTCGGCTATTCCTGGGGTTAAACAGGATGTTACAGAAATAGTTTTAAATATAAAATGCTTACTGGCAAAGCTAGAGAATTGTGATAGCAAAACGGTTGTGTTGGATGTCGTAGGCCCAGTGGACGCGACGGCTGCTATGTTGGAGCATGATAGTGAGATTAAAATTTTGAATCCTGAATTATTTATCGCGACTGTAGACGAGGGCGTCAATTTGCGTATTGAAATTGGTTTCGGGCGGGGTGTTGGGTATATTTCTGCTGAACAAAATCGCGCAATGATGCCGGATTTGGCGATAGGAGTTATCCCAATTGATTCGATTTTTACGCCTGTATTGACGTCGAATTATGTAGTTGAAAATACTCGAGTTGGCCAAGTTACTGATTATGAGTCGTTGACTTTGGAATTACGGACTAATGGAGTCCTTTTAGCGCGGGAAGCAATGGCGCTCGCGGCAGCAGAACTTATCGAATGTTTTAAATTATTTTTAAATTTGGATGAGCGCGTAGACTTAACGAATTTAGCGGCGAAACAGAACGAAAAAGTCGTTGATGTTGATTTTGATATTTCTATTGATGATATGGAACTTTCAGTCCGGGCGTATAATTCTTTAAAAAGAGCGGGCCTTAGGACGCTTAGAGAGCTTGCGGTTATGTCAAAAGAAGATATAGCTAAAATTCGGAATTTAGGCAAGAAATCTTTCGATGAGGTTGTTTCCAAAATGGAGGGTTGGGGTTATATTTTTGAAGGCGATGAACAAGTTCCGGCGGTGTATTCACCTGTTGTCAAGAGAGTTGAATAATTTTTTGTATTATATTATTATATTTTTTTGTATTATTTTTAAAAAAATGTGAGAGGTGTGTAAAATGTACGCTAGAAAGTTAAATAAGTCTTCTAGTCATAGATTATCTTTACTCAGAACTATGATAACTTTTTTGATGTCTCACGGACGGATTATTACAACGTTCGCGAAAGCAAAAGAAGTCGGTGTAGCAGCTGAAAAGCTTATTACGAAAGCTAAAATAGATAATTTGCATAGGCGAAGACAAATTTGGGCATATTTGACAAATAAATTTATCGCAAAGAAATTATTTGATGAAATTGCACCAAAATATTCGAATAGAAATGGCGGTTATACACGCGTTTTAAAAATAGGGCAGCGTCGTGGAGATGCGGCAGAAATGGCGGTTCTTGAGTTAATTTAATATAATTGTATGTTGAGTTTTTCGAGGGGGTTAATATATTTGGGCGGAATTTATTTAGCGTTACTGATCTCAGTGATTTCGATGTGCTTTTCGGTTTTTTTGTTTATTAGAGTCAAAAGAAGTTCTGTCGGTACGGAAAAAATGGTTAAGATTTCTAATATTATAAGCCTGGGGGCATCAGCGTATTTACGACGGCAATATAAAACTGTAAGTGTTTTTTTTGGTGTAGTATTTTTAGTATTGCTTTTGTTATCGTTTTGTGGCGTTGTGAGTAATTTTGTTCCGTATATATTTTTACTAGGCGGAATATTTTCGGCAATCCCTGGATATTTGGGCATGAAAATGGCTACTATCGCCAATGTCAGAACTGCGGCTGCTGCTGAAAAAAGTTTGAGCCGAGGCCTGAAAGTCGCTTTTTCGGCGGGCGCGAGCGTCGGGTTTATAGTCGTTGGTGTGGGTTTGTTTGGGATTTGTGGTTTATTTTTATTTTTAAATTATTGGTATACGAACGTTAACATAATAGAAACTAGCAAAATTGCACAAAATATTACGTCTGAAATTTTAACTTTTGGTATGGGCGTTTCATGTATGGCGTTATTTGCTCGTGTGGGAGGCGGAATTTTTACAAAGGCAGCTGATGTTGGCGCTGATTTAGTCGGAAAAGTTGAAGTTGGAATTCCTGAAGATGACCCTAGAAATCCTGCAGTTATAGCAGATAATGTAGGTGATAATGTTGGTGACGTGGCGGGCATGGGGGCTGACTTGTTTGAGTCTTATATTGGTGGCATAATTTCAAGTTCGGCGCTCGCAATCGGTGCTGGATATGGTTTCCCTGGCGTTATTTTGCCCATGGTTCTGGCAGGGGTAGGAATAATTGTTTCTATTATAGGTGCTTTGGTCGTGCGAGTCAAGGAAAAAGCTACACAAAAAGAGTTATTAGCTTCGTTAACGAAAGGGACATATTTAAGTTCGGGATTAATGCTAATAAGTTCGAGGTTTATAATAAAGAATATTTTACCAGGAAATATGGGTTTATTTTGGGCAGTGATTTCGGGCTTGTTAGCTGGTTTAATTATAGGGTTATCGACGGAATATTTTACATCAAGTTCGTATCAACCTGTTAAAAGTTTATCTAGACTGTCTCAAACGGGGGCTGGTACTTTTGTAATAGGCGGCCTTTCGGTTGGCATGATTTCAACTGTTATTCCGGTTGTGACGGTTAGCATGGCCGTGCTAATAAGTTTTCTGTCTAGCGGAGGAAATATAGCTACAGTTGATGGCTTCCAGCGGGGCCTGTATGGGATTGCGATCGCGGCAGTCGGCATGCTTTCCACGTTAGGTGTTACTCTTGCTACCGATGCTTATGGGCCAATCGCTGATAATGCGGGAGGCATCGCAGAAATGTCCGGGATGCCACCCGAAGTCCGCGTGAATACTGATTTATTGGATTCGCTAGGCAATACGACAGCTGCTACTGGGAAAGGTTACGCGGTGGGCTCGGCCGCTTTGACGACGCTTGCATTGGTTGCTACTTATTTGTATCGCGCGAAAGATGTTGCAGGCGCAGGTGCTAGTTTTGATTTAACTTTAATTAATCCAGCTGTTTTAATAGGTTTGTTTGTCGGGGCTATGATACCGTATTTATTTGGGTCTTATACAATGGATGCTGTCGGAAAATCAGCAATGAGTGTCGTTAACGAAGTTCGAAGGCAATTCAAAAATATACCTGGGCTTATGGAAGGGACGGCTGAACCCGATTACTCCGCGTGCGTTGATATTTGTGCTTCATCATCTTTGAGATTAATGTTGCCGCCCGCGGCGATAGGAGTCGGAGTTCCGATTATCACAGGGATCTGGTTAGGGGTCCCCGGTGTGTTGGGCTTAATGGTGGGCGCTACAGTTTCCGGATTTGTCCTCGCGATCATGATGGCAAATGCAGGCGGGGCGTGGGATAATGCAAAAAAATATATAGAATCAGGGGCGTTTGGGGGTAAAGGTTCGGACGCGCATAAAGCAGCTGTTGTAGGAGACACAGTTGGGGACCCATTTAAAGATACATCGGGGCCGTCAATTAATATTTTAATAAAATTAATAGCGATGGTTTCAATTGTGTTCGTCGGGGTTGCTGTTTCATTACATTTTGTATAGTTTGATATTTATGATTAAATTTTTTTATTTGGAATACTAGGGGGAATGTAAAATGGAAGATAAAAAAGCACAAAAAAAACAGGTAATTTCTAATTTTTCAAGGCATGTTAAAGATACGGGGTCTGCGGATGTACAGATAGCGCTTTTGACTTCTAGAATTAAAAAATTAAGTGAGCATCTAAAGATTCATAAAAAAGATAATCATTCGAAATGCGGGTTGTATCTCATGTTGGGTCAGCGGCGGAGAATGTTGAATTATTTGATGAATTCAAAAATTGAATGTTATAGGGATATTATCGAGAAATTGAATATAAGAAAATAATTAGGATTTTTTAAATTTTATATAAGGTGTTAAAAAAATTGTTTGAAAATTTTCGTATTTTTGAGACTAAGATTTCAGAAAAAAAGTTGATTGTTGAAACAGGGAAAATGGCAATGTTAGCTAATGGTTCATGTTTGGTTCGTTATGGAGAGACTTGCGTTTTGGCGACGGCTACTATGTCTGATCGAGTCAGAGATGGAATAGATTTTTTGCCTTTATCTGTTGATTTCGAGGAAAAATTGTATTCTGTGGGGAAGATCCCGGGTTCGTTTTTGAAGCGTGAGGGCAAGCCTTCTGAGGCCGCTGTGCTTTCTGCTCGTTTGATAGATAGAGCGTTGCGCCCGTTGTTTCCTGAAGGGTTTAGATATGATGTTACCGTGGTTTGTACCGTGCTCGCTGTTGATGAAAATTGCTCTCCTGAAATTACGGCATTATTGGCGGCTTCGATTGCTCTTACTATATCGGATATACCGTGGAATGGCCCGATTGCGGGCGTGATGTTGGGGTATGTTAATGGTAAAGTTGTTGCAAATTCTGGAGTTCAGAAAAAAAATACTAATAAGCTTTCGTTAATATTGGCGTCTACAAAAGAAAAAATAATCATGTTGGAGGCTTGCGCTGATCGGGTTTCTGAGGAAATTATATTGGATGCAATGATGCTCGGCCAAAAAGTTAATGCTGAAGTTGTTGAGTTTATTGAAAAAATTCAGACTCGAATTGGCAAGCCTAAAATTGTTTTTCACGTCGATAAGTCTGATTTGATTGAAATAAACGCAGCTCTTTCGGAGTTCCGCGGGGATATGGAACGTGTTTTGTTCGAGAAAAATAAAGAAGTTCGTGATAGCAATGTTAATAGCTTATGTGCTAGTATTCGTGCGAGTTTGGAAGAGAAATTTCCGGATAAAATTAGTGAGATTCTAAAATGTTTGTATAATATGCAAAAAAATATAGTGAGAAATTGGTTGATTTCACAAAATAAGCGCGTCGATGGACGGGATATAAATGAAATCCGTGAGATGCGGGCTGAAGTCGGATTATTGGCTCGAGTGCATGGGTCGGGTTTGTTCACGCGCGGGTACACGCAGGTGCTCACAAATGTTACTTTGGGGCCGTTAAGTGCTCAGCAAATTATAGACGGTTTGTCAACCGATGAAAGTAAAAGATATATACATCATTATAATTTTCCGGCGTTTTCTGTTGGTGAAACGCGGAGTTCACGCGCTCCTGGACGAAGAGAATTGGGCCATGGAGCTTTGGCGGAAAAAGCTTTGCTATGTGTGATCCCAAATGTTCAAGATTTCCCTTATACGATTCGTTTGGTTTCAGAAGTTTTATCCTCAAATGGATCTACGTCCCAAGCGGCAGTTTGTGGTTCGACTTTGGCTCTTATGGACGCGGGTGTGCCAATTTCTGAGCCAGTTGCTGGGATTTCTTGCGGCCTAGTTACTGATGGCGATTCTTGGATTACATTTACGGATTTGCAGGGGATCGAGGACTTTTTTGGCGACATGGATTTTAAAGTCGCGGGTACAAAAACCGGAATTACTGCGATGCAAATGGATTTGAAAGTCGCTGGGATAAATTTCGATATATTACAGGACGCTTTGCATAAAAATAAAGTGGCGCGGATTAAAATTTTGGATGAAATTATATTACAAACTCTTCCAAAGTATCGTTCGACGATTTCTAAATATGCTCCAAAAATAATGATAACTTCTGTTCCAATAGAAAAAATTCGTGAAGTTATTGGGATTGGCGGTCGGGTTGTTCAGTTTATCTCGACTACATATCGAGTGAAAATTGATATCGAACCAGATGGCCGGATTTTTGTGATGTCTCCGATTGCAGAAGATTGCCAGAATGCGATCGATGTTATACAAAATATTGTAAGAGAAGTCGAGCCTGGAGATGTTTTTCGTGCAAAAGTAATAAAATTAATGGATTTTGGCGTATTTGTAGAATTCGCTCCGGGTCGTGAAGGCTTGTGCCATGTTTCAAAATTAACGAATCGTAAGGTTGAAAGAATTTCTGATTTACTGAAAGTTGGTGATATTATTACCGTTCGAGTGACTGATGTGGATGGTCGCGGAAGGATAAATTTCCGGTGTTTGTCGGTTTTATGAGTTTTTGGTGAAAAAAAATAAATTTATATTGTATTTATGTTCGGGATTTGATATATTACTTTCATAAATTTATTGGATTTGCAATATGATTTGAATAGGTGTTTTTAATTTTTGTTGAGGTGAAATTTAAGATTTTACGATATGACTTTTCTAGGAATTATGAAGTTGAATTTGAATTTTAATAATGTGAAATTTTAAATTTTTTAGGTGATGCGGTTTTGGGGAAAAAATTAAAAAGGGGTTTTGTGGAATGAGTAAGACAGACAAATCGCAAGAGTTTAGTAAGCTTAGATCTATTTTTTGGCCTATTCACGGATTCGAAATGAAGAAGTTCTTTTCTATGAGTATGTTGATGTTTTGCATACTTTTTGTGTACACGACTGTTCGCGATCTGAAAGATATATTTATTCAAAAGTATGCTGTGTTTGCCGGGACTGAGCTAATATCGGTGCTAAAGCTCTGGTTTGTATTCCCGATTTCGATATTAGTCGCTGGTGTTTTTTCAGCGTTAGTTGGGAAATTAGGGATGAAGAAGACGTTTTATATAATAACAAGTTTTTATGCATTATTTTACTTTGTGTTTGCATTGGTTTTATTTCCTAACGTTGATCGTATTCATATGAGTGCAGCAACTATAACTAGTATGCGTGCATCTTGGCCAGCATTTTTTTATTATATTATTCCGTGTTTAGGCAATTGGAGTTATACTTGTTTTTATATTTTGGCAGAGATTTGGGGCAGTTTGGCTATAAGTTCATTGTTTTGGCATTTTGCAAATGAAGTTACAAAAAAAACTGAAGTTAGAAGATTTTATGCATTGTATTCGTTTATAGGCAATATAGCGGTATTGTTAGCGGGCACATATTTATTTAATATGGCAAAAACGACAGGTGAAAGGTTTAATGGAAATGTTAAAGTATTAATAAGTCTGGCAGGTTTATTTTGCATAGCTACTATGTTGATTTATTATTATATAAATAAAACTATTGTAACTGATCCAACGATGTGTGAACCACAGACCAAGAAAAAGAAGAAAGCTAAAGTAGGATTTTTTCAAGGTTTAAAAATTTTGGTCTCGAATCCTTATTTATTTCTTATTTTCTTGCTACCATTGTGTTACGGGATTGGCATAAATCTTTATGAAGGCGTATTCAAGGCTCTTATGACGTCGGTTCTTAGTGTTCAGGAAATGACTAAGTTCCAAGGATTTTTATCGATATTTACTGCGATTTTCACAGTGGTCTTGACCATAGTTAGTACTAATATTTTACGTAAATGTAAATGGAGAATTAGCGCTCTTGTGACTCCGTTCGCATTACTAATTTTAGGTGTATTGTTTTTTGTTCTAATGTTCGGGAATAGGTCTACGGATACGAAATTTTTAGGGATGTCGTTACCGTTAGTGGCCGTATGGGTTGGTTTGTTCGGTAATGCGTTTGATAAAGGCATAAAATATTGTTTATTTGATTCGACAAAAAGTATGGCATATATTCCATTGGATGATGATATAAAAGCACAAGGCCAAGGAGCAGTAGAAATTGTTGGTGGACGCGGCGGCAAGGCTGGAGGTGCATTAATTCAATTTGTATTATTAAATTTGATAGCTCCGGCTAGTGTTTTATTGTCGCATATTTCTGTGATTTTTATATTTTTTATTTTATTATTAATAGTTTGGATATGGGCAGTGTTTTCTTTGAGTAATAAATATGAAGCTAAAATCAAGGAACATGATATTAAAAATGTTAGTAATTAAATAACGTTTGTATTTTTGGTTAAATTAAACAAAATTCCTCATTTTTGGATGAGGAATTTCTAATGTTTTTTGTGATTTTTATATTGAAATAAAATAAATAAAATTTATAATATGAACGGTCGTTGAAAAGGTAACTAAAAATTGGTTCTGGGACAAACATGTTCCGAATTGATTTGCATCCGAGTGGCTTTCCGCCAAGGCAGGAAATTTTATGATTTCAACTACAAGTTCAACACAAGGGTTTATTGAGTTTTTAAATCAGGTTGGAGTTCTAACGGATAATAATGATTGCATTGGGGTTTTTTTGGGGAATTATGCTGATTTAATATCAATTTTGATTTTGTTTTTGGGATTACTCGCTAATTTGTATATGATAATAGACAGCAGCGAATCTGCTTCTAGGTGTTTGCGTGCCAAAAAAAGTGATGAGGCTGTCTCTAGGCCTTTAAATGTGATAGAATCAGTGGCGCTTGAGTCTTCGTGAGTGTTGGAATTAGTCGAAATTTAAGATATCGAGAGAAGTATTTTTCTTGGCCTATATAAAAGATATGCGAATTTGATTTGCTTTGGTCTGGAAAAAGTGGTGAGTTGGTGTTTTTTTAGTTTGGGATAAAATTAAAATAGGGGTGTGATGCTTCGTGGATGTTATTAGTTCTGAGGAATTTAAACAAAAAATAAGTAATTTCAAAATTTTATTTGTTGATTTTTTCGCGACGTGGTGCGGGCCGTGTAGTGTTATGGTTCCAGTATTGGATTCGATTAGTGGAAATTTTAAAGATGATTCTGAAATAGGATTTTATAAAATAGATATAGACAAGTCTAAAGATTTGGCCGAGAGTTATTCGATTTTGTCGGTTCCAACTTTTG
Source organism: Candidatus Improbicoccus devescovinae (assembly GCA_036245095.1). GTDB lineage: Bacteria > Bacillota > Clostridia > Oscillospirales > Acutalibacteraceae > Improbicoccus > Improbicoccus devescovinae. The sequence goes on from BSWA01000002.1 coordinate 161,120, forward strand.
TGATATTTAAAAATGGAAAAGAATTTTCTCGGGAAATGGGAGCAGTCAGAAGGGAAGTTCTTGAAAATATGATTAAGGCAGCTAAGTCTTGATTTTTGGTTAATTTAAATAAAATTTAGGTTTGTGATTTTTAAAATATGTTTGATTTAGCTATTATAGGTGGTGGCCCGGCGGGTCTTACGGCTTCTATATATGCGCTTAGGGCCGGTATGAATATTATTCTTTTTGAACGGTTGGCTTGTGGCGGGAAAATGAATATGACTGAAAAAATATGTAATTATCCAGGTTATGATTTTATTTCAGGCAGTGATTTGTCGGCGGCTATGTTGGCAAGTGCCGAAAATATGGGCCTTCATGTGGAATATAACGAAGTTGTTGATTTGACTTGTAATGGGAATTTGAAATATATTACTGCTGGTTTTAAAGAATATGTTTCTGCAAGCGTGATTGTTGCTAATGGTTTAGAAACTAGAAAACTTGGGTGCCCAGGTGAAAATAGATTGCGCGGTAGGGGTGTTTCTTATTGCGCAACTTGTGATGGCTTTTTTTTTCGGAATAAAAATGTTGCTGTTGTCGGTGGCGGAAATACTGCTCTGGAGGATGCTATTTATCTTTCTGATATTTGCGCGGAAGTAGCTATTTTTGTGCGAAAAGATAGGTTCCGGGCAGAAAAATTTTTGGTTGATATTATACAAAATAAAAAGAATGTTCGTGTTTTTTTTGACACAGAAGTGCAAGAAATTCTTGGTAATTCGTGTGTTAAGGAGGTTATTATTAAAAAAAACTGTGAAATTTTGAATGTCAGTTTGGATGGTGTTTTTATCGCGATTGGGTTCCAGCCGGATATCGGGGCTTTTAAGCAAATTAAAACTAATGATCATGGTTACTTTTTATCAGATTCTCTTTGTCAAACAAATATTTCTGGTGTTTTCGTTGCTGGAGATTGTCGTGAAAAAAAAGTGCGCCAAATTGTTACTGCAACGTCGGATGGGGCTTGTGCTGTGGATAGCGCGATTAAATATTTGCGTAAAAATAAATATAAAATTTTGGGTAAAATTAAAAAATACGAATAATTTCCTGAGCCTTATCGGGGGTGTTTAGTGAGTATTAACAAAAAAAAGATAATTTTTAGTGCAGTTCAGCCAAGTGGAGATATTACTATCGGTAATTATTTGGGCGCTATTAAAAGATGGGTCGACTATCAAAATAAATATAATTGCATATTTTCTCTTGCTGATTTGCATAGTATTACTGTTAGGCAGGACTCGGTGAGTTTTCATGAAAATATTATTAAATCTTATGTTTTGTTGTTGGCTTGTGGAATTGATATCGAAAAAAGTTTGTTTTTTATACAAAGTCATGTGCCAGAACATTCGCAGTTGGGCTGGGTTTTAAATTGTTATACTCAGTATGGCGAGCTTGCTCGGATGACTCAGTTTAAAGATAAGTCGCAAAGATATCAGGATAATATAAATTCGGGGTTGTTTACGTATCCGTGTTTGATGGCGGCTGATATCTTGTTGTATGATACGAATTTTGTTCCTGTTGGAAAAGATCAAAAACAACATGTCGAACTTGCGCGAGATGTGGCTCAAAGATTTAATTCGATTTATGGTGATGTGTTTGTTGTTCCAGAATCTATGATCCCAGAGGTAGGTGCAAAAATTATGTCTTTAACGGATCCTAGCAAAAAAATGTCGAAATCTATGGATTCTGCGGCGGTTATAAATATTTTGGATGAGCCAGATATGATTTTTAAAAAAATAAAACGGTCTGTTACGGATTCTGATTCGGAAGTGAAATTTAAAGATTCGAAAAACGGTGTTACTAATTTGTTGAATATTTTTGCTTGTTTTCAAAATATGCAGCGTGATCAAGTCGAAGAATATTTTTTGGGTAAAAATTATGGCTTTTTGAAAAAAACAGTCGCTGAAGTTGTTATAGAACATGTTAGATTTATACAAAAAAAATATTATAATATTATAAAAAATATGGATTTTGTAGAATCTAGGTTGAGTTTGGCTGCTGAAAATGCTCATGTAATTGCATGCAAAAAATTAAAATTGGTTATGGAGAAAATTGGTTTTTTGTGTTGAATATTGGTTTTATATTGATTTTTTTTGTTATATATATATAATAAACAGCGTTGGTTTTTGTAAAAAATATTAAAGGGGGCGAGAATCATGGAGGACTGTAATCAAAATGATAAAAATCTCGTTTTACCGTTAAATAATGAAAGTAAGGCTGATGAATTTGTAATGGCTGTAGTGCCTTTACGAGGAATGGTTATGTTTCCAAACATGATTCTTCATTTTGATGTGGGGCGTAGGAAGGCCATTATGGCGCTTGAAGACTCGATGCGAACTGGTCAGTATGTAATGATGACTACTCAAAATGATAGTAAAATTGAGGATCCTGATTCTAAAGATTTATATAAAATAGGTATTAGTTCGAAGGTTAAACAAATTATACATCAGCCTGGAGGTATCGGCCGGGCTTTTGTCGTGGGCGCTTCCAGGGCTGAAATAGTCGAGGTGTTAGAAGAAAGGCCATTTATACGCGCGAAAGTTAAAATTTTGTCTGAAATTCCTCCTGAAAAAAATATTACTAATAAAGCTGTTTTCCGTCATGCTAGAGATATGTTTAGTGATTATTTGCGTTTGTCTCCTAGAGTTTCGCCGGATCTTGCTCTTGGCGCGCGAGAAATAAAAGACCCCGGTCAATTGGCTGATTTTATTGCTTCTAATATTTCTTTTGATCTGGAAGAAAAACAGAATATTCTTGAGGAATTGAATCAGGAGTTGCGGCTTGAACGGTTGTTGGTTTTGTTGGCTCATGAGTTTGATATAATAAAAATTGAAAATGAATTGGCTGGTAAGCTCAGGAATGCTATTGAGAAGCATCAGCGTGAATATTTTTTGCGTGAACAAATGAAGGTTATTTCGGCAGAATTGGGCGATGAAGATAGCCCTTCTTTGGAGGCCGATAAATATAAAAAAAAGCTTCGTAATTTGAACTTGAGTAAAGAAAATAATAAGAAATTTTTGGACGAAATTGATAGATTTGCAAAAATGCCGAGTTATTCTATGGAGTCGGGACTTTTCAGAAATTATATAGAATTTTGTTTGGCTTTGCCTTGGAATAAAGTTTCAAAAGATTCGTTGGATTTAGATCGGGCTGAAAAAATTCTTGATAAAGAGCATTATGCTCTTAAAGAGGTGAAAGAAAAGGTTACCGAGTTTTTGGCTACTAAGATACTTTCTAAGAGCCCTGCTGGTCAAATTTTGTGCTTAATTGGGCCTCCGGGGATAGGAAAAACTTCTGTGATTGAGTCGCTTGCTAAGGCTATGAAACGTAAGTTCGCGAGAATTTCTTTGGGCGGTGTGAGCGATGAGTCCGAAATTAGAGGACATAGAAAAACTTATATTGGTGCATCGTGTGGTAAAATTATTGCTGCAATAAAAAGATTGGGCGTTAAAAATCCTGTGATTTTATTGGATGAAATTGATAAAATGGGAAAAAGCTTTCATGGTGATCCAGCTGCTGCGTTGCTTGAAGCGTTGGATCCTAGCCAAAATAAGAAGTTTAATGATCATTATGTTGACTTGGATTTTGATTTAAGTGAAGTTTTTTTTGTTGCGACCGCAAATGATAAAGCCCAAATTCCGGCTCCGCTTTTGGATCGCGTAGAAGTAATAAATTTGTATAGTTATACTCATGAAGAAAAATTTAATATAGCAAAGAAGTTTCTTATTCCTAAACAACTCATAAAAAATGGATTAAAATCCAAAGATTTTTGTATAAAAAGCCAAGTTTTAAAAGATATTATAGACGGTTATACTCGTGAAGCTGGGGTCCGTGATTTAGAGCGTAAAATTGCTGTTTTAATGCGTAAAGCGGCTAAAAAAATTGTTATTCATAAGAGCACGCATGAAGGAAATATTTCTAAAATTGAAATAGATACAGAAGAATTAAAAAAAGAACTTGGGCCTAGAAAATTCAAAAAAAATAAAGAACAAAAGTCGGAAGTTGGCGTTGTTCGCGGGCTCGCGTGGACTGTTGTAGGCGGCGAGACTATGCCGATTGAGGTTTCTCTCATGAAAGGCAAGGGTAAAGTCGAAGTTACCGGCTCTCTGGGCGATGTTATGAAAGAATCTGCTAAGCTGGCTGTGAGTTATATTAGATGTAATTCGGATAAGTTTGGAATTAAAAATAATTTTTATAGCAATTATGATATTCATATTCATGCTCCAGAGGGCGCGGTGCCTAAAGATGGGCCTTCTGCGGGCGTTACGATGACTACCGCGTTGGTGTCGGCTTTAAGTAAAACGCCGGTTCGGCAAGATGTCGCTATGACGGGGGAAATTACGCTAAAAGGTAGAGTTTTGGCTATCGGAGGGCTTAAAGAAAAAACTATGGCCGCATATAAAGCTGGAGTTAAAACGGTTATAATTCCTGCTGAAAATGAATGCGATCTCGTCGATGTCGATAGTGTTGTAAAAGATGCGATTGAGTTCGTGAAAGCTGATAATTTAGATACTGTTTTGAAAGTAGCTTTGGTTGATTCGCCGAGTGAGCGTTAAGTTTTTTAATTTATAATTTTGTGGAGTGTTTTGTGATTGTTGACTAATATATTTAAAAAATATAAATTATTTTTGTTCATAATTTTGGCTATTATATTAGGAATCTTAGTTGGTTCAATGAAACATGCGACAGTATTAATAGATTCTTGTGTTTTATTGAGTTCTGTATTGGGCAAAATTATCAGTTTTTTTGTCCCATTAATTGTAGTAGCCTTTGTTACTCAAGGAATTGTGTCGTTAGAAAAATCTTCGGGTCGAATTTTGGGTATTACGATTTGTATTTCATATATTTTTATGATTTCAGCGGGAATATTGGCGTTTTTTGTCGGGAAAAATATATTTGTTAATTTTTTTGATCCTGGCAAAATACTTAGCTTGAGTTTGAATACGGCTAGAGAAAATATTTTTTCAAGTTTGCCTAAAATCGAGGTGGCGCCGTTATTTGAAATTATTCCAGCTATGATCATTTCTTTTGCTTTGGGTATAGGTTTGAATTTGACCGGGGGAGTGTATTTTAAAAAAATTATAGCTGAATTCTATAAAATTATTGAATTAATAGTTCGAAAATTATTGGTTTCGATATTGCCGTTTTATGTTTTTGGCACATTTGTAGGCTTAGCGTCTTCCGGGAATTTTTTGATAGTTATGAGTATGTTTTATAAAGTATTTATTACCATAATTTTATTACATTGGTTCTGTCTTTTTTTTCAATTTTGCATAGCAGGAGTTATAGCAAAACAAAATCCATTAAAACTCATAAAAAATATATTTCCAGTTTATTTGACTGGGATGGCCACGCAGTCATCGGTCGCGACTATACCGATATCTATGCAGGCGGCACATAAGTTAAGTTTATCAGAGGCGGTTATTAATTTTGTTGTTCCGTTTTGCTCGACCGTCCACTTGACAGGCAGTATAATTTCTATTACGTCTTGCTCGATAGCTGTTATGATTTTAAATAATATTAAAATTAATTTTCCAACAATGTTTATGTTTATTATTGCGCTCGGAGTAATGATGGTGGCAGCGCCGGGAGTGCCGTGTGGAGCCATTTTAGCGGCCTCAAGTCTGCTTGGGTCGTTTTTGGGCTTTGATTCGTCTATGATAGCGTTGATGATAGCGCTTCACGTGTGTCAGGATGGTTTTGGAACAGCTTGTAATGTGTGCGGCGATAATGCTATTGCGGTTATAATTAATAAAATTTACAAAAAAAAATGTTGACTTGTTTTTATTAATTTGTTAGAATAAACAGCGTTCATGGAGGTTGAAGCTTTTGGGGAATGATAAGCAATTGAAATATAAAGGTAAGCCTCTCGTGAGGTGCGGAGAGATAATTTTGTACGGGGATATTAATGAAAATTATATTATAAGAATTATTATTAATAAGGTAAGCAAAATTTCTGGTTTAAATATTTCAAATGATGTTACAGTGCAGCTTGTTCGTAGTGGCCCTATGGCCCACGGTGTGTGCAAAGCCATTAAGACAAGTCATAAACCGGGCTTGTATGAAGCGATGGATCTTGGTAGTGCTTGGTTGGACCGCGCACTGGTGTCTGGTTAATTTTCACAAAAAAAAACAAAGAGGTGTTAGAAAATGAGCACAGTTGAATGGGTTTTGGGCTTTATGCTTATAGGTTTTTCAATCGCGATAATTTCAGTGGTTTTATTTCAGGAGGGTCAACAGCAAAGCGCTGGCGGGATCATGACCGGTGGCGGTGGCGATACTTTTTTGAATAAAAATAAAGCTAGATCTATTGATGCTTTTTTGGAACGTTGGACTAGATTTATTGCTGTTGTGTTTTTTTTATTAGTTATTATTGTAAATATGGTTTCTCATTTTCATCTTTTTGGTGCTTAAAAAAGGGCTTTATCGGGAGGTTTGTTGTTTTTGAATGAAAATGTAATCGAGTACGGCGCGAAAGAAATTCAGGTTTTGGAAGGCTTAGAGGCTGTTAGAAAGCGGCCGGGCATGTATGTAGGGAGCACTGGCGCGGCAGGATTACATCATCTTGTGTATGAAATAGTTGATAATTCAATAGATGAGGCATTGATGGGGTTTTGCACGAATATATTAGTCGAGATTTTGGATGGCGATATTGTTAGGGTCCGTGATAATGGCCGGGGGATTCCTGTGGGTATACATCCTAAAATGGGAATCCCAGCGGTTACTGTTGTATTTACAGTTTTACATGCTGGCGGCAAGTTTGGCGGCAGTGGATATAAGGTTTCTGGCGGTTTGCACGGCGTTGGGGCATCAGTTGTAAATGCTCTTTCTGAGTGGCTTGAAGTTGTAGTATATGATGGCGAATTTGCGTACACTCAGAAGTTTGAGTACGGGAAAACGGTTTCTGATTTGGTTAAAAGTAATGATAATAATCCGCCTGGGACTTTAATTATGTTTAAATTTGATAAAAAAATATTCAGAGAAGTAGTTTCGTATGATTATGATTGTCTTGCTTCAAGACTAAGAGAACAGGCTTTTTTAAATGCAGGTTTGGAAATTGTTTTCTCAGATTCGCGCGATAATGAAAATATTAAAAATGAAATTTTTAAGTATGACGGTGGAATTCGTAATTTTGTCAAATTTATACATAAAAGAAGAGCACTTGATTGTGTTCATGGTGATGTTATATATATGTCAGGAAGCACGGAGGACCAATCGGCTACCGTCGAAATCGCGATTCAGTATAATACGAGTTATAATGAGCTTATATTTTCGTTTGCTAATAATATTCGCACGACTGACGGGGGTTCTCATGAAGACGGCTTCAAGACTGCACTTACGCGAGTTATAAATTCTTATGCTCGTAGTTTTGATATTCTTAAAGAGGCGGATAAAAATTTCACTGGCGAAGATGTCAGAGAGGGAATATGTGCTGTAATCAGTGTGAAACTTATTGATGCGCAATTTGAAGGCCAGACTAAAGCCAGGCTTAGTAATTTTGAGTTAAAAGCATTCGTTGATAAAATAGTTTATGAAAATTTTTTTGTATATCTTGAACAAAATCCTAGTTCAGCGAAGGCAATTTTAGGCAAAGTTATATCAGCGGCGAAAGCCCGAGATGCAGCAAAAAAAGCTAGAGATTTAATTCGCAAAAAAGCAGCAATGCAATTTGCATCGTTACCGGGAAAACTTGCAGACTGTCAGTCGAAAGACCCAAAAGAAACCGAAATTTATATAGTCGAGGGTGACTCAGCAGGAGGATCAGTCAAAAGTGGAAGAGATCGGTATTTTCAAGCTGTGCTGCCTCTTTGGGGGAAAATGTTAAACGTTGAAAAAGCTCGATTAGACAAAGTTTATGGTAATGAAAAACTCATGCCTGTGATCACCGCCATGGGTTGTGGCGTCGGTGATGATTTGGATGTTTCAAAACTTAGATACGATAAAATAATAATTATGGCTGATGCCGATGTAGATGGCTCACATATTCGCACTTTGTTATTGACATTTTTTTTCAGATTTGTTAAACTAGTTGTGGAACGAGGCCATATTTATATAGCTCGTCCGCCACTTTACAGAATCACGAAATCTAAAAAGCATAGATATGCATATTCTGATGAAGAACGTGATCATATTTTGTCAGAAATAGCTGCACCTGTAGAAATTCAAAGATACAAAGGCTTAGGTGAAATGGACCCAGATCAACTTTGGGATACTACTATGAATCCCGAGACTCGTGTTATGACTCGGGTTTCTTTGTTTGATGCTTCGGAGGCCGATGAGGCGTTTACTATTCTTATGGGTGAGAAGGTGGAACCGCGTCGTGAATTCATTGAGAAAAATGCGCGTTATGTTGTGAATTTGGATGTTTGAACAAAATGATTATTAATATTGGTGTTGATATTGTTGAAATTGACAGAATTTGTAGAATTTTAAATAGAAACAAAAACTTTCTAAAATTTATTTTGGGCGAAACTGAGTTATCTCAATTAAAAATCAGAAATTTCCCTGTAGCAAGTATTGCTGCTAATTTTTCTGGTAAAGAAGCTTTTTTGAAGACATTTGGTTGGAGTATAAATTCTATTGATTTTCGGGATGTTCAAATAATTAGATGTTTCCAAGGAAAACCTGAGTTTTTATTTTCTGGTAAGATTAAAGAAATTATAAAAAAAAATGATTTTAATTTTTTTATAAGTCTTACTCATAGTAATAATATAGCGTGTGCCGTAGTAGTATGTGAAAAACGAACATAAAGGGGTCTTATATTTGGAAAAATATGTCGAACTTGTGATTAAAAATCTTAAAAGCAAATTATTAGAAAATAATTTTATATCATCAGAAATATCTGAACAAAATAATGAAGGTAGTTTTGATATCAAGATTTCTAGCATACCACAAGATTCAGAAATTTCAAAAACTTGTTTTTTTGTTTTAAAATATGAATCTTATAAAGTCAATCTTAGTTTAAAAGATTCTGATAATATTTTATCTTCCTGGCTTCTTGATCAAAATTCCGACGCTAAATTCATTGAATTCATAGTAAATGACTTTTTGGAAATAATTTTGAAGTCTGTTGATATAAAAACACCAGATACTCATAAAATCAAAAAAAAATCGAAGTCAGAAACCATAAATTATTATAATTTTTTAGATAAAATTTGTGAAATATTCCCAGAAATAAAGCCAGAATTTTATAATGAAACTTCATCCTATGGAGAAAATTTTCGTGTAGTGCATTTTGTGAAGAATTTTTTAGTTCCAAATATAAATAAATTATGTGCAAGTAATAAAAATGGTAACCTTGAAAAAATATCAAAATATTTGTGCAATTCGTATATTAATGGCGATGAAACTGTAAAATCTTTGGTGACAATGGGAATATTTAACAGTATTGTTGGAGAAAAACAAAGAAATTCATTATATGTGTCATTGCCTGCAGCCATGAAAAAAGTTTTTATGGCTTCTTGGAGACAAAAATAAAATTATATAAAAAAATTTTTTATGAAATCTTCAGCGAATTTTTTAATATTATGAAAATTTCTTTTTGATTTTTCCAATGTCGAGTCATTTGCAAAAACATAACATTTTATTACTGGCTCTGTTCCTGATGCTCGAACTATTAATTTTTGGTTATTTTCCAAATTGAATACAATCATATCAGTTTTCGGAGAATTTATGTCTAATATTTTATTATTTTCCAAGTCATAAACAACAGAATTTCTATGATTATATATATTTTTTATATATAAATTTTCTGAATTTTTAATTATATTTTTAAATTTTATTTCAGTAGTATCAAAACTAGAATTTTCGATTTTAAAATATAAAGTTTTATTTAAAAAATATCCATATTTTTCGTATAAATTATACAAAACATCTATTAAATTCATGTTTTTTTGTTTATAATACCCAGCCATTTTACATATAAAAAACATAGAAGTAATACCGTCTTTATCTCTGTTATAATCTGCCAGCAAATATCCTTGACTTTCTTCAAATGCGAATAAAAAATTTTTTAATTTATCTTGTTTTTCAAGTTCCAATATAAATTTAGCTATGTTTTTAAATCCAGATGGAGTTTCTATTAAAAAAATATTGTTTTCTTCGGCAATTTTGTCTATGAGACCACCGCTAACCATGCTTTTTATAACATAATTTTTGTTATTATTTTCGCGAAAAATTAACAAAAAATCTAAAATCAAAGCAGCGACTTCGTTCCCGTTTAAAATTTTATATTCCGAGTTATGTTTAACGGCTATTCCTACACGATCGCCATCAGGGTCGTTTAAAATAGCTAAATCTGAATCTGTTTTTTTAGCTAGATCTATTACAAGATCAAAAGATTTTAATTTTTCAGGATTTGGATTTCGGCATGTTGTGAAATATTCATCAGGCTCTTGTTGTTCTTTAACTATATTAAATTCTTTTATATTTATTTTTTGTGAAATTTCACTAACTATTTTCTGAGCACAGCCATTTAATGGAGAATAAGATATTTTCAAATCAAGAAAATATTTGTTTATATTGCATAAATTTATTATCGAGTTTATATAATTTTTTATTATTTTTATAGGCACATAATTTATTGTTTTATTTTTTAAATTTTCGTTAAATTCAGATGATTTTACATCATTAAATATGTCTAAAATTGACATTTTTTTATAAATTTCGCTTGTGTTGGCGACCTGTGCGCCATGAGAATCGTAAATTTTATACCCATTGTAAATGAAACTATTATGACTGGCAGTGACAATAATTCCAGTCGAGCACTTTAATGCCCGAACTGCATATGAAAGCAGAGGTGTTGGTTGAACTTCTTCAAAGATCCAGACTAAAAAACCATTTGCTGCGAAAACTTCAGCTGCACTACGCGCAAATAAATATGAATTCTTTCTGGTATCATATGCTATGACAACAGATGGCGACTCTACTTGAGAAATGATATACTCAGATACAGCCTGCGAAACCAATGAAATCACATAAACATTAACTCTATTCGGACCTGCTCCGAGTATTCCTCTAATTCCTGCAGTCCCGAAATCTATATTTTTGCGAAAACGGTCATATATTTCAAGTTTGTTATTTTTAATTTTTAGTAATTCTTCATAAATTTCGGTATTATTTCTGGAATGAATTAACCAAGTTTCATATTCTTTTTCTATATCCAGTGAATTTTTCATAAAAATCACACACATTTTATTTTTTTGTGATTTGAGAAAACCCGCCAATACTTACGTTAACTCCTGGCCCCATGCTAGTAGCTACGGTGCAAGAACGAATATATTGGCCTTTGCTTGCGGTAGGCTTTGACTTTATAATTGCATCTATGAGAGGAGTGAAATTTTCAAATAATTTGTCTAAACCAAATGAAACTTTCCCGATATAAGAATGAATTATGTTGGTTTTGTCCAGCCTGTACTCGACTTTACCAGATTTAGAATCCTGTACAGCTTTGTTGATATTAGTCGTCACAGTCCCTGCTTTAGGATTTGGCATTAAGCCTTTTGGGCCTAAAATTTTGCCTAATCGGCCCACGGTGGCCATCATATCTGGAGTAGTTATTATTACATCAAAATCTAACCAATTTTCTTGTTGAATTTTACTTATATATTCGTCCGAGCCTACGTAATCCGCACCTGCTTCTTTTGCTAAATGTTCATTTTCGCCTTTACATATTGCTAGAATTCTCACTGTTTTCCCGGTCCCATTTGGTAATACAAGCGCTCCTCGAACTTGCTGATCTGCACGCCGAGAATCTACGCCTAATTTTATATGAACTTCAACAGTTTCATCGAACTTTGCTTTGCCAGTTTGAATACATATTTCTAAAGCTTTTTTGACATCATAAAACATTTTTTTGTCATATAATTTGCAACATTCTATATATCTTTTACCTTTTTTCATTAGAGCTCCTCCATAAACTGCACTATTTTTTAATAAAAAAAATGAAAAACTATGAGTATTCACTAATTTTCTACTGTTACTCCCATGCTACGAGCGGTTCCGCTAATCATTTTAATCGCACCTTCGAGTGTGGCTGCATTTAGATCAGGCATTTTTTGTTCTGCAATTTTCTTGATTTTTTCCAATGAAATACTGCCTACTTTCGTTTTGTGCGGGACAGCCGAGCCTTTTTCTAATTTGCATTCTTGTTTTATCAACACAGCTGCCGGGGGCGTTTTAGTTATAAACGTAAAAGATTTGTCGGAATAAATAGTTATAACTACAGGGATTGCAGTTCCTTCGTCATTTTTTGTTTTTTCATTGAATTCGCGAGAAAAATTCATTATATTTATGCCATGTGGTCCTAGTGCCGAGCCTAAAGATGCCGGTGCCGCTTTTCCGCCAGGAACTTGTAATTTAATTATATTCGAGACTTTTTTCGTTGCCATTAATTTTACCTCCAAAATTATCAAAAAACAATGAAATTATACGAAATATATGTTGGAATTATACAAAAGCCATGACGCCATCAAGTGGAAGTTCAATCTGAGTTTCTCTTCCAAACATAGACACATTTACTTTTAAACAGCCTTTTTCGTAATTTATATCACAAACAGTACCGACATAACCATCAAGTGGCCCGTCAATAATTTGTACTGCTTCGTCGAGTTTATAAGAAACCTCGATTCGGGGCTTGTTTTCCGCAGATGGCAATTCTTCTTCTGATGAATCCAATCCTAACTTATCTACTTCCTCGCGAGTTAGCGGCAATGGCTTTACTCCGTCACCTGCAAAACATACTAACCCACGAATGCCGCGTAAACTATACCATGCATTGTCAGTTAATATCATTTTAACAATGACATATCCAGGATATATTTTTCTTGTAATTTCGCGGCGTTTGCCGTTACGAATTTCGATTACTTTTTCAGTAGGAACTTGTACATCAAACACCGGCAAATCTCTGCCGCCCGCTACTTTGCGGATGTCAGACGCAACTTTGTTTTCTCGGCCAGGATGAGTTTGTAGTACATAATATAGCGCCTCTTCTTTCATTTCCATATATTGCTCATCCTCCCTAATTTTTTTTAAAAAACAAATATTTTATTTTTTTCGCCTTAAGATTTAGAAATATTCATGACCAAACTTAATAACCAAACAATACCAAAGTCCAATAAAAACACAAAAACGCCTACAACAAATATCATAACCAATGTTATTCCGGTGTTCCTGAAAGTCTCTTTTGGAGTCGGCCATACAACTTTCTTGAGCTCATAAATATATTTTTTAACAAACGCGAATTTATCTTTTTGAATTTCTTCCTCGGCCATCAGTACCACCCCTTTAGATAATATTTTTGTTGATTTTTACTATTTTGTTTCTTGATGAAGCGTGTGTTTTCTACAAAACCTACAATGTTTTTTAAGGGAAAATCTGGCAGGATCATTTTTTTTGTTTTTAAATGTGTTGTAATTTCGACGTTTGCACTCGTCGCATGCTAAAGTTATTTTGACTGTTGATGTCGCCATGTTGAACACTTCCTCTTTGCGAATTTCTTGCTGACCTGCGTATGAGAAACTTTACTATATTAAAACTTGTAAGTCAACATTTTTGTGAAAAAAATATTTTTCGCGCTTCGTCAGCAAAATGTACCAATGTAAATAAAATATGTTTATGTTATTGTATATATTTGAAATGTAAAAGTAAATAGATTTAATTTAAAATATTATGATTCTCCTTGGCCTTCTCTGTTATGAAGAACCAGAAGCTAACGGTGATTTTCCACGGCGACCGAGACCTGGTGGCGTTGGTCTCTTGGGTTCTGTCGGTTGGCTTTTGGGCGGATTTTGTAATTTGCCTGATATTGCCTCCGATTTATCTTGCGATGTGTTTAATTTGGCTAGGTTTTCAGTATTTCTTCGATTTTTTTTGTAATTAGAATATATCGCCCTAATGAGAGATCTAACGGCAACATAAGTTAACCCTGATACACAACCTAAGATCGTTCCGCCTAAAAAGCTGGTTCCTATTCTTACCAGGTTTTTAGACCTGCGTATGACAAGATTGTAAAATAAATTTCCAAATGCACCCGCGGCTACAAACGCTAAAAATCTGGATAATTTGGATTTTTTGGTTTTTACTGGGGCGTATTTTATATTACCTGTCACTTGGACTTCAGGTCTGTTATTTTTCTCAAAATCAAATTCTTCGCTTGGCATTTCTGGATTGACGGTTATATCAGATGACACTCGTGGCTCTGTGTATATATTTTCTTCTAAATCACATTCTTCGGCTGGTATTTCCGGATCGTCAGTCATACCAGGTGTTGCTTCCTGTTCTGGATATATATTTTCTTCTAAATCAAATTCTTCGGCTGGTATTTCCGGATCGTCAGTCATACCAGGTGTTGCTTCCTGTTCTGGATATATATTTTCTTCTAAATCAAATTCTTCGGCTGGTATTTCCGGATCGTCAGTCATACCAGGTGTTGCTTCCTGTTCTGGATATATATTTTCTTCTAAATCAAATTCTTCGGCTGGTATTTCCGGATCGTCAGTCATACCAGGTGTTGCTTCCTGTTCTGGATATATATTTTCTTCTAAATCAAATTCTTCGGCTGGTATTTCCGGATCGTCAGTCATACCAGGTGTTGCTTCCTGTTCTGGATATATATTTTCTTCTAAATCAAATTCTTCGGTTGGCACTTCTAGGCCATCCTTTAACCCGGGAGGCGCTTGGGCGGCCAATTGGCTATGCTCCGGGTTGTTTTTGGCATACACTGTTTTAATTGGGGAGGCTGCTGTGCCGCATAGAAGACTAGCCATTAGTACTGCAGACAATAATTTCTTCTTTTCCATCGCTGGCAAGCCCCCCTCTGTTTATATAATTAAAATGTTCTTCTAATTATTATTTTATTACATAAAATTATTTTATCAATAGAAAACAACATTAAATTTATAATTAAACTATGTCGTTTCTTAAATTTATTGTATCTTTAACCCTTTAGATAAAGCTCTAATTCTACAGTAGATGATTCATCAAGGCGTTTACCGGTCAATTTTTCCACCGTATCCGTAATATAATCGATAGAAAATGGCAAATCAATCTCCGATGACCCTCTTATCCTACTCACGTACCAGTCTACTTCTAGTTCCCCTTTGGGTAGCGTTTTCAGCAGATTGATGGTATCGTCGACTGCATCCTGACTCCAGCCGTGGCCCTGCAACACCCATGCTACCCAGGCCTTATTGAATACGGTATGATCCTGACATTCTGTAATTATTGAGCCCGATGTATTTGGATGTTTTTTATTGATGGCATCAACTAAATTCGGTTCAAACGTCATTTTTATTCTATATGCTAGTATACGCGACGATGCTCCTACGCTGCATAGGAGAATAGTTAGGAACACTACAGACATTAATTTTTTAATTGACATTAATAGACAACCCCTCTGTTTATATGATTAAAATATTTTTCCAATTATCATTCTATTACATGAAATTATTTTGTCAATATTAAAATATTAAATTTAAAATTTATTATATCTTTTTTTGTTTAGCATAAATTGCTAATTTGATAATTAATTCATCAGGAGGAACATTATTGGATTCGATGATTAACTTTACGGATATCGGACCACTATCTGGCATTACGCCTCCGCGGACACCTGCATGCCATCCCACTTCAATATCTCCTGCGGGTGTGGTTTTCAGCAAGTCCAGGACAAAGTCTATCTTTGGTTGAGGCCATTCTTGGGCTAGGAACTTTTTTGCAAACCAATCCCTATCGAAGATGGTGTTCTCTGACGCTTTTATAGCCATTGTGGACGGTGTCGGTGGATTCGGGAATTTTTCATTTATGGCGGAAATTAAAGCTTTTTCTAAAGTTAATTGAACTCTAATTGATTCGCCCGATTGATCATCAGGCTCTTGCGATCCGTCTGATTTCCCGCCTGTGCCCGAGCTTCCTGTCTCCGTTTTCGGTGTGCCGGTTCCTGTTTCTGTTCCTGCGCTTGTTCCTGTTCCTGTTCCTGTTCCTGCGCCTGTTGCTGTTGCTGGTGTTGTTCCTGTTTGTGTTCCTGTTCCTGCGCCTGTTGCTGTTGCTGGTGTTGTTCCTGTTTGTGTTCCTGTTCCTGCGCCTGTTGCTGTTGCTGTTCCTGGTCCTGCTCCGGGCCCCGTTTGGCTGCCTGGCTCAGAGGCTTCCCTGGTGTTTTCGGACGGTGGGTTGGTCGATGCGCTTTTGGGCTTTGCTGCTACCTCGGAGGTTTCAATTGGTTTTTCATCGGGTTTTTCTGAGCCACCTGTTTCTTGGGGCTTTGCAGAATCCGACGTCGCGTGGTCGGGCTCGCTTTTCGCCAGTGCGGCCCCGGGAGTTCCTCCTGCTGAGCTGGTAGTCGGTTGGGAGGACGAGACCGGTGTTGGCGTTGGCGTTGGCGTTGACGTTGACGGCTTCGTTTCTTTGCTTGGGTCTGACATAAATTTGTTTTTAATAAAAAACGCCAAGAGAGTCGCAGAGCCTAAAGTGCCTATTGTCCCGCCTGCGCTGGCAATATATTTGAATTTGTTACTCTTTTTAGCCGGTGTTAATGGCCCAATATTTGGGCTAGCATCCGATCGTAGCGGGAGGTTTGCAGGCAGCGGTTTATTTTTGACGTAAGCTCCCACTGATGCGGAGATGCATACGCTGCATAGAAGATTGGCTGTTAGTACGCTGGATAATATTTTTTTAATTTTCATTTGGTGGACAGCCCCTTTATTTGTTCAATAAAATACTTTTTCCTAATTGTTATTTTATTATATCAAACGATTTTGTCAATAGAAAAATGTATTTTAGCTTAATGAGATAAAAAAATATTTAAAATCCAGGAATATACTATTGATATTTTGTTTTTTAAATGTTATAATATATATAACTTTTAAATAAAATCTAGTTGAAAAGGTGGCGATTAAAATGAAAACTAAAAAAAATACATATATCTTTATTATATTTATTATATTTTTTATAATAAATTGCCAATTTATCAATTTAAATTGCGATGCTATGAATTGTAAATCGTCGCCTGTCAGTTTAATATGTAGTTCCCAAAAAAAAAAAAACATCAAAAAACAGTCTTTATCGCGGGCTGAATGAATTAGAAAATTTTTATAGACAAAAATGCAATATTAGTATAATATTTAGTGAAAATGTAAAAAAAATATTGCTTGAAATTGTAGAGAATTCACAAAATCATGAAGACAAAGTACAGATTGTTGTGCAAAACATGTGCCAAGCGATCGCTAGCTTCGAGCAACCTGATGGTAGTATTTTTGTGTTTAATTTAAATAGGAGTTATCAAATTGAGATCATTCAGCTGACCCGAGAATCTGGTATAATGATTGTATAAGATTGCAAATTTTAATTTAATCTGGTACAAAAAAATTAATTTTTTTTGTTTTTTTTATGTGTAATTATTAATTTAAAGAAATAATTTGTAAACTATTGACATATGATTTTGAAAATGTTATTTTATCATTAGAATTGTGTTTTTTCGGTGTTTTCTTTTTGAATTTGTCGTTGAAACAGGTTTATTAAAGGACATATTAAGGAGATTAGTAAAAATGAATAAAAAAATAAGTTCGTACAAAATTTTTTTATTGAATCATATTAATAATGCTCAAAATTTACCTGAAATAAACTCTGTTGTGAGACAATTTGAAAAATTTGTTAAGTCTTGTTATTTAGAACTCAAAGAAATTAGTGATATTGACCAAAAAAAAGCTATTGGGAAAAGCATTAATAATTTTAAAATCGAAATGCAAACAGTAATTGATAACTCTTTGAGGCATTTCAAAGGCATTAAAACCAATAACGACGCCTATAAAGATTATACTATTTTTAAGCAAAATATCGCAATTGGAGCCCGACATCCGTTAATTAAATTGTGCAAAATAATTGAAAAAATTCTAATTTGCATGGGTTTTTTAGTCATTCAGGGGCCTGAAATCGAACTTGATAAATATAATTTTGAGATGCTTAACATGCCGGTTTATCATCCAGCGCGCGATATGCAGGATACTTTTTATATAAGATCACCAAATGTTTTATTGCGATCACACACGTCTTCGGTGCAAATCAGAGCCATGCAGGCGCAAGGGCCTCCTATTCGAGTAATATCGCCAGGGACCGTGTACCGAGTCGATGATATCGACCCCCAACATACGCCTATGTTTTTTCAGATTGAGGGCTTATTAATTGATGAAAATGTGTCGTTTGCGAATTTAAAAGCGGTATTAATACGTCTCTTAAAAGAAGTGTTTGGCCCTAAAATTAATGTAAGATTTCGTCCGTCATATTATCCGTATACTGAGCCAAGTGCTGCGATTGATATGTCTTGTGTGAATTGCATTGGCACAAATTGCCCTGTTTGCGGCGGAGAAGGCTGGATTACTGTGTTAGGCTCTGGCATGGTGCATCCCGAAGTTCTAAAAGGAGTTGGTTATAATACACAAAAATATAACGGATTTGCATTTGGTTTAGGGCTTAATAGACTAGCACTTTTGTATTATAATTTGGGAGAAATTAAAAAAATATATGAAAACGATGTCTTCCTATGGCGCCAATTGAATTAAATTTCAGGCTAGCGCGATAATATAAAAAAGGATGATGCGTATGTTTAAAGTTTCGTTGAATTGGATTAATTATATAATTAAAAAAAATATAAATCAGGATCTTGAGTTTACTGAAATTTTGAAAATATTGAATTTACAAGGCTTCGAAGTGAAAAAAATTTCTGACGTCGTGATGGACAAGATTATTACTATAGAAGTTAAGGCTAATAGGCCAGACTTGCTTTCACATCGAGGAGTAGCTCGGGAAATAATTAGTTTTTTAGGTTTTAAATTAAAAGAAGTTGATCGAAATTTGGGTGTTTTGAACAAAAAAAACTTCCCTATTGATATTAAAATTAGTGAAAATATCTGCGAAAGGTTTACCGGTTGGATAGTTTATAATATAAATAATAAAGTTGAGACTCCTGAGTATATTAAAAATTATTTAAATTTTTTTAACATAAATTCAATTAGCCCTGTTGTTGATATTTCAAATTATATTATGTTAGAATACGGTCAGCCTAGCCATGTTTATGATCTTGATAAAATTATAGACAAAAAACTTATTGTAAGCGAGGCAAATTTTGTTAAAAATATAAAAATTATTGGAGATAAATTTTTCGAAATTCAGACCGGCGATATAATAATTTCCGATAATTATGATGTTGCGTGTGTGGCTGGGATTATCGGCACTGAAAGATTGGAAGTTAGTGAAAATACACAAAATATTTTAATAGAATCAGCTGTTTTTGACAAAATTAAAATAAGAACCAGTTCAAAACGCTCTAAAATTTCAACGCTTTCTTCTTTTAGATTTGAACGTGGTATTAATGCTCATGATAGTTTAATAATTGGAAAAATTGTGGCTAAAAAAATAGCTGAAACTTGTGGCGGAGATCTCGCTGATTCTGTTTTTGATTATTTCCCAAATAAATCTAAAAATATTAATATTAATATTAATATTAATCAAGTTAACAAGCTGATAGGTACTGATTTTGATGGGGAACATATTATTAATTTATTGGGAAAATACAATTTCAAATGCAAATTTAGTGAAAATCACCAAAATATTTCCGTATTAGTTCCAAATTTTCGGCTTGACGTTCATGAAGACGTCGATATAATAGAAGAAATCACGAGAAGTTTCGGCTATGATAACATTGTTCCCCAGATGCCAATTGTCAGAATGGACTATAGTTTTAACAAAATTTTGTATAACACTGACAAAATTCGTGATATTTTAATAGGATTAGGTTTTAATGAAATTATAACATATTCATTTGTTCCGGATAATATGTTGAAAGTTTTAAATATAAGCCCGGATTCCAGATATTTTTCTAATATTATTTTACAAAATCCTATTTCAAATATGTATGCACTCATGCGGCCTACCATGGTATTTTCGATGTTAAATTGCCTCGCTTTTAATCACAGTGTTGGAAACCGTGATTTAGCCCTTTTTGAGGCCGGCAGAGTGTATTTAAACGCACAAGATCATGATACTAATTACATGGAAATTGATACTATTTCTTTTATAATATCTGGTATTAGAATAGAAAAAGGTTGGGACGTCGCGAAAAATATTAAGTATAATTTTTATGACTTGACAAATTATGTTAATATATTATTAAATGATTTTGGTATTAAATTTATATTAAAACCGGTAGGATGCTCGTTTTTTAATGAAAAAATTGGTTACGAAATATATATTCGAGATGAATATGCCGGAATTTTAGGAGAAATAAATAAAAATATGTTTGAAGGCATCGTGCCGAATGTTAAATTAGTAAAAGATCCGGTTTATTTTTGTGAGATATATACAAAAAAAATAGAAAATAAACAAAAAACTATAGAATTTGAATCAAAATTCCCAAGCATAACTAGATTATATAATTTAATGGTTGGTAAAAATATAAAATCTGATAGTATTATAAAAATAATAAAAGAATCGAGTGATTTAGTGGTTTCCTGTTATGTTAAAGATATGTATGAGTCTCGCGAGATGACCGTGAATCAGATTGCTATTTTATTTGAAGTTTTATATGGCGCAAATGAATGTACTCTTAGTAATAAAGATATTAAATTAATTGAGGATTTATTTTTGAAAAAACTTGAATCAAATTTGGATATTCATCTCAAAACATGACCCGTGTTTTGGTACGGTTTTATTGTAATTTGCATATTATCAAGTAAGTAATTTAATATTTTCAGGAATTATAAAATTTTAAGATGAGGTGGATTTTGTTGAAATTTGAATTAGAAGTCACGTCTGAGAATGGAGTTCACGCACGTCCAGCGGGATCTTTAGCACTTATAGCTAAAAAATATCCGGATTTAGATATTAATTTGACATCTAATAATGGAAATGTTGCGAGTGCTCAAAGTCCGTTACAAATTATGCAGCTAGGACTTCAACAGGGTGATAAAGTTTATGTTGAAATAAGTCTTCGTGATGAAAATAAAAATAATGAAGATTGCGAAATAGTAAAAGAAGAAATAATTGAAATTTTAGGCAAAAGTTACCAAAATTCTCCTAGTTTTCAAATGTAATTTAATATATATTTCACAAAAATCCACTAGTTTTAGAGGTGATTTAATATGCGTGTTCTTAACGGTAAGGGGATTTACAAAGGTATCGCTTTTGGAACTTTAACTGCTTTTAGACGTGATTATTTCGGTGTTCATGAACAGAAATTTTTTGTTTTGAATCATGAAGTTGAAATAGAAAAATATAGAGATGCAAAAGAAAACGCGATAAATCAGCTTGATAATTTGTATAACGAGGCTAAAGAGGATCTCGGGGAAGATCATGCTATGATATTTCAAGTACATAGAATGATGGTCGAAGATATTGAATACACAAATTCGGTTATAAATATAATTATAAACGAAAATGCAAACGCAGAATACGCTGTATGGCTCACTTCTCGGAATTTCGAGCGCTCTTTCGAAGAAATGGATAACGATTATTTGCGTCAACGTGCTGCCGATGTTCGAGATATTTCTAAAAGAATAATTACATGTATGAGCGCAAAAAGTAATTCGAGCGCAACTCACAAGTCAAATAATATTATAATTGGTGCTGATGAATTAGCTCCTAGCGAGGTTTTAGAATTAAATAAAAATCTTGTTTCTGGATATGTAACTATGTTAGGATCTGAAAATTCGCATACTTCGATTTTAGCACGCGCTATGGGCATACCCAGTATAGTAGGCTTAGGGGACCAGTTGCGTCCGGAATTTGAAGGATGTGATGCGATTATAGATAGCTTCGCGGGTGCTGTATACATATCTCCAGATAAAACTACGATAAAAAGATTAAAAAAAAAGAAAGAATTATGTAAAAAACGCCAAGAATTATTAATAACTTTAAAAGGCAAAGAAGACGTAACTCTTGACGGGCAAAAAGTGGAATTATGCGCCAATGTCGGAAATATAGCTGATTTAACGTCAGTAATTGAAAGCGATGCCAGTGGCATTGGGCTTTTTAGAAGCGAATTTATTTTCATGGGCCGTTCTTCGTGTCCTACCGAAGATGAGCAATATGCAATATATAGGAAAGTTGCACAAAAAATGGCAGGTAAAAGGTGTATTATTCGTACACTTGATATAGGCGCTGATAAACATGTTAATTATTTTAATTTACCGAAAGAAATAAATCCAGCTATAGGCTATCGTGCGATTAGAATTTGTCTTGATAAAACTGCAATTTTCAAGACTCAATTACGTGCAATTTTGCGTGCATCGGCGTTTGGAAATATAGAGCTTTTATTTCCGATGATAATTTCTTTAGAAGAAGTTGTGCAAATTAAACAAATTTTATCTGAAATTATGTTTGAACTTGATCAAAATGGCATAAAATATAATAAAAAAATTAAGCTTGGGATTATGATCGAGACTCCTGCTGCTGTCTTAATAAGTGACATACTTGGACAAGAAGTTGATTTTTTTAATATTGGCACCAATGATTTAGTTCAATACACATTAGCTGTTGATCGACAAAATGACAAAATTAATTTTTTATATAATCCCAAGCACAAGGCGATACTCAGGATGATAAAAATAATTTGTACTAATGCTAAAAAAAATAATATACGCGTTGGGATCTGTGGAGAACTCGCGGCCGATGAGACTCTAACTGAAACTTTTTTAGCTTTAGGTATCGACGAGCTCTCGATGTCTCCACCGTTTGTGTTAAATATAAGAAAACGCGTGAGAGAATTGGATATTTCAAAATCAAGAACTAAAATATTGGAAAATATATAAATATTATATAAATTTAGTTAATTAAATCCCAGATTTTTAGTTAAATTTCATAGTAGGGAAAAGTATTACGTCTCTAATAGAAGCAGAATTCGTTAAAAGCATAGTAAGCCTGTCAATTCCTATCCCAAGGCCGCCCGTAGGAGGCATGCCATATTCAAGAGAATTTATAAAATCCGCGTCATACATATTAGCCTCTTCGTCGCCTTTTTCTCGAAGACTAACTTGATGCTTAAATCTTTGTTTTTGATCTACTGGGTCATTTAATTCTGAAAATGCATTCGCGAACTCTCTGCCGGTTATAAATAATTCAAATCTTTCAGTAATTCCATCGGACCCGGCTTTTCGCTTTGCTAACGGAGAAATTTCTACCGGATAATCATATATAAAAGTCGGCTGAATTAAATTTGATTCTACTTTTTCTTCAAATACAAAATTCAACAATTCTCCCCAAGATTCAAGTTCTTTTTTAGGTATAATGCCTAATTTTTTTATATTTTCTTTTAAATTTTCTAAATCAGACTGCGAATCTTTCGTAAATAAATTAAAATCTAAATTTGTATATTTTTTCACAGCATCTATCATAGTCAATCTTTCGAAATTTTTTGTTAAATTTATATTAAAATCTTGATATTTAATCATATTTGAATCATTTAAAATTAAATTCGAATTTATAATTATATCTTCCGAAATTTTCATCATATCTTGATAATTAGCATATGCTTGATATAATTCAACCGTGGTAAATTCGGGATTATGCTTCACCGACATGCCTTCATTTCGAAAATTCCGACCAATCTCATAAACGCGCTCCATGCCGCCGATTATTAATCTTTTTAAATATAACTCGGGAGCTATGCGTAAATATAAATTCATATTCAAAGCATTATGATGTGTAGTAAACGGCTTGGCATTTGCGCCCCCCGGAATTGTGTTTAATATCGGCGTCTCGACTTCTATAAATTTTAAATCATCTAGATATTTTCGTATATATTTAATAATTTCTGACCGTTTTATAAACACATTTTTGACGGAATTGTTAACTATTAGATCAAGATATCTTTGTCTATATCTCAAATCTACATCTTTTAACCCATGAAATTTTTCTGGAAGTGGCCTCAGAGCTTTGCTTAACATGGTCAATTTTTGCGCATGAATCGAAATTTCCTCTTTTTTAGTCTTAAACACAAAACCTACAATACCAATTATGTCCCCTATGTTCCAATTTAGGAATTCTGCATAAGAATCTTCTCCGATATCATCTATTTTTGTGTAAATTTGTATTTTACCGCTAACATCTAGAACATCAAAAAACGAGGCCTTGCCCATGTTTCTTCGTCTTATAATTCTTCCAGCGACGCAAACTTCTTGATTTTCAAATTTTGTCAAATTTTTTATAATTTCATGTGAATTGTGTGTTTTATTATATTTTGTAATCTCAAAAGGATCATGCCCGGATTTTTGTAAATTTTCAAGTTCTTTAAGCCTTAAACTAAACTCCGACGATGATTCTAGGTTTTTTACGTCTTCATTCATAATTTTAATCCCCTTGATTATTATTAATATTTACTAAAATTTACTTGTAAATCCCAATTATTTCATACACTTTGATGCCTCCTGGAGTCTTAATATTTACAACTTCTCCCTGCCTTCTGCCGAGTAGCCCGCGACCAACCGGTGATTCGTCTGAAATTTTTTGTTCTATAGGATTAGTTTCGCTCGATCCTACAATTTTATACATAAAATTTTGACTAGTTTCTTGATTTTTTATCTCGACTTTACATCCAATATGCACAAATTCTGTGTTTAATTTATTCTCGTCTATTAATTTAACATTTTTTAATATATTTTCAAGCTCATTAATTCGAGCCTCAGTCAAAGCTTGTTCATTTTTAGCCTCATCGTATTCGCTGTTTTCGGACAAATCCCCAAAAGAAAGAGCTAATTTAATTCTTTCTGCAATTTCTTTCCTACGAGTTATTCTAAGATATTCAAGTTCCTGTTCAAGTTTGTTGAGGCCCTCTTTTGTGAGAATCACTTCTTTAGCCAATGTGCAAACCTCCTAAAATATTTGAAATTAATTAGTTTTTTTGTGGGAATTAACATTTTTTTTATATTCTACCTCCAAATTTATTTTTTTTCTAATCTCGGCTTTTTCTCTTACTAAAAATCTTATAGGAGTCCCTGAAAAATCAAATACTTGTCGTAGGCAATTTTCAATATGTCTTTGATAAGAAAAATGAAATAATTGTGACTTATTCACAAAAAAAGTAAATTTTGGCGGGCTCGTTGCAACCTGTGTTGCGTAATATATTTTTAATTCTTGATTGTTAATTTTAGGCGGAGGAGTCCTTATCATAATTTCAGATAGTAAATTATTTAATACAGAAGTTGAGATTCTCATCTCGCGATTGTGAAATACACTGTCTATTGTGCTGAAAATTTTGTCTATTTTTTGATTTTTTTTAGCAGAAACAAACAAAAATCTTAAATATCTCATGAACACGAAATCATGTTGTATATGCTCTTGAAATTCAAAAACAGCTTGATCAGGGTTTTTGATTAAATCCCATTTGTTTATTAAAATAATACAAGACTTACCATAATTTTTAGATAAACCTGCGATTTTTACATCTTGTTTTGTGATGCCCTCGGACGCGTCGATTACACAAATACAAACATCGCTGGATTTAATAGCCTCTTCTGTGCGCATAATACTGTATCTTTCTATGTGATCGCATTTGGCATGATGCTTTCTTATTCCGGCAGTATCAACAAAAATATAATTGGTTTTAATTAAATTTTGGTCATTATTTTTCCTGGCCCGAGTAACGTGGAGATCAGAAGCGTCTCTAGTAGTGCCCGCAATTTCAGATACAAGTGTTAGATTTTCTCCACATAAATTGTTTATTATAGAAGATTTCCCAGCGTTAGGACGGCCTACTATCGCGACTTTTATGTGATTATTATTTAATTTTAATTTAATATTTGTTTCTGGATTTGTTTCTGGTTTTGTTTCTGTGATTTTATCAGATATATTCTCCAGGGCGCAGGAAATTCCGAGCGTTTTACATTCGGAAAAGATAGCGTCTAATAAGTCGCCGGTGCCGTTGCCATGAAGCGCAGACACTGGAATTGGTTTCCCAAATCCAAGTGAGTAAAATTCGTAGAATCCTATGGGTACGCCACTGTCACATTTGTTTACACATAAAATTATCGGTTTAGATAATTTTTTAAGCTCAAATGCAATTTTTTTGTCTAAATTTAATATACTATCGTGTACATTTGTGACAAAAACTATGATATCTGCTGAATTTAAAAAGCTAAAAGTATGGTCTCCCATTTGTGAATTTAATATGTTTAAACATGAAGTATCCGTTTGTTTATATAAATCAAAATTTAATCCTGCAGAGTCTATTAACATGATTTCTTGTGAATTCCATCGGCATGGCATGCGTACGCAATCTCGAGTTACGCCTAAGGCATCGTAAACTATCGAGACGCGTTTGCCTATTAGACGGTTGAATAACGCGGATTTGCCTACATTCGTTCTGCCTACTAGCATGACTTTGGGCATAGACATCTTTAATATTTTCACCTATTTTTTAATAAATTTTAAAACAAATTTTAATAAATTCTTAATCTTTCTCGCGAATTAATATGGCTTTTCTTCTGTAATACCCACAGTATGCACAAATTCTGTGCCGAACTTTGTAATTGCCACAATGATCACATTTGCCAAGTGTGGGAAGTTCTAATTTCCATACTGCTGAACGTCGGGAATTTTTTCTGGCTTTGGAAGTTTTTCTCTTGGGTACAATAGCCAAATCGTACAACTCCTTATTATTTTATTTATTTATTTTATTTATCGAATACGTAAAAATATATCTAAAAATATATATATAACAAAAAAATAGTCAAGTTATTTGCGATTAAAATTCAAAAAAATATACTAAAAAAGTATTTCTTATTGACAAATAATAATTTAATAATTGATAATTATATGTATATTATTTTTAAAAAATAGTCAAGTTATTTATGAATAAATTATTAAAAAAATATTCTAAAAAGTCAATATTTTCCATTGACAAATAATAGTTAATAATATAAAATTCTAATAAACTTAATTTTAGGAGGGATGCTCAATGTCGAATTTTGATGCAAACGAAAATAATAAAAGAAATCTTGATGATAAAAAAATAGATCTAGAAAACTCTTTAAATAACGTAGCTGGAGGCCGCGGTGGCCATCATAGAAGGCAAAAACAACCGTCTATATTCCTAGGCCATACAACTGTAAAAAGAAGATTTTCCGATATTAAATATTCAGTAAATGGGACAGATGTCGCATCCGAGGCGGGCGATGCCGATACTGTATCTGAAAAATAATTTTTATTAAAATATAATTGGTTGGGTGGTCGCGATGAGTAATAATTTTAAAATTTTGCTTGGCTCTTTTATGCTAGCTGCATCTGTTCCTCTTTGCGTTCTGACGGCAATTAATCTAATGAAAGCAAATACAGGGCCTACGAATCCACCGGTACAAAATGTTGCGGCCGCGACAGAAGTATCGAAAGCAATACCAAAAGAAGGCCCTGCCACGCCAGAGCCAGCTTCACCAGCCGCCACCCCGAAGCCAGCGGAGCCACCCGCCCCGGCTCCTGAGCCCACGGAAACAGGAGAAAAGACAACAAGCGAGGAAAAAAAAACCGCGGCACCAGCATCATCGTCAACAACCACACCTGTTACACCGCCTGTGCCAACTCCTGTTATTGTGCCGAGTGCTCCCCAAAAAGAACCTCCTCAAGCCCCGCCAACGACGACTTCACAGCCAAAGTCTGTCCACGTGATAAAACCAATTAAGTTTAAGCGCCCGAGTGTAAATTTAACCACTGAAACCAAAACAACATATGATATTTTTGTTTCGATGCAGGATGCGGTTGTGGGGTTTGCATTGTCGAAATTTAAAGGTACAAAAATTATTGATATGCCAGGTCTAGATAAAAAAACGCAGGCAGGTTTCATGCAAAAATATCCAAGAGACAAAGACATGACCCTGGAAAACTATTTCCTGGATCCGGTTCAGAACACTGATCTCTCCATGACGGCAAGGCGCAATAGGCCCCAATATTGGAGGGAATACCTGATGTCATGCTTAATTAAGGGTTTGTCAACTCAATTGGATATCGAAAGAAACGCCGAGTTTTTTAAATTTATTAAAAATACATATGGTCCTGTCCCGAAGTCCCAAAAAGCATATTATGACACAACATGTTCAGGAAAAACTGAAGAAGAAAAGGCGTACTTTTATTGGAGGGACGTGAATAACTGCTGTACAAAAACGCCCCAAACTGGTGTGTTCCCGTTTGTAAATGACATAGATAGTGTAGGAAGAAAAATCTTAGCCGCGATTGCCGCCTTCCGGGTTTATATCTACTATTCTGATATTGCAACTAAACCAATCACGGGAAAACACAGCTCCAAACATTTCGCCAATTTGCCCAAATTCCAAGAACAAGCAGAAAAGAAGCTAAAATCAACCTTAGAATTAGTAACCCATATAACAGGTGACGTCGAAGTTGATTTTAACCAGTTCGCGCTGTGTGGATTCGACGCAAATCGAGAAATGGACCGGGATCTAATGAAATTATTAATCTATGTTAAGGACTTTTTTGAAAAACATCCACCTTCCGCGGCCAGTAGCCCGGATTTGCTCAGGCTCTTTAAAGCCTGGGATCCGAACGGGTTAGCGACCGAGTTTCAGGCCATCGCCTCAGAGACTACAGACAGGGCTATCTTCGACTCAGGTAGTATCCTGTTTAAGGTGATTTTTTACACAGAAAAATTATTAAAACAACCACTGCATGGTGATGACGTCGCATTATTCCCCGGTGCTGATTTTGTAGTACATCACCATTGTGTAGCCGATTCATATAACAAAATGTCTACTGTGGTTTTGCCTGATGAGGTCAAAGATGCTCTACTTAAAGAAAAATCAGCTTATTCAAAGCCAACGCCGCTAGCTAACGAAGGTGTCGATAAAGCCTCGCGAATGGACTTCGATCCGGATAAATGGTACGACAGGAAGGGCTGGAGATCCAGATCAATACTAAGCAGCACTAATAGCATGGAGCGGTTTTGTGCCCATGTAGAGGCTAAGCATGTGGATAAACTTAGTAAGACCAGCCCTAATACGCGAGATGATAAGGATATCTATCGAGGGACCGGCGGACCCGTAACGGAATGCTTTGTGCAATCGCCGCAGGGAAGATCTTCCAGTTGTGCTTTGCATTCGTTACAAGTTATTTTATGGCGTAAGCACAGAATATGGCTTAATCCAAATATTTTAAGATCAATCGCCGCATTAACTGTACCTGAAAAATTCTCTGTTGATTCATTAACGTTTGGTTTTACGATTGATGCGTCATTGGCTTTGCTCCAAATGTGGATCGATCTAGCCCAGACGCAGGGAATTATCCCCAAGGATACACATCCTCTGTGTCGATTGGTAAATCTTACTTTTGCGACTATTACCCCTGATAGTAATTCCATAACCTCGGGCGCGCCGAAGACGTATGCCACCGCCCAGCAATTGTTAGATGACAGGACAGAGGTTCGTCGAATGGCCCGCGCTCTGAGGGTACAGTTCGAAACAGTAGGTGCTATACATGGCCCAATGATTATTCAAGCACCTAATGGTGCTGAGCATGCAACTACCCTCGAAATAAGTAATGGAGAATGGTGGCTTTATACTTGGGGCGTGGCGATGAGAATTATTGACCCTGACGCTTTTTGTATTCAAATTATTGAATCTAGAATAGATCATGATGTAAAAAAAGCACATGATGTACATGTCTATTTTGGCTATTTACACGCAAATGTGAAGGGCGAAACAACACGGAGAACTAATGCAACATTAAAAGATTGTCCAAGAATACTTAAAGCAAGGAAACAACAAGAATGAATTGTGTAATTAAACAAAAATATATATTAAATTTTATATAATTTGTTAATTTAGTAGAATTTTGATATTTTCGAATTATAAACTCTTGCTTTATTTTCAAAAAAATATAGACTAATTTCAAATCGTTTATTATCTAGAAGGAAGTGGTCAAATGGTTAAGTTTCGTAATATAATAAACATGAAATTTTTTAGTTCTTTTTTTTTAATATTTATATTTTTTGCTAATTTTACATGTGCGAAGGCAAATCCTAATTTCACTCAAGAAATAAATAAAAGTGTAGCGATTTATGAACCCAAAAAGCATAAAAGATATATAGTAAAAAAAACATTAGATCTCAGTAAAAACGCCATTCCAGAAATTAATCCCGAAATTAATACAAACACTAATAATAACGTTCAAATCGCGATAATAATTCCCATATACAACGTAGAGCCCTGGCTGCAGCAATGCCTAGAAAGCATCAAGAATCAAACATTTGAAAATTTAAAAGTAATTTGTGTAAACGATGGCTCTACAGACAATTCGCGTGAAATTCTCCAAAACATTGCAAAGACTGACCCAAGATTCGAGGTTATAAACCAAGAAAACCAGGGAGTATCAGTAGCACGTAATGTAGGTCTTGCGTTTGCAAAAACCTTAAACCCAGAATTCACGATGTTTGTGGATTCCGATGATTGGTTAGAACTTAATACTTGCGAAAAATGTGTTCAAGTTGCACAAAAACACAATGCAGACGTCATATCTTTTTGTAGAAATTCAGCTACTAATAATACTAAAGAATCAATTTATGATTCCGCAATCACAGCAATGAAAAAAGAACATATTTTACGAATTTATTGCCATCATAAAATATATCGAACTAAAATAATTGGTGACACAAGATTTCCAGAAGATCAGACATATGCGGAAGACACAGCTTGGAATCAGGTTGTATGCATGAATGCTAAAATTTTAGTATCGCTTCCGGACAAGCTATATAACCGTCGAATTAGACCAGGTTCTTTATGTAGTCAGGCAAGTGATATAAAAATAGCAAATCAAATTAAAGAGTATGAATTTGTAGCGGTTAACTGGCATAAAAATGGGTTTTTAGGATACGATTCTGTCCTATTTGAATGGTTTATGCGGGCTAATTTTCATCGAGTTTTGGGATTTCCTGATGCGATAAAAATCAAGTTTGCAAAACATATGCTACATGTTTTGGATTTGTTGAGTTGCTGTAAATATGTCACGAAGAACGATGACAGAGTTTTAAAATTAATTGAGTTATCTAACCAAAAAATATGAAATTTTTATTAATAATTTATGTAATATATATAAAAAAATCAAATAAATTCAATTTATCTCGAGTTTATAATACCAATAAATTCGAGAATTTATTTTAAATATTTATAAGTTATTTTTCTTTTTGTAGAATATAACTGTTGTTATAAAATTATTGACGAAGCTCAAAAACATGTATATTATTAACATAAAAAGGAAGCGATTATGTTTATGTAACATAAAGACGTACGTGTGAGTTTTAATTTACGTTATAAAAAAATAAATTAAAATTGAAATTCCTACACAAATCAAACAGTCCGACAAATTAAATACAGCTGAAAATATTGGTAATTTTATATAATCTATAACAAATCCCCGATTTATTCTATCAAAAAAATTACCTAATCCTCCGATTAATACACATAAAAAAGGAATATTTATGTTAAAATTTGTAAAATTTCTACAATAATAATATAAACCAGTAACCATCATAACACACAGCCCGAAAATCATATAAAACAACATAATATTATCAGATAATATTCCAAAAGCTGCACCATAATTTTTAATATATATTATTTTCATAATTCCTATATTTAACCTTGAGTTTTCATTGATTAAATATTTGAACAATATATCCAAAAATTCTATTAAAAAAACCAAAAATACATTTAAAATCAACATTTAATTAATCTAAGACTTTTATGATATTAGCACATCTTTCACAAAAATCAGGGAATTCAGAATTTGTTCCTACGTAATTTGAATGCATCCAACATCTAGAGCATTTTTTACTAGATAATTTATTAATAGTGACCAAAATATTTTTATTATTATCTAATTTTTTGTTATTTTCATTTATAATTTCATTTATTTTCTTTAATTTTACTTCCGAAACAATTAACACTGACTTAATATCTTCCATTGCAGAATTTATAAATTCAAAATCTGTTGATTCGGCAAAAAATGTAACAGACGTCTCCAATGAGGAACCAATTAATTTATTTTTTCTAGCTATTTCTATTTCTTTATTTACATCATCGGATATTTTTATTACTTTTTGCCAATATTCTTTAAATTCCCTAGTTATTTCTATTTTATATTCACAAATGATATCATTTACAAAAACACTTTCTAGCAAAGAATTTTTAAGAATTTCGGTTTGCAAAAACCCCCAAATTTCTTCACAAGTAAAAGACAAAATTGGTGCCATTAACCTAACCAGCGAATTTAAAATAACATATAACACAGTTTGTGCAGATCTTCTTTTCAAACTATCGGCTAATTCCACATACAATCTATCTTTTATTATTTCTAAATAAAAATTTGAAAGATCAAGAATACAAAATTCTCTAATAAAGTGAAAAACTTTATAAAATTCAAAATTTTGATAAAATTTCAAACATTTTTCAAACAATTCATTAAACTTATAAACCATAAATTTGTCAATTAGCAACAAATTTTCTGAGTTTATTATATTTTTTTGTGGATTATAATCATAAAGATTTCCAAGAATATATCTAGCAGTATTCCTGAATTTGCGATAAAATTCACTAACCTGCGACAATATTTTTTGCGAAATAGCCACGTTATTTGTATAATCGCACGAAGCGACCCATAATCGCATTATGTCCGCGCCATATTTACTAATGACATCTTCAGGAGCAGTCACATTTCCAAGAGATTTCGATTGCTTTTGGCCATCGTTATCAATAACCCATCCATGAGTCAACACATTTTTATATGGGGCCTTGCCTGTCGCAGCAATAGAAGTAAGTAATGAAGATTGAAACCATCCTCTATATTGGTCAGATCCCTCTAAATAAAGATCAGCAGGAAACTGTTTTTTTGTTAAAACTGCATAATAACTTGTTCCAGAATCGAACCATCCGTCCATTATGTCTATTTCTTTTGAAAATTTATGAGATCCACAATTTTTGCATTTAATTTCATGTTTTAAAAAATATTCTATTGGATATATCCACCAAGAATCTGTACCTAATTCTTTGAAAATTTTAGCAATATGCATAATTAATTCGGAATTTATATACGGAACCCTGCACTCCGAACATAAAAAAATAGGAATAGGTACGCCCCATTTTCGTTGCCGAGAAATACACCAATCACTACGTTCTTTAATCATAAGTTCCATACGCTCTTTGCCCCAGGCAGGCATCCAGTGTACATTTTGAACTTCATTCAATGCCTGATTTTTTAATAATTCAACAGAACAAAACCATTGTTTAGTAGCTCTGAAAATAACAGGTTCTTTGCACCGCCAACAATGTGGATATTTATGTCTAATTTGCCTAGAATTAAATAAATAATTATTGGTTTTTAGTTCAGATTTTATAATTTCTCCGGAATTTACTATATGAGTTCCTGCGAATTTTCCGGCACTTTCGGTTAGGATACCATTTTCATCAACAGAAACGATCATCGGAATATTATCATAAGTCAAACAAACCTCGAAATCTTCCAAACCATGTCCAGGAGCAATATGAACACAGCCAGTTCCAGAATCTAATGTAACAAAATTACCTAAAATTACTCGTGAACTTCTATCCAAAAATGGATGATATGCACAAATATTTTCAAATTCTTTTCCTAAACAATTAAATAAAATACTAAAATCCTCATTTTTATGTTTAAAAATTTTATCTACAAGCGCAGTCGCGATTATAAAAAATTCATTATTATTTCTAACCAATGAGTACTCAAACTCTGAGTTTAAACATATTGCAACATTTGCAGGCAACGTCCAAATCGTAGTAGTCCATATTATGAAGTAAATTTTTGTTAATTCTATATCAAATTCTGATTGTAAATCTAAAATTTTTGTTATTATTCTATTGAATTTATCACAAGAATTAAAATCTATTTGAAATTTAACATATACAGAATCGCAATTATCTTCTTTATATTCAATTTCAGCTTCAGCGAGCGCTGTCTTGCACGAATAACACCAATGTACAGGCTTCAGACCCTGATATATTGCGCCTTTTTCTACCATTTTCGCAAAAACTTCTATCTGCTTTGACTCGAATTCTGGCAATAAAGTAATATATGGATTATCCCAATCTCCAAAAATGCCTATTCTTTTGAACTGTTCTCGTTGGATATTTACATAATACATAGCAGTTTCTTTACATGTTTTCCTGAGTTCAATAGCTAAAAGTTTGTTGAATTCATCAGTACCCAACTTATTTTTCGATTTTAATTCAATTGGCAACCCATGAGTATCCCAGCCAGGAACATATGGTGCATAAAAACCTGTCATATTCTTGAATTTCACAATAATATCTTTAAGAATTTTGTTAAGCGCATGCCCCATATGAATATTACCATTAGAAAAAGGAGGTCCATCATGTAAAATATAACAGGGTTTATTTTTGTTTTTTTGTGAAATTTTTATATAAATTTTATTATCTTCCCAATATTTTAATATGTCAGGCTCGAGTTGGGTCAAGTTTGCTTTCATTGGGAAACGTGTTTTTGGTAAATTGAGAGTATCGCTTGTTTTCTGCATTATCTAAAAACTCCTTAGATTTTTTGATTAATTTATACCAAATTACACAAAAGGTGCTGAGATTTTTGTTTCATTGAAATAATTTTCATTTATATTTTCCTCAAGATCTTCAAAAATTAGATCCTGATCACAGACCTCATTTTTTCTAGGAAACTTTTCTAAAGCATCTTCTATAAAACATAGATCTTTTTCTATTTGGTCAGGGCTTTCAAAGTCTAACTCATGAATTAAATTTAGTTGTTCTTCATATTTTTCTATGAGTTTTGACTTGAAATTTGTTAAATATTGATATAATTTTTTTGAAACCAATAATTTTTTACTTAAATTTTTTTTAGCATTTTCTAAAATTCTATATATTTTATCATTCGTCTCTTTCAGTATATACTTGGATTTAACACCTGCATCTACTACAGCGGCATCAGCAATTTTTTGTGAATTCAATATCGCTTTACGTATATTAATCTCTTCCTGTCGAAAATTATCGATTTCTAAATTTAATTTAGCATTTTTTTCCTGCAACAAAAAATTATCCTGAGTCAATTTAGATAAAAAATCATAAATTTCGTCCAAAAAATTGTCAACACTTACAGAATCATATCCTCCGAAGAACTTACGAGAAAACTTGATATTTTTAATATCATTGAAATTCAACATAAAATTATTGCACTTCCTCAATATTCAACAAGTAGGATAATATTTTTTGCAAAAATCTGTGTAATATACATAAACAAATTAAATTATATCATTGCCCAATAATTCACTTCTGAGCTCGGCCCCATTGATTTCTATATTTTTAGGAGTAAGCACATAAGTATTAATCGAAACTTTCATGAACTGCCCTTGTTTTGCATGAACAATTCCACATAAAAAATCAATAATCCTTTTAGCGTCGTGATTTTTACCGGAATCTACACCATCTAAATCAATAACTGCAATATTGCCCTGCAAAAGTTCATTGGCTATTAACAATGTTTTCGGCCCATATGATTCCGGTTTGAAACACGCTATTTTGATGCTTTTTTTATTCAAATTTAATACATTTTTATTATTAAATTTAAATTCTTCTTCTTTACCTTTGTTAATAATATCATCGCTATTAGTCATATCGCTGATAATTTGTTGTGGAAATTCTTCTTTTTTGGTTATTTTAGATATATTATTATCTTCAAAGATTTCCTCTTCAAAATCCTCATCATTGCTCCACATTGCTTTGAGATTTTTAAAAAAATTGGACAATAAAACCACTCCGTTGAAATAATTTATACAAATTGTGTAGTTTGTTTTTATTATAAAAGAATAAAAAAATCAAGTTATAATGCTGATTTCTCGAGAATTTTAATCAAAATTTAATATTTCGTCAATTTTAACTAAAATTTAATTAAAACATCAGACGTGCTTATTTTTCTCACTAATTGGTGGCGGTTCTGTCCCATGGAGGTATCTTTTCATCTGGCAGCCCTGAAAGTTTACCGGTTTGTAGGGCATCATCTTCCTCAATAACCGAGGCAACAAGAGGCGGTTTGTTCTCGGGATATCTATACTGGTTATTGGAATATTCAGTGTCTGAGTTTGAGTCGCAAACTGTGATAGTTATTGGAAATTGTTGGGGTCGGAGTTCATTTGAATCACTGGGCTTGTCTTCGTTTTCTGGGTGGGTCTTCCAATCTGCGATATCTATTGTCTCTTGTTGGGGTACGATTTCTTTGAAATCAGTGGGCTTGTCTTCGTTTTCTTTGTTGGAGGTCCCATCTGAGATATCTCTTGTCTCTTGTTGGGGCAGCATTTCATTGAAATCAGTGGGCTTGTCTTCGTTTTCTTTGTTGGAGGTCCAATCTGAGATATCTCTTGTCTCTTGTTGGGGCAGCATTTCATTGATATCACTGGGCTGTTCTTCGTTGTCTGAGTTGGAGGTGCAATCCGCGTTAGCTTTCAGATCTTGTTGGGGTAGGTATTCGTCGATCTCACTTGGCTGTTCATCGGGCTGTTCCGCATCTGAGTTTTCGTCACTACTTTCGATGCGATCAATTTCCCAGTCAGCGTCTTGGACCTCATCGGGCTCGCTCTCATTTTCGCTGGAATATTCATTTGTTTCGTCTTCCAAAATTATGGCTGATTGAGACTGTTCGTCATACTCATCGTATTCGGCTTTTATTTTGGGGTCGCCTGGAGATTTAAAGCCGGGGAGGCCGGTTGGTTTAAATAAGCCGGTCTGCCCATTCACCTCGGCTTGTTCTTTTGCGGCATTCACGATATCTTCCGGGAATTTAGCGATCGTAAATACGGCGATCGACTCCTGTAATTCACGCCATGTAAAGAATATTTTCTGCGCCTGGTCGTACCAAGGATTGATATATATTATCCCTACTCCACTGACGTTGCAGAAAATATCTACCACGCTCATTGAATGTAATTTCGGCACCCGTCCCATACTGGGCTGCGCGGTTGTATCTATGAAGCACAGCGAATATGGATCATGTAGTGTTTTCCATACTTTGCTGACCAACGAATAGGCCTCGCGTTCGTCCCCGGTTGGACATATGCATTCGGTTTCTGCATCAAATGCAAATTCGAGGACGTAGGATGCTCTTCCGCCCTTATATGAATCGGCTAGGTCTCCTCTCATTGCGTCATTTGACGAAAACTTGGCGATTTGTCGCGCTACGCCTAAAAGAGCTTCAAGAGCACGAAAGTGCTTGGGTTTAGTTTGGAACATTGTGGGACCTTGCTTGGGCTGGATCATTACGGGGATTTTGACGTGAGAGCGACTGACAACACCATTGTCTTTATGGGTAAACAAGATTCCTGTATCGTAGCCGGGGTTTATAGCGCCGTCGAATAAGCAAGCGAGTCCTTTATAAAGAACGTTTTGTACAATTGAATTAATGTAACATGTGCTTTTTCTCCCTTGGGTTGTATTATCCCCGTCATGTTTAGGTGACCACGTTGGATCGGCGGCCGGATTCATTTCGCTTAGTTTGAAGATTTCTTCGGCTGCAGCTGTTTTATCATGTCGCAGGGCTGCATCTCTTGCACCAATGAACGCCTGGAGCTCTCTGTAGCGCCGCCCGTGGCGACACCACCAGCCATCAGTTGACATTAATATATCGATTTTTGCGTCGGTAGTTGAAAGCGGTTCTCTCGCTAGCGTGTTTAGCTGGGCGGCAAAAAGTATTGCTCTAATGTGGTCTGCCAACTCATTTCGGCCAGAATATCCTAATAAACTGAAGTTGTAACATATAAATGGTGGGATTGCTTCTAATGGAGGCATTTTGAATTTGTTCACCGCGTCTGCAAACACTGTGGGATTTAGGTCAGCCAGAATCCATGATTTCGTGCCCATAGACACAATACCTCCGGGCATCGTCGAGACATACTCATTGTATCTTTGAATAAATATATCGGTTAGTGGACCTATTTGCATTCCCTCGTCCCGAGCTTGATTCATAATGGCGGTTAATAAGTGGACTGTTAGATTTGAGTTTTTGGATATGTCGGGAAGGGCTAACAGCAAAACTAGGTCAAACGCAGCCGCAATGGTCGGATTGATTTCTGGCTCTCTTGCGCATAGGGCCAACCGGTTATATGCTTCCTTTATGTGTGATTCTCTGTTTGGCAGATAGCAAATAGTTTCACCCGGTTTTTCTTCACCTGTGCCTGGGGGTCTTAGGTGTAACCATACAGCGATAACTGGATGACTCTCGAGTGCTTTCTTGGCAAGGGCCCAGCACTCTTTTCGGCGGAGACAATCCGGATAAGGATCATCGGAGATTAATTTTTGTGAGTGACAGAGTTGTGCGAAGGTATTGTTATCCAAATGTTTTCTCGCTTGTATACTTCGTGAAATGCAAACGCCTAGGGCCTGTAGTTGTTCGCGTTCTTGTTTCGTTTCTCCTTCAGGGAACCTGGCTAACGTAGGATGCCATCCGGTTATATTCCAGGGCCAAGGCCAGGAGGGGTGATCCGCAGGCGTCCACTGGTACAGGGCCGGCGCCTCTCCGAACGCATTTTTTTTTAGCCTGTCTAATTGCAGTATTCGGTCCCCGACGCCAGCGAGCCCCCAGACCTGTGTATGAGGTTGTGGTCCCCTAGTAACTTTTCGCTGTGTGAGGGGGATTTGGGAGGGTGAGGTTGTTTCATTAATTTCAGTCCTCCCAGCACAGTCCCTCGCTCGCCAGCGGGCTATTTTGCTTTTCTTGGGATATACGTCTCTATTTATATCGCCTATGTCGGCGTTATGGTTTGGCGGGACGGGGCGGGGGAGGGTCAATGTGTTCGGTGATATTTGGCCTGCATTGGCATTTTCTTCTTTTGTTAGGTGCTCGGGTTCCGTCGCTGGCGTCTCTTTGGGCAGTTCTTTAGTTCGATCTGTTTCTTCCGGTTCGGTAGGAGTTTCCTCTGATGCTTTTGGGCCCTCTGGATCCGGCGGCGGAGGTGCCTGCGGTGTGTCGTTTCCAACTGGAATTTCCTGGTCTTCGGGCATTTCTTTTCTTGAATTTTGGGCTATGCGCGAAACAATGGCAGCGACATTATCCTGTGTTACTTCCTCAATATCTGCGTTAGGGTCTTTTTCTGGTTCTTTGGAGTTCGCAGGTTCTACGGGTTTTAAAATCACTTGTTTTGTTTTCGTATTAACTGTCACAGAGTAGTTCGCTGCTGTTCCAACTCTTACCAGCGAATTCATTTGGCCTGCCATAGCTGCGGGATCATTAAATTGAA
The DNA here is from genome assembly GCA_036245095.1 of Candidatus Improbicoccus devescovinae. Taxonomy (GTDB): domain Bacteria; phylum Bacillota; class Clostridia; order Oscillospirales; family Acutalibacteraceae; genus Improbicoccus; species Improbicoccus devescovinae. Next base: position 200,412 of record BSWA01000002.1, read on the forward strand.
GTGTATATGTATATTCTTGCCTTTTTTCTATTGCTTCTTCTATTTTTCTTTTTAATTCATCATCGATATTTTTGATCTCGTTTTTGCCATCTGAGGTTTGCGAGGAGGTGGTTTGTTTGCCTCCGCGAATAGATCCTATGATTACTGCAGCGGTGATTGCCGAAAGGCCGACAACACTGCCGCCAATTAAAATCCTAGCTTTTTTACTTATACTTGTTTGGGGTTGTGGTTTAGGTATATTGGGGGCCATGGCGAAAAGCGAATTATTGTATGAAATAGCTAATAAAAAGGATATTATTTTTATTTTTTTGTTCATTATTACAGACAAATCCTTCAAATGATTATATTTTTTAAATATATTAATAATTGTGGTTATTTTAACAAAAAGCAATGAACTTTGTCAAGAAAAATAAAAAAATATTTGACATTTTAGTTATTTTCTATAAAAAAACAGAATAAATATATACCGAAGTGTTTATATATCACAATTAATGCGAAATTTCTAAAATATTTTGTATTATATTTTATTTTTTTTGTATTATAATAAACTTATCTGAAATCTGATTATTTTTGCGAATTTCATTCTTGTTTGAAATTATAAAATGGATGTAAAATATATGAAAATTTTAGCTCTTGACTCTTCTGGGCCTTCGCTTTCTGTCGCTGTGAGTGATGATAATTTAATATTATCTGAATTTTTTCTTAACACTGGATTAACACATACTCAAAATTTAGCGCCGGCCGTGGATTATGTTATATCAAGTTCTGTTAGAGACCCTAAAAATCTTGATTTATTAGCAGTAAGTATAGGCCCTGGGTCGTTTACTGGGATTAAAATTGGATTAGCTTTCATAAAAGGCATGGCGTTGGCTTTGGGTTTGCCATGTGTAGGAGTCTCATCTTGCGAGGCTTTGGCGTGGCAGGCACAAAAAAAATGTTTAGTGCATGATAGTGTAATATGTTCGGTGATTTCTTCTAGAGAATTGGAAATTTATTGCGCTTTTTTTGAATTTAATTTAGACAAAATAAATAGAATTTCTGATGATTCTTATATTTTAATGTGCGATTTTTACGAAAAAATAAAAAAAATTAAAAAAAAAGTTGTAATTATTGGAAATTTATCTGATTTATGTTATAAGTATGCTCAGGATTGGAAAATAAATGTTTCGAGGGCTTTTATTCGGGCTTCGGATATTTCAAATGTTTTTTATTTAAATAATAAACCGGATTCTGGTGAAAATTTGTGTGCGAATTATTTGAAATTATCTAAGGCTGAATATCAGCTTTTAAACGGGGATTTTAAAAAAACTTAGGGGTGATATATGATTTTTTTAGGTTCGGATCATGGTGGATTTGATTTGAAAGAATCTATTAGGTTTTATTTAAATTCTCAAAAAATTATGTATGAAGATTTAGGCGTTTATAACAAAAATATTTCAAATTATTCTGAAATTTCAGAATTAGTTGCTAAAAAAACTGTTAGATTTAATGCGATCGGGATTTTATGTTGTGGTTCTGGCATCGGAGTTTGTATAGCTGCAAATAAAATTAAAGGTGCACGAGCTGTTTTGTGCTCTAATATTAAATATGCTGAAATTTCTAGGCAGCATAATAATGCAAATATTATATGTCTTGGAGGTCGGTTTACGTTAGCAGATGAAGCTATAAAAATGGTCAAGATTTTTATTTCTACTGAGTTTGAGGGTGGAAGACATATTGCGCGTTTGGAATATGTAACAAAAATTGAGGAAAATTTAAATAATTATGTATAATTTATACCAAAAATTCAAAAAATATATTTTATTTTTCATGGACTTCGTGATTTGGAATGTAGCATTTTACTTATCTTTTGCTATAAATAAAAATAGTTTTTCTTTGTTAGGATTTGAAAAATTATTCATAGAATGCATATTAATAGTAAACGTTTGCTTTGTTGTAATATTTTTTTGTTTTAAAATGCATGATAAAATATGGCGATATGCCGATGTTGAAGATTTTTTTTATGCTGGACTTTCTATATTTTTATCTAATTTTTTCTTTTTTGTAATTACTTTTATTAGACATAATAATTTGGGAATAAGAATGTATGTTTTATTTCTTTTGGTTTCTGAGTTTTTGAATTTTATGGCTAGATTATTGTATAGATTTAACAGAATTTTGGAAACTGAAGTAAAATATAGTACAAATCGCAAAAAAAGATTATTAATAGTAGGTGCAGGAGAAGCAACTAATATAGTATTACGCGAAATTTATAGGAATTCGGGGAATGAATACTTACCGATATGCATCGTGGATGATGATAGAAGTAAAATAGATCGCAGCGTAATAGGAATAAAAGTCAGAGGATCTACATATGAGATATCTCAAATTTGTAAAAATGAAAATATAGATGTAATTTTATTTTGCATTTTGAATATAAATTCTCCAGATAGATGTAGAATTTTGGATATTTGTGCTAGGACTAATATAGAATTAAAAATAATATCTAGTATATATGATACACTTACGTCTAATAATTCTTCAATGCCATTTATTAGATATGTTAATATAGAAGATTTATTGGGAAGAGATCCTGTTGTTTTTGATTGTAAAAATTATGGCAATTATTTAATTGGAAAAACTGTACTTGTTACTGGAGGAGGTGGGTCAATAGGCGCTGAATTATGTAGGCAAATTGCTCTTCTTGAGCCTAAGAAGCTTATTATACTTGATATTTATGAAAATAATGCTTATGAAATTCAACAAGAATTATATAGAAATTATGTGTTTCCGAATTTTAAAATTAACAAAAAAGCGTTTGATTTTGAGGTCCAAATTGCCTCTGTCCGAGATTCAAGAAAAATAGACAAAATTTTCCTTGATAAAAATATTGATATAGTTTTTCATGCTGCTGCACACAAACATGTGCCGCTTATGGAGTATAATCCTGAAGAAGCTGTTAAAAATAATGTATTCGGAACTTTGAATGTCGCTATTATGGCCGAGAAATACAAAATAGACAAATTTGTTTTAATTTCTACTGATAAAGCAGTTAATCCTACAAGTATAATGGGCGCTACGAAACGAATTTGTGAAATGATTATTCAGCTTATGAATACGAATACATCAAAAACTCAGTTCAGTGCTGTAAGATTTGGAAATGTACTAGGTTCAAACGGGTCTGTCATACCATTGTTTAAAGAGCAAATTAAAAACAAAGGCCCTATTACTGTTACGCATCCTGATGTAATAAGATATTTTATGACAATTTCTGAGGCTGTGGCTCTTGTTTTGACTGCGGGTGGGCTCGCTAAAGGCGGAGAAATACATGTACTTGACATGGGTGAACCTGTGAGAATAAAAGATCTAGCAGAAAATTTAATACGTCTATCTGGGTTAGTGCCGTATTCGGATATACAAATTGAATATACTGGGCTTCGTCCTGGTGAAAAATTGTATGAAGAAATATTGATGGACGAAGAAGGCATAAAATTAACAGAAAATAATAAAATTTATACAGGTAATCCTATAAAATTTGATGAACATGAATTCAAAAGAGATCTTGAAGATTTGAAAATTGCATGTAAATCCAATGATACGAATTTAATTAGAAAAATAATTTCAAAAATTGTACCTATTTCTAAAAATATTTAATTTTTTTTATTAAATAATACTCACAATTTTTTGGAGGAAAATATAATTTGGTATTTGTTCTGAATTTTGGAGGATCTTCGTTTAAGTATAAAATTTTTGGGCATAACGAACTAATTTTAGAAGGAATATGTGAAAAAATTGGTGATTTTTCAGGAAAAATAAGTATTAAATTTATTAAAAAAAATATAAAAATCGATAAAGAGATTTCGTTTAAAAATCACAGAGAGGCATTCAAGTGTGTTATAGATTTACTTTTTGATAAGAAAAATGGAATTTTGAAAGAATACGGTCCTATTACTGCAATAGGACATAGGGTAGTTCATGGCGGAACATATTTTAATAAATCCGTAACAATTGATGAAAATGTTATTAAAAAGATCAAAGAATTAATTCCACTTGCACCGATTCATAATCAAGCGAATATTAACGGAATTTTAGATTGTTATGATTTTTTTGGTAAAAATATACCACAAATAGCAGTTTTCGACACATCTTTTTTTGCAAATTTACCAAAAAAAGTTTATACTTATGCAATCCCAAAAGATTTATCAGCTAAATATAATATAAGAAAATACGGATTTCATGGTATATCTCATAAATATGTTTATAATTTTTATAAAAATTCGACTAATGAAAATAATTTAAAAATTATTACTTGTCATTTAGGAAGCGGGTCGTCTATGGCGGCGATAATAGACGGAAATCCTGTGGACACTACTATGGGGTTAACTCCGTTAGGCGGTCTAATTATGAACACGCGCTGTGGTTCTCTTGATCCGTCGGTAGTAATTCAGCTTATGAAATATGAAAATTTAAGTTTAGACAAAATAACTAAAATTTTGAATAATAATTCAGGCATTTTGGGTATTTCTGAGTTATCTGAAGATGTAAGTAAAGTTTTAGAACATGATAACGAAAATTGTAAGCTAGCTATTGACATGTATTGTTATAAAATTATTAAATATATAGGCGCTTATATTACTATTATGAACGGTTGTGATGCTATTATTTTTACTGCTGGAATAGGTGAAAATTGTGCTAATATTAGAAAACGAATTTGTGAAAATTTAACATTTTTCGGGATAAAATTAAATAATTTTTATAACAATAATATAATATTTAACGAAAAAAATATAATTTCTAATAAAAAGTCAAAAATAAAGGTAGCTGTAATTTTTACTGATGAGGAAAAGGGCATATATAATGAGGTTAAAGAAATATTAAAATATTGACAATCTTAAACACATGTGCTAAACTAAAACTAGAAGAGAGTTGATATAATAAGATTTAAATATTATTATTAAATTTGTTAAAAAGGGTGAGGTTTAATTTGATGAAAACAAAGATTTCTGATGAAAATTTGACTCGTTGTTTTGGTGGATCTGATATTGTTATTATAACGCATAGATCGCCGCCACCTCCGCCTTTGACTTCGTTTGATTTGATAGTTGGCGGAGCAATATTGTCATTATTGTTAATTCCGGGGATGCTTATGATATATTTTGGTATAAAAAAAGGTAGAAAAAATGGTTTTTTTAAATAAAATTTAAATAAAATTTAAGGAGGTTTTAAATTTTGTGTTGCATATTAATGCAAACTAAAGAAAAATTAAAAAAAATCTTAAAACTTTCATTGGATAGTTTTGCCAGAAATGATATAAAAATAGAAAATATTAATGAAAAATTGTTTAAATTGGATATTAATATCGAGATCCCAGCACAGAGAGATTATGGGGAATTTTCTAGTAATATTTCTTTGGTTTCTGCGAAATTATTTAAAAAATCCCCAAGGTTTATTGCGGAAAATATAATTAAATATGTTCCTGATTTTTTGGGCGTGTGTGATTATATTTTGAAATATGAAATAGCAGGAAATGGATTTATAAATTTTTATATGAATAATAAATTTTATTCGGAAATTTTGTGCGAAATTGACAAAAAAAAAGAAAATTATGGTAAATATGAACAAAAAAACAAACGAGTTTTAATTGAATTTGTTTCGTCTAATCCAACTGGCCCTATGCATATCGGCAATGCTAGATTGGGCGCGTTGGGCGATTGTTTATCGGGAATTTTGAATTTTTTTGGCTATGAAGTATTAACGGAATTTTATGTGAATGATGCTGGTAATCAAATTCAAAAATTCGGTGAATCTTTGAGCCTGAGATATGAACAGATTTTTGATAAAAATGTGGAATTTATTGAAGATGGTTATCATGGTGAAGACATAAAATTATTAGCTCAGGAATTCGCGAATATTCATGGGGATAAATATATAAAAGTTAAGTCAAATGAAAGGGAAAAAGTGTTAATTAATTATGCTTTGCCTAGGAATATAAATAAAATTAAATCTGATCTAGAAAGATATAAAATTTTTTATGACTCCTGGTTTTATGAAAGTGAGCTTTATAAAAATAATGAAATTAGTAATATTATACAAAAATTAGAAAAAAATAATGCAATATATAGGGAAAATAATGCAATTTGGTTTAAAGCTACAGATTTTGGGGGAGAAAAAGATGAAATTTTAATAAGAACAAATGGTATTCCAACTTATTTCGCTGCAGATATAGCTTATCATGTTAATAAATTTGTAACTAGAAATTTTGATATGTGTATTAATATTTGGGGCGCGGATCATCATGGGCATGTCGCAAGAATGCAGGCTGCGATGAATGCGCTCGGGATAAATAATAAAATATTAAAAATTATAATTGTCCAGTTGGTAAGTGTATTTCGAGATGGTAATATTTGTAAAATGAGTAAACGTAGTGGCCAGGCTGAAACTTTTGCGTCGTTTTTAGAGGAGGTTAATACAGATTCTGCAAGAATTATTTTTAATATGCAAAATCCTGGTTCGAAAATGGTGTTTAATATAAATGAAGCTATTAAAAATGACATGTCGAATCCGGTTTATTATGTTAAATATGCATATGTTAGATTGAAAAATATTGTAAATTTGGTTGATAATAATAAAAAAAAAGAAAATTTTAATAATATTAATTTGGATTTATTGAACTCTCCAGAGGAACGCGAATTGATTTTTATTCTCGGTATGTTCCCAGAAGAAATTGCTAGTTCTTCGTGTCTTTTGGATTCGACAAAAATAACAAAGTATTTAATTAATTTAGTATCATGGGTTCACAAATTTTATCAGTTTAAAAAAGTAAGAAGTAGCGAAATAAATGAAAAATTGTCTAATTCGAGATTATTTTTGTGCAAACAGACGATTAGAATTATGGAAATTATTGCTAATATATTGAAAATTGATATGCCAGAAAAAATGTGATTTTTATATATATTTGTATTTTAATTTTGTATATTTTAAAACAAAAAACATATCATGTTAATATGATTTTTTAGGCTTTTTTGGAGTATTTATGTTAAAATTAAACAAAAAAAATATCATTATTTCTTTGTTCGGAATGTTCATGTTAATTTCTGGAAGTTTGCTGTTTTTTATAGCTTACCCTGAGAATACGTTTGTCGATTTTTCTGAAAGCTTTGTGATTTATGGTTCTAAATTTACGAATTTTTTGAGATGCTCGGTTAATGGTATTATTAAAGATATACAAATTTCTAGAAATGCAGAAATGGAAATACAAGAATTAAAAAAAGAAATCAGCTATTTACGCGATCTTACTGTGGATTATTATGATTTGAAAAGAGAAAATACTAGACTCGTAAAATATTGTGAGATTAAAAAGCAAAATCCTGAAATGAAATTTGTTAGTGCAGATTTGGTCGGCTGGGTTCCAATGAGTACCTATGGTAAGTTTATAATAAATTCGGGCACGAGTCAGGGGATTTCTATAGGAGATCCGGTGACGACAGAAAATGGCTTGATAGGCTCTATAAGCCGCGCAGGAGCGAATTCTAGCACGGTTCAGACGTTGTTTTCGAATGCAACAAAAATTGGAGCTCTCGATACTATTACTGGAAATGTTGGAATAATTACAGGTGTTGCTGATTTGACAGAAAGATCATATGTTCGATTAGAATTGCTTCCGTCGGCAGATGCAGTAAAAGAAGGCGATATGTTACAGACAACCGGAATAAGCGGGCTGTATCCTAAAGGATTAAAAATCGGTAAAGTCAAAGAAATAGAATATGATTCGTCTAATTCTATGTATTGTGCTAAAATTGAAACGTATGAGAAAATAAAAGATACACAAAATGTATTTGTAATTACAGATTTTTCTGGTAAAAACGTCATAAATATTAATTAAAAATAATATTATTTTTATTAATAGAATATAATCTAAAACATGTATATTTAAATAATAATTATAATTAAAGGATGTGTATCCGAAATTGAATCTTAGTGAACTTAAAATAGGTCAGCGAGCGAAAGTTACGGATATAATCGGAGAAAGTGCGATAAAACGTCGACTTATGGATATGGGATTTGTTCCTGATTCAATAGTTGAAATTATAAGATATGCACCAATGGGTGATCCTGTGCAAGTGGAAATAGAAAATATAGATATAGTTATACGAAAAGATGATGCGAAAAATATAATAATAAATAAGTTATAAATATATTTTATTGAAAGAAGAATATTTGTGTATGGAAAATATAAATAATTGTAAACTTGAAAATTTTGATTTTAGTGAACAAGCTTTGAAAATAGCTTTGGTTGGTAATCCGAATACTGGTAAAAGTACGCTTTTTAATAGACTTACTGGAAGTGCGCAATATGTTGGCAATTGGCCAGGTGTTACAGTTGAAAGAAAAGAAGGAAGAATTAAGTCTTGTAAAATACCAATGGATATCGTAGATTTACCCGGTATTTATTCTCTTTCGCCGTATTCTCCAGAGGAAATTGTTACTCGAAATTTTTTGTTAAGTAATTCAAAAGATATAATTTTAAATATAATCGACGGTACACATCTTGAACGAAATTTATATTTAACTACTCAGCTTATGGAACTTGATGCGCCTATAATTATTGCTATTAATATGTGCGATTTGCTCAAAAAAAAGGGTAAAATAATAAATTTTTGTGAATTAGAACAAAAACTTGGCGTTCCTGTAATAATGATTTCTGCTAGCAAAAACATAGGTCTCGATAATATAAAAGAAAAATTTTTGAATTTTTGTATAAATAAACAAAATATTAAAGAATTTAATAATAAAAATATTAAATTTTATAATAATAATATTGAAAGCAAATTTCTTAAAATAAGTACAATTTTCGATTCTAGTACTCGTTCTATTGAAAATAAACGCTTTTTTATAGCGAAAATATTGGAAAATGATTTACTTATAAATTCGCATTTAAAATTGAATTTTGAGACTTTAAAAAAAATAAATGAAATCAAGAAAATAAATACAAGTAAAGAACTCAAAAATGATGAAATTATTAATCTTAGATATCAATTTATTTTTAATTTATGCAAGAAAATTGTGCAAGATACACAAAAGCTGAAAAAAATTACGTTTACAAGAAAAATAGATAGCATAATAATTGGTAAATATACGGCGATTCCTATATTTTTGACAATAATATTTGGGGTTTTTTATATAACATTTGGCCCCATAGGAACATTTTTGGAGAAATATTTAAGAATATTAATAAACCAGGGAATAGGCCAAATTTCAGAGACTGTTTTTACGCAGATACATATGAACTCTGCTTTTAAAAGTTTGATTTTAGGAGCTATTATTCCAGGTGTTGGCGAAATTATATCATTTTTACCTCCTATTATGTTATTATTTGCATTAATTTCTTTACTTGAAGATGTTGGATATATGTCTCGGGCAGCGTTCATAATGGACAGGTCGTTAAAAAACATAGGGCTTTCTGGCCGGGCATTTATACCGCTTCTTATGGGGTTTGGCTGCAGTGTTCCTGCTATAACGAGCACAAGAATACTTGAAAATAGGCAAGAAAAGAATTTAAGTATTTTTTTGATTCCATTCATGTCATGCGGATCAAAGATGCCAGTAAACTTGCTATTTTTAAGTGGATTTTTCCCCAAATACAAAGCTTTAGGAATATTTTTAATATACTTATTAGGCGCTATTTTTTGTGCAATTTCAGCGTGGTTATTTAAAAGCACAATATTTAAAAGCAAACCAACTCCGTTAATTTTAGAGCTTCCTGAATATAAAATACCTTCATTGAGAAATATGTATGTTCAGGTCTGGGATCGTTTGAGAGATTTTTTAGAACGTGCAGGAACAGTTATTTTGGCCTTTACTGTTGTGATTTGGTTTTTGCAATCTTTTGACATTTATTTGAATTATACTTTAGATAGTTCTAAAAGTATACTAGTATTTTTAGGTAATTTATTAGCACCATTATTTATCCCATGTGGATTTGGCTATTGGCGGCCTTGCGTAGCACTGTTAACGGGTTTAATTTCAAAAGAAATGGTAGTGAGCACAATGGCGGTGTTATATAAATCAAATTCATTAGAGCCATTAAAAGATTTATTAGCTCAAGATTTCAATGCAATCAGCGCAATTTCTTTTTTAATTTTTGTATTATTTTATCCACCATGTATGGCTGCAATTGCGAACTCATACAAAGAACTCCGAAGTAAAAAATTAGCATTAATTTCTATATTTTATCAAATATTTTTAGCGTGGTTTATATCTAGCATATTTTTCCAAATTTTTTCTAGAATTTTTTAGTTTCTAAACTTAAAAAGTATCTAGAAATGTCTAGCTTATTTGTGAATTTTATGAAAATTAAAAAATAGGCTTGAATTTATTTAGTCTTTTCGATTTTAATATTATATATTTTGTAATATATATGAGGTTTTGTCAATAGGTTAACGTTATTTTTTTATATAATATATACTGAAATATTAATAAATTTTATGATAATATATAAAATATAACAACTAAAGGCCCATAATACATATGTATTTTTTCTTATAATTCTACAAATTCTTCTATATTATAAAACTATTGACGAATTTAAAAATATAGATATTATTAAAATTAGAAGGAAGTGATGTATATTCATGAAATGCATAGGTATTTATTATTGAAATTTCTGGATTTAATTATATTCTTGACATTTGTTGCTTTTTGATTTATCCTAAAATTCAGATCCAGTTTTGTAAATCTGTAAAATCTAGGAAGTGTGTTATGAATCAACGGTTAATATTGAGCCTAGATGAAAATGCTAATTTTTCTTATCTAAAATGCTCAAAATTCAAAAGTGATTTGATTTCTTTTAATATGTTTTTACCATTGGAAAGAGAAAAAGTTTCAAGATTTGCTGTGTTACCTGGAATTTTAGCTCATGAGTGTGCTATGTATCCTACGTTTGTTGAGTTTAATAAAAAAATTGAAGAATTATACGGGGCCAATATCTCGACTGATATTTCTAAAATAGGTGATTATCAGTTATTAAGTATTTATGCTTCGTCAATAAATAAAAAATTTACAATTGAGAAATCTGACATCATGAGTGAACTTTCGGATTTATTAATTGAATTAGTTTTTAATCCGAATATTGATAGCGTAAATGGGTTTAATGATCTTACTGTTGCAATAGAAAAACATGAAAATATTGAAAATATAAAAGCTGAATTAAACGATAAACGTTGTTATTCTTTGGCTCAGTGTGACCGGCTGATTTTTGGAAATCAAAAAGGAAGTATTAATAAATATGGCGATATTGATGAAATAAATAAGATAACTCCAAAGATTATGTTAGAAACTTATAAAGAAGTTATTAGTACAGCTCATATTGAAATCATGATGATTTCTGATATTGCTTATGATGAAATTTATGAAAAATTTAAAAATAAAATTTCAAAAATTGATCGCAAGCCAAAAATAATATTTAAAAATGAGCTTAAAAAACATGAAAATTGTAAGATTAAACGTAAAAATGAAGTTATGGATGTTAGTCAAAGTAAGCTTGTAATTGGGTGTACTACCGAGGTAGCTGCTCCGTCTGATGAAATGTTCGCTATGAGTTTAGTCTCATATATTTTAGGTGGGACTTTAAATTCGAAATTGTTCCTAAATGTCAGAGAAAAATTAAGTTTATGTTATTATTGTAGTTCACACTATACAAAAAGTATAGGTATGTTTTATATAGAGAGTGGAGTCGAATTTAAAAATTTGGAACAAGCTGAAATTGAAATTTTAAATCAACTTGAGTCTATAAAATCGGGTGATATCACTGATGAAGAACTTTCAAATGTTCTTAAATATATAACTCAGATATTCAAAAGTACAGAAGATAGCTTAAGCGGCATAGAATCGTGGTATATTTACCAAATAGTTAGTGGATTAGCGTATACTCCTGATGAATTCTCGAATAGGATTTCAAAAGTCACAAAAGAAGAAATTGTGAAAACATCACAAAAAGTTAAAGTTAATTGTGTTTATATTTTAAGTAATCAGCCGGTTTAATAATTTTTTTATTTCAAAATTTTTAAAATGTTTTCGCGAATAAAAAGGAGCGATTAATTTGAAAAACACAAGAATTCTAAACGAAAATATAATTTCAAGTTCGGGAATTGACGAAAAATATTTTTTTATTAAACACGAGTCTGGTCTAAGTATTTATTTGCATCCTAAGGTAGATTATAACTCAGCATATGCGATTTTTGGTAGTCGATATGGATCTATAAATGAAGTATACAAAAATGCAGAAGATAAAATCATAAAAACTCCTGCAGGAGTGGCTCATTACCTAGAACATAAATTATTTGAAAGCGAAGAATGTGATGCTTTTAAGCTTTATGCAAAAACAGGAGCCTCTGCTAATGCATATACGTCTTATGATAAAACAGCATATTTATTTTCTTGTAACGAAAATTTCATGGATTCTTTTAAAATTTTGGTTAATTTTGTACAAGAACCATATTTTACAAATGAGAACGTCGAAAAAGAACGCGAAATCATAGCTCAAGAGATAAAAATGTACGAAGACAATCCTAGTTGCAGAGTAAATTTAAATATGCTAAAGTCTTTATATCAGCATCATCCGGTGCGAAACGACATCGCAGGCACGATTGAGTCTATTTCCCAAATTAATCCTGAAATATTATACAACTGTTATAATTCATTTTATAATCTTAATAATATGGTATTATGTATAGTTGGAAATTTTGATTCAGATTTAGTATTAGAATATTTACAAAAAAGTCTAAAAACTGGGCAGACAACAAATTTAGTAAAAGCTATATTTCCAGACGAGCCAGATAGCGTAAGTAAGTCGTTTATTTCAGAAGAAATGGAGGTACTTACTCCAATTTTTAATCTGGGATTTAAACAAAAAATAAATACAACATATTTAAGTCCTAAAGAAATGATAGCATCTGAGATTGCTCTTTGTGCATTGACTTTAAAATCCAACAAATTATATAACGAATTAATAAATAAAGAATTAATTAACAATTCAAGTTTTTCTTGTGAGAATTTTGTAGGTCCCAATTTTTTTTCTACAATTTTTTCTGGGGAATCAAAAGATCCGCAATGTACCGCCGAAATTATTTATAATCATACTGAGAAATTAATGACTTATGGACTTGAAAGAGATATTTTTGAGCGAGCAAAAAAATGCATATATGCAGAAAGCATAAGTTCATTTAATAACATATCAAATATAGCAAATATGATTTTGGATTTTTATTTTTCTGGCTACGAAATGTTTGATTTTATTGAAAATATATCAAATATTAAGCTTGATGAGTTAAATTATATTATAAATAACAAATTCAGAAGAGATCATTCAACACTTTCGGTTATAAACTCGATAAAAAAATAAAAAAATGAAAAATTTAACAATTTTTTTATCATCTCCTAACGAAACCGGTATTACAATGAAGTTCGTTGTTAAATTTTTAGGAAGAAATATATTAAATTCTAAAAAAAAATTAATAAATTTTGTTTATTTATACAAAAAAAATATAAAACCGTGTTATGATTGTGGATTTTGTACAAAATATAATTTATCATGTTCTATTAAGTCTGATGATATGTATGAGATTTATAATTTCCTGGAGACTTCGGAAATTTTAATATTTGCTTCACCAATTTATAATTTTGGATTCCCAGCTCCATTAAAATTATTGCTTGATAGATGTCAAATTTATTATCATAATAAATACCGAAAAAAAATATTTGCCTCCAACAGAAAAGCCATATTATTAATAACTGGAGGATCTTCTAATGGAATTGGAATCGACATTATGGAACATCAGATTCATGTTATTTGCAGTCTTTTAGGTATTAAATTTCTAAGTTTTATTTGTATTTTAGGCACTGATAAAATAATTAAATTTTAATTAAATATAATATTTTTTTTGGTGATATATGAATTTTTTTATTAAAACTCTAGGTTGTAAAGTTAACAATTGTGATTCAGATATTATAATTAAAAATCTAGTTTTAAATAAATTAATTAATATTAATAATATAAAACTTGCAGATATAATTATTATTAACTCTTGTGCAGTGACCGCCGAAAGTGTCAGGAAAACGCGCCAAGTTATTCGGAAATATAGAAGAATGGCTCCAGAAGCAGTTATTGTTCTTACAGGTTGCAGTGCAGATATTATAAAAAAAGAAGATAATAACGAAATTTTGACAAAAATAGATATAATAATTTCAAATTTTGAAAAATTTAATATATTAAAAATATTAAAAAACCACAAAATATTAGGGAATTATCCTGTTTTTTTAGAAGATATTAATAAATTAAATATAAACACAAGATCAAGAGCATTTTTAAAAATTGAAGAAGGATGTGAAAATTTTTGTTCATATTGTATAATTCCATATTTAAGAGGTCCGGTTAAATCTAAGTCTCTCGAAGACATACAGAAAGAAGCTTATGAATTAAAATTAAATAATTTCACAGAAATAGTTCTAGTTGGCATTAATTTATGTGCATATGGAACAGATATAAATATTAATTTAATTGATGCCATCGAAGTTGTAAATAAATTTTTTTCACGAATTCGTCTTGGTTCACTTGATCCGTATTTTTTTATTGATAATAACCAAAAAAATAATTTTTTTTTGGAATATATTACAAAAAATAAAAATATATGTCCAAGTTTTCATTTATCTTTACAAAGTGGCAGCAACAAAATTTTAGAAAAAATGAACAGGAAATACACTCGGGAGAATTATATTAAAATCACAGAAAAAATCAAGAATAATATCCCAAATTCCACTATTACTACGGACGTAATTATAGGATTCCCTGGAGAAACTGAAGAAGATTTTAAAAAAACTGTTGAAATTATAGAATACTGTAATTTTTTAAAAGTAAACGTTTTCCCTTTTTCAGCCCGAATAGGAACCGCTGCATATTCGCTTGATAACAAAATTGATGAACAGACGAAAAAAATTAGAGTCAAAAAAATTTTAGAAATTTCTGATATCAAATCAAGACTAGAAATAAATAAATTTATAAATCAAGAATTCAATGTTATGTTTGAAAAAACAGTATCTGAAAATATTTACTCAGGATACACAGAAAATTATATAAAAATACACAAATATAGTGCAGAGAATTTGTATAAAAAGACGGAAAAAATTATATTAACACCAGAAATAATTTTATATAATTAATAATGAACTAAAAGAGGTTTTATAAATTGAAATGTCCAAATTGTCTGTCCGAGAACAACAAAGTAGTAGAATCCAGAGGTACTGATGATGGGGAACGCATACGTCGCCGCCGTGAATGTCTAGATTGTACCAAACGGTTTACAACGTATGAAGTAATCGAAAATATACCTGTAATTATAATAAAAAAAGACGGCTCGCGTGAATTTTTTGATTACAAGAAATTATTTAATGGAATTTTAAAAGCCTGCCAAAAGCGTCCAATTTCGCTTGATACAATTAAAAACATATCAAAAGAAATTGAAGCAAAAATACAGAACAAGCTCGATGTAGAAGTTAATTCAAGTATTATAGGTGAACTAGCGATGAATTCACTCCGAAAAATAGACGAAGTTGCCTATGTGCGTTTTGCATCTGTTTACAGGCAATTCAAAGATGTCAATGACTTCATGGATGACTTAAAAAATTTAATTAATAAATAACTTGCTATAAATTTACGAGCAATCTTTCGATATATTTAACCAAACCATCTAAAGGCTGAGCGATATCCACAGCATCTGGTTCTAATGTAATATCGAATTCCGCCTGAACAGATGAAACGAAATCCGCAACATCTAAAGAATCGGCACCCAAATCCTGCAAGCTTGTTTGCAGATTAATTTCATCATCTTCCACATTAAACTGTTCACATAAAAGAGTTTTTACTTTTTCAAAAACCATAAAAATCCTCCAATTTTTAAAACATATTTTATAATTAATTATATTCACTATACGAAATATATTATTATTAAAATTTATGTCAAGTAGCGCAAGCATAAAATACAAATTTAGCGAGAACTCGTGCGATTTTTCGAAAACTTAAAATTTATTTGTAATAAATTATATTAAAAATATATTTTTTCACATTCTTCCTTTTATAATTATTTCAATATAATATTTTAGGAGAGGAAATTGCGTTTGAATCTTAAAATAACATATTCATTTATGTCTGATTTTAATAGTATTTATATTTTTCAATATATCAATAGTCTGATAATATTTTTATATAAATGCACTAAAATATCTAAAAATTTTAGATTTTTTTTTACAAAATGTACTATTTTATTTTGTTATATTCTACCTGTCAATTTTTTAAAAAAATAATAGAAATAAATATCATAATTTTGATTGACATTTTATTTTAGTAGATGTATTATAAAATAAATTAAAAATATTTTTTGTTGAATTAGAGGTAAAGGATGCGCATTTTAGAAGGTTTATACAAAAAAATAAAATTATCAGATAAGTTTTTATGGCTTTGGACAACGATAACCTTATTGTATGGTTTTTTGTTAATAATAAGTGCATCGCGAAATTCTATCATAAATTTTTGTAGATCCCAAGGAATAGCTATCTTAATTGGGTTTTCTGCCATGTTTATATTTCAGTTTATAAATTACAAAAAAATAATAGAAAAATGGAAATTTATATCTATATTGTCTATATTGTTAATGTTATACACTCTGATTTTCGGCATAAATATTACAGGCATATCGGGAGTCAACGCCAAAGCGTGGATTCAAATTCCAGGCGGATTCAGTTTTCAGGCTTCGGAGCTAGTAAAAATCGGATTTATATTAACGCTGGCGAAGCACTTGTCATATTTGAAAAAAAAATTATTACTTAATCGGCCTAAAGAGCTATTGCTTCTGGTTTTGCATTTATTAATCCCTGTGGTGTTTGTGCATTTACAAGGCGACGATGGCGCCGCGATCGTGTTTTTGTGCATATTTTTGTTTATGACATTTATGTTGGGTATAAAATTCAGATATTTTTTATTAATTTCCGCAGTTTTTGTATGCATGTTGCCTATAATGTGGAATTATATTTTAGCTCCATATCAAAAAAGCAGGATAATAAATCAATTTAATCCTGAAAATGACTCCCTCGGTATGGGTTATCAGCAAATTCAAGGGAAGCTTTCGATAGGCTCTGGAGGTTTCTTTGGTAAGGGGCTTTTTAATGGTGATCGCGTAAATGACGGCATTGTTCCTATTCAAGAGAGTGATTTTATTTTTACAGTTGCAGGCGAAGAATTGGGATTTTTTGGATGCTTCTCAATAATAATGCTAATATTTACTATTATATTTAGAATAATAAAAATAATAAAAAATTGCACAGATTCTGCTGGGATTTACGTGTGTTTTGGTTTAATTGGACTAATTGCTTGCCAGACAATTTTGAATTTGGGCATGTGTTTGAGTTTGGTTCCAGTTATTGGAGTAACTTTGCCATTTTTTAGTGCAGGGGGGTCATCGCTAATTTGTCTGTGTATAGGCATAGGTATTTTGCAGAATATTAATATCCAACAAGCTTATTATGAAAATGAATTTTTGATTTAAATTTTAATTTTTTTGCCAATGAGTTTGTCGATTGTTAAATATTCATAATTATCTTGCATAAATAACATGATTTATATCTATTTTTTTTATTTGATAAATCCCATTTGGAGGTGCTATAATATCTTCTGACACTTTGAAACAAGCAAAATTGGGATCCGGAATTATTTTCAAAGCTTTAACGGAATAAATATATTCTGATTTTTCTAAAATAGCAAAAATCTCACTACTCATAAGTGGCTGACCTATTTTTTTGTTCAAATTAAATATAAATTCTTCTATTTTAGAGATTAATATGTTATTATTTTTGGATTTAAAATTCGAATTCACGTAAATATTTGCGAATATGCTTATTATAATATTTTTTATGTCAATTATTTTTATTTGAGTATTAATTAGTCTATATTTATTTAGTCTTCGAATTATATTTTTACGATAACTTTCTGGTAGCGTTGGCCTATTTCCACATCGGGCTACTATGCCTATAATTTTTGATGCCGAACTGCTTTTTTGCGTTTTTTCTGAATAACCTGCGATAACAGCTACACTTGTTATTATTAAACCTGGTGTATTCATAACTATTTTTATATAATCGTTTTCTGTAACTGCGCGTTTTTTCCCTAAAAAAAGTTCCAAACCGCGCTGCCAGGTGTTAAACAGCGAGGCATTTCCTCGGCCTCCTTTAGCTTCTGTTATTTGCGTGATCCTCGCGTTGCTTAATGTTTCATTTTCTGTTATTACTTTTTTTATAGAATGTGATTTTATGTTCGATTTCTCTTGCTCTGTAAATGCTAAATTACAAAGTCTTATGTTTTTTCTACCATTTTTAGGGATTAATCCTTTTACATTGTCTCCGAAAAATATAACATTAATATTCTCTTCAAATACAAATTTTTTGTCAGTTTTAGACAAATAAAAAAAATCATCAGACCTTTCCCATATATCAAATGCTAATTTATTATTCGATTCTTCGCCTACCAGAAGTTTAAAATCTTTATATATTGGAATGCCATCATATGATATGTTAAACATTTGGCCAGAATAGCCGAGCCCATTGCCGATAATCATTTTTGGCCTAATATAATTTGAATATAAAATTATCATGAGGACGTCTTTATTATATTTAAATTTTTTGATAAAATTTATATTTTCTAAAGTAACTACAATTTCTCCCTTGACTTTGTCGATTTTTTTAGTAAAATTTCTATATTCTATCCATTTATCCTCGGGACTTTTATAATAAATCAAAACATTACCGTAAATCGCAAGATGATGCGAAATTGTAATATTTGGGTCAATATATTTTATTTTATTATTATTAGTATGCATTTTTTGTTTTACCATTTGGTGTTTTTTCACAATAATCTTTTCACAATGCGTATCTTTTTGTTCAATTTCAAAAACATTTGTTAAAACTTTTGTTATTTGCGGTGCGAAATCATAGTCAGAACTGATTAATTCGACTTTTATGCAATACAGACCCTCCTGATCTGGAGGCAACATTTCGCCATCAATTTTTAGTCGTATTATACCAGAAAAAATAAAATTATATGTTAAATCTGTTACATTTATCTTATGCCAGCCTATTTTTTTATTTTTTTTACCGAAATATTTCCACTCGACAATCGCCATAGGATCAAAATCTTTTTTTATTGGATTCCGATTGAATTCGGGCTCTAAAAATATTTCAAAATATATATTTATGAGCTTATCCATTGGAAACGGTTTGTCAAAATTGATGCAAAAATTTTGTACAGTTCTTGAATCTGGAATTTTAACAGGATTCTTCCCAAATAATAAAAATTTTTTAGAGCCATCAAATTTGTAATATTCTTCTTCTTTGGAGAATTCTGGATTTGTGAATTTTATACTTAATATTTGTGAATTTATGAGATTTTCTTGGTTAATATTCTCAAAAATCATATCATCGGCCAGCCATTTTGTCCCTATAGGAACTTGCAAACATGGTGCATCTGCATCAAGATTTGTAACCTCAAGCAATGTTTTTGATCCGCGATTTTTCTCGAATTTTATACCTAATAATCTTAATAATTTTACGCCTAATAATGGAGAAATTTTGTTTAAATACTCGCGCTGGACATAAATAAGCCAGACTAATAATTCTAGAATCGTCACGCCTGGATCAGATTCACCTTTGTAAGTCCATTTGGGATTTAACTCAATTTTTGCTTTAGCTTCTTCTAAAATTTGTTTAATAGGTTTGTCGTTTAAATTTTCAAGATTAATCATAAAATTTTAGCTCCACAAATTTTACTGAATTTATATATTATATACATAAATTAGTTTTACCTATTAGAACTTTTTAATTCATGTTAATTTATTTTAATTTTAGATTTAAGTATTTCTAGTTGATTTATTAATTCTTCAGGAACATTTTCTCCAAGTTTGTTATAGTAATTTTGTATATTATTTAATTCCTGGTTCCATAATTTTTCATCTATTTCCAACAAAGATTCCAAGTTTTTTTTTGATATATTTAATTCTTGAATATTAATATTATTAATATCAGGAAGCAGTCCAATTACCGATTTTTTCCCATCAACTTTAGATTCAAGGCGATCTAGAATCCAATCTAAAATTCGTATATTTTCGCCAAAACCAGGCCAGATAAATTCATTATTTTTGTCTCTTTTGAACAAATTTATATTAAAAATTTTAGGAGCTTTTTCACCAAGAGTCCTACCCATATCAAGCCAATGCTGAAAATAATCAGCAATATTATACCCGCAAAATGGGAGCATACTAAACGGATCATTGCGCAGAATACCAGTTTTGCCGTCTGTTGCTGGCGTCGTTTCCGATCTTAATGCCGACCCCATAAACACACCATGAATCCAATCGGAAGTTTGGAAAATTAACGGCATAAGTTCTGACCGCTTGCCACCGAAAATAATCGCGCTTATTTGGACGCCTTCGGGATTATTATACTCAGCACTTAAACACGGGCAATTTGTGATCGGCGCCGTAAATCTGCTGTTTGGGTGCTCGCCGCGAGTTTGCGAATTTTTAGCACTCCAGGGTAATCCCTGCCAATCTGTTGCATCGTCCGGGGGAGCATCTAACCCTGTCCACCACACAGTGTTTCGAGTTTTATCATGAACTACATTTGTGAAAATAGTATTTTCTCTAGCAGTAACAAGCGCATTCGGATTAGTAATTTTGTCTGTATCAGCGCAAACGCCGAAGCAACCGTTTTCGGGGTTCGCGGCCCACAAACCGCCGTTCTTGCCTATTCTAAGCCACGCAATGTCATCTCCGACGCACCAAATTTTATACCCATTTTTCGTATAAATCTCAGGCAAAGCCATCATTGCGAAATTCGTTTTTCCGCATCCCGAGGGAAACGATGCACATATATATTTAATTCCTTGAGTTCCTGGACGTTGGATGCCCATAATAAGCATATGCTCAGCAAGCCAGCCTTCATTTTTGCCCATAACGGAGGCTAATCGCAATGCAAGACATTTTTTGCCTAAAAGAGCATTGCCACCATAGTTAGAATTCACAGAAAATATCATGTTATTTTGTGGAAAATGACATATATATCTATTGTCAGGGTCTGTATTGCATGAAGCGTGTATGCATCGGGTCCACGAAGCCGTACCAGATAGCCCGAATTCGTCGGAATTTTCGTGAATTTCTTCTAATTCTTTTAATTTTTTTATAACTTTTTTATTTACTTTTGCCATAGTGAGCATGCTTAAAACCACGTATAAAGAGTCAGTAATTTCGATTCCTAGTTTGGCAAATTTAGATTCAATCTGTCCCATACAAAACGGTATTATATACATTATACGATTTTTATACGAATTTTTTGAAATATTTATTAATTTTGACAACGCCTCCTTAGGGTTCCACCAGTTATTAGTTGGACCTGCATCCTGTTTTGTATCACTACAGATAAAAGTTTTGCTTTCAACTCGAGCGACATCATTGGGGTTTGATCTATGCAGATAACAATTCGGTAAGAGGTCTTCGTTTAATTTAATTAAAATATTTTTTTTAATTGCTTCCTCTTTAAACCCCGAGGTTTGATTTTCTGAACCGTCAACTAATATAATATCCTGCGGGTTTAAAAGTTTTTTTATGCAATTTATCCAATTATATATGACTCCTGATTGAAATTCTTGTAAATTATGCATATAATAAAATCACCTAAAAATTATTAATATCTTTGCTAAATTCACGTTTGTTGATTATATGTTGAATAATAAAAAAAACAATAAATTATTTTTTAAAATATAAATTTTAATATAATTTTAACTAAATTTTAAACAAAATTTAACTTGATTTTATTTTTTGATTTATTTACAATCTCTGAGAGTAAAAAATTCAACTGAATTATTTTTATAAATTTCATGGGAGGGATGTTAGAACTATCTTGCGAAGTATGAATAAAAACAAATTTGATTACATAGTATTTCTATATATATTTTAGGATTATCCTTAATACCCAAATTAAAATTTAATTAAAATTTAAGGAATATTTGATATTTATTATAAAGAAAGTGTAAAATATGCTTGATTATATTTGGTTTTTTATTATACTAATAAGCATCGTATGTTCGGGAATAACTAAAAGAATAGATTTGCTTTCAAATTCGATCCTTGAAGGGGCAGCAGCTGCTATAGGCTTAGTGATTTCCACTCTGGGCGCAATGGCGTTTTGGTCTGGGCTCATGAGAATAGCAGAGAATTCGGGATTAACTGAAGTTATTGCTAAGATTTTTAATCCAATTTTAAAATTTTTATTTCCTGATCATGTGCAAGATAAACAAGTTTTGCATCCTATATGTATGAACATTGTAGCAAATATGCTGGGTTTAGGAAATGCCGCTACACCTTATGGTTTACAGGCTATGCATGAGATGCAAAAATTAAACAAACATAAAAATATAGCTACTAATGGCATGGTCATGCTGTTAATAATAAATACAGCTTGTTTACAGATAATTCCGACTTTTTTAACGGTTTTAAGAAAAAATTATGGAGCAAAAAATCCATTTGATATTTTGCCTCTACTTTGGGTTACGACAATCACGGCGCTTCTAACGGGGGTTTTATGTACAAAGATGACTTTGAAATTGGGGAAAAACGTTATAAATACCAAAAAACGCAAATAAAAAAACATATTTTTATTAAAATCGCATAAATGCGGTTTATTAAAATTCAAGAAACTTATTACTGTGCTAATTTTAAACTACGGGGTTTCGTGTCGTAAGCCGATGGGTTTTACTTCAGGATGCTGCGGGGAGTGAAAGATATGTTCCGCAAGTAATGCGGGTCGCGACTAATATGCCGGACTTTGGGTGGAAATTAAAAAAAATTGGTTATTAATGAACGGGTGAGATTCCGGTTAAGGGCGATGAAAATTTCACAAAATGGGTATCGCGAGGGCCTAAATTGGCGGCTTGTTTTCTTCAATTTGCGTACAGGGGTTCGGGTAAAGCAGGTCACGGACGAATATGCCGGACTCTGGGTGGAAATTAAAAAAAATGGTTATTAATAAACGGGTGAGATCCCGGTTAAGGGCGATGAAAATTTCGCAAAATGGGTATCGCGCGGGCCTAAATTGGCGGCTTGTTTTCTTCAATTTGCGTACAGGGGTTCGGGTAAAGCAGGTCACGGACGAATATGCCGGACTCTGGGTGGAAATTAAAAAAATGGTTATTAATAAACGGGTGAGATCCCGGTTAAGGGCGATGAAAATTTCGCAAAATGGGTATCGCGCGGGCCTAAATTGGCGGCTTGTTTTCTTCAATTTGCTGGTTGGGTTCTGGTTGTGGGGCTAGATCCGGTTTATTTGGGGAATTGTTATCTGGAGTGTTGTCGTCATCCGCTTTGGTGTCGGGGTTGGAATCAGGAGTTGTTTCGGGGTTGTCAGGTTTCTCTGGGTCAGTGTCGGCGGGTTCTTGAGCGGGAGGTTGTGGCGATGCTTTGGCTTCTGTTTTGGAGTCTGATGCCGGTTTGGTTGGATTTATACTGTTGAACGGAATAGGTGTTCCGGCTGTTATAATAGTATTGGAACTGACGACTACATAGGCTGTGCTGCTTATGTTCGGCATGTGTACGCTGAATGCGCGTATTTCATAAACGCTTTCGGTGCCGGGTGCTGTGTATAGGCCGTTTGCATCGATGTTTCCACTGTTATTTTGGGTGAGTTCCCACCGGATTCTTTGGTCGTTTGTGCCGGTAATTGTGGCTTCAAATCGTACTTGTTCGAGCGGTTTTATGCTTACTGTGTTTGGTGTGATTTCAAGATTTATATCTTGGTCTAATGCTAGATCTTCGTCGTCGGCTGGGTTTTCAAGAGGCTTGTAGACCCACCAGCGAATGTCTATATATTGATTATTGGTTTTTTCTAAAGCTCTAATTCCTAGCCGGAGCGTGCCTTTGTGTGGATCTAGTAATGCTCCAATTTGTACGTTGGGTGTGGACATTTTTAGGTCTGATTTGTTAAATATGCTTTTGTCGCCAAATATTAGTAAATTTTTTTCGTATAATTCTATGTTTGTATGATTAATTGTTGCTACAGAGACTCCGACTTCTCCGGTGCCAAGCCCGTGGACGAATTCGTAAGAATAATATAAGTTGCCCGGCTTTACGTTGAATCCTAGGTTTATTCTTTCGATGCCTGTGTATATATTACTTTTGGGAAGCTCTTTTGGTGTATTAAGAGCTGAAAATTGGTTGTTAGTTAATTCGGGTTGCTTGTTTGTTTGGTTTGTATTACTAGCAGTCTCTTCTAAATCTGGTTGGTTTTGTGAATGTTCAATAGATTTGATCTCGGTTAATAGCTTTAATAAAGAATTGCTGTATAAATATTGCTTGAATGGATGATTCTCAAATTGATCAATAAAATATGTTGATTTGTTATTTACAACGTTGAATTTCGCAAGATATATGTGCTTGTTGTCAACAAGTTCGATTAATTCATCAAAATTTTGAGAATAATAATCTTTGATTAATATATCACTGAGTTTTTCGTTGACGATTTGAATCGGAATACTAATGTCACTGCCTAGTGTGAATTGTTCTTCGCCTTTGGTTAGTTTAAATTTGTCTTTCGGTATTATGATATTTGTTATTGCTTTTTGTTGGGCATCACAGTACATAGTATAGTCTTGTTTAATATGTTTATAATTCTTGATTTCGCGTGTAGTATGACTCATAATAATCGAGTCTTGATTATGGTTTTTTGGGTCTTTAAATAAGCTTCCGGTCAGCTCTAGTTCATATGTTACCAATTCTTCTATTTTTTCTTTTTCAAAATGAAGTTTTAAATTAATATTACTCGCTGGATTTGCATATTTAGGGGAAACTAATTTTATTTTTATCCCGTTTTGATTATATATGTCTGTATATATATATACTAAAGAATCTAGTGTTAAATCGTGTTCGGCCGGGACTTCGGACGTTAAAAATAATTCATAAGATTCTCGGATTCTGTTGTATTGTTTCCCTGAGCCCTCGGCTTCGCTGCTACTATTAATAGAAAATGTGCTTTCTGTTAGGTCTTCTTTGTATGAAATGCCTAAATATATCACGTTACTGTTTTTGCATTCTGAGTAGCCTTTTATAACGTTTAATTTTCGGACACATGGCTCGGAAACCATGATCTCACGCCCAAGATAATCGATTGCAAGCCCGGTTTCAAGCGAAAACGTTCGATTGTCAATAAGTATTACTGCAAGCCCTGAGATTATACCAATACCGCCAAGCATCTTGGTCAGTAAATGACGTTTAGATTTGAAATAATTTTGTTCGTTTTTGAAGTCACGTACGGACATTAGTTTGCCAAAAAAATAATTATTTCTCTCAGGTTTATAATAATGTATATTTCCCATTGTTAACAAAGCCCCCGAATTTTACTTTATTTTTAATTAAAATTTAATTTAAATTTAATGCATATTCATCCTATCATCATGATTCCCGATGAATCTTTGGTTTCTTCCGGAATTAATACGTAGTTTTCTTTTGAAATAATAGAATTAATGCCTATATACGAATGATGACTTAAAAAAATACTGTTTTCTAAAATTACTAAATTGCAAATTGTGTCTATAGGACTGATGCTTGTAATTATGTGAAGTAAATTAGCATAGTCTTCGTTGGAATTTAAACTGCCTTTGGGTAGTATGATAGTGAAAAAAAATGAATTATCTCCAAATAAAGAATTTATGGTTTTTGAATCAGTTCGATAATAATCAGTATCACAAACGTTGAAATATTCGACTAAAATAGGTTTGAAATTTGTGTAAGTTTCTACGATTAATCTTATGGATTCACATGTGCCTTTTATTTTAAATAATTTCATAGCATCGGATACCAAAAGCCGAAGTTTATCTTCTTGCCAGATGTCCATATCATGGATGCTAAACCAATGGGCAATCCAGCGTAAAAAATCTGAGCTATTTGATAATGGATCAAAATTTGATGGAGCATAGTCTATTTTGTCATCGATGTCATCGTATAAAGATTGAAAAATAGCCATAAATCTAGAAAAAAATGAATCATTTTTGGTCATTTGGTATATTTCGGGTAAAAACCTGATGAAACTTTTTCTGGGGAATTCTATTTTCATTTCTTTAATTTTAATCTTACCAATAGATTCATAAATAATTCCTTCGATGCAAATCCAAAGGTATCTACCTGTAATATCAAATAACAAGTTATCATCAGGGTTTTCTAAATATTTTGCACCCATTTGTAAGAAAACATTTATTTTTACATCGACATCTATCTTAGGATCAAGCAAGAATTCATTGAAATTTACCATATTTTTATTTGTATCATTTACAGGAAGCAATAAATCTAAACTATCGGCCGCCAAAATATAGACATTAATTTTTGAATTTTGTGAATCCTGAATTTTAAGCTTTAATCTATGCCAAACTGTGTTATTCTCGCCGCAATCTAAACTAGAAGATATAAACACAGGAGGGTCGGGACTATTGGCGAATACAATCATATCATCTTCGAAACTTATGCTATTAATAAAATTTTTATATTCCCAATCAGATTTTCTATTAAACATAAAAAAACGAGTACCTTCAGACAATTAAATTTTCAACTCCTCCTGTTTGCTTTCATATATACAACTTTAGTATGTACAATTTTGTATGAAATTAATACTATTTTTTGTAAATTTTAATTAATTTAAATTCAACTTACTATATAAACAAAATATAAAACATCTGACATAAAACCCGGATTATTCTTGTATCCCAATATTATTTGGTGAATTAGCATTATTTTTTAGATAAAATAATTTTTTTTTGTGCAAAATTATAATAAACTCTTGATTTTTATTTTAAAAAGAGTAGAATTAAACTAGTTCTAAAAATGCCTACACAAAAAGGAGTGATATATATGCCAGATACAAGAAAAGATAAATCGGAAAATACATCTATATCAGAACACAAGAAATCGAAATCATTGGTTGCCAGCCTTAAAAAAACAGCGGGCAAGGTGGTTACAGGTGTTAAAAAATTATTTTCCGGTAAGGAGGTTGAATTTAAACCTATGAATGGCGACAAACCGATGGATAACGTCACGCTAAAAGGAACTGTTCTTGATGGCACGAGGGACGCCATACTGAACGAATTACAACACCAGCTAAAAGCCATTTATGTTGACTTTAAAGTCAAACCAACTTTGGGTAGCGACAAAATAAAGTTATACAGAAAGGTTAATAATGAATGGTTAGGAACGGGAGACGCCGAGATTGAATTTGACAATAAAGTAACACAGATAGGCTATGAAATTGGGGGGGACAGTGTTACTGTAGTTTATAGGTATCATAAGGGGAAAGTAGTCAGTAAATTTCCCTGGGTTAAGAATAAAGATGTCAGCGGTATCAAACGGTTTTTAGCCGAAGCAGGACAGGATGCAAAAGTGTATATAATAGATACAACAGTCGGGAAAAGGGTGAAGAAGCCAATTTTTCTCGGTGGTAAAAAGATCACAAATGAGGCAGGAAAACTTGAAGTGGATTGGGACATATTAAAGCGCCTACACATAGCCTTACCCCTTCCACTGGTTTTCGTTGTCGCCGACGAAGAGCCGAAAACAATCCGAAGGTCTTCTTTCCGCATCGGAAACGAAAAGCAACAAGCCTACAAAAAGGAGGAAGCCCGTCTTCTAGCCGCACCTGACGAAGAGCTTGAACCCATGGATACCGATCCGCTCCCGGGAGTGGGTGACCCCACAGCAGCCCAAAACCAACCCAACGAAACAGCTCCCGCCAATCCTACTGCCGACGCGGGAACCAACTCCGAAAACGAAGAAGAACAAAAGGCAGCAGAGGCGAGAAAAGCAGAAGAGGAGAAAAAAAAGAACGAGCAGGCCACGCTTCTTGCTAAAGTCCCAGCACCCGGCTCCGATGTAAATAGGGATGCTGTGCATGCTTCCAGAGTGGCAGCGTATAACGCCCTTGTGACAAAAGCGAAAGAGGGAACACTAACTCAAACTGACGTCGAACACTACTTGGTCCAATACGAACCAAGAAGCGAAGCGGCTAAATACTTAATTCCTACCCAGCCAGATCCAGTGGAACTGCAGCCATCGGAAGTTATTAATTGCTTTTGGAATTATATTTATAATAATAACATGGTTAAATATTTCACAAACGAGAACGAACTCCAAATTGGGTGGGATATATCTCCGGATGTTGAGGCTAGGTCCTTAGGTCATAAATTCTACAGTGAAACGTTGGAGAAAATTCTAGACAAACCAGAAGACCATATGACCCAGTCGAGTGTTAATGAGATCGCAACCCTATTCGCATCTATCATATATGGGCAAAAGATACTTGTACAATCTAAATTTCTTTTGTACTGGTCTATGATTGCTAGTAATAAGAAATCAACCGACACTAGCGGGGGATACCATGAATTGACCTCCAGCCAAAAAGCAGTACTCACAAATATGGTCATTATTGTTACAGATAAGATGTTTGATTTGGTAACTAAATCCAAAATCACTAAAATCGGCTCGATACGAATACTGCGTGATAGTTTCGATGAATTCGCTCAAAAAATGGCCGAAAAAATGGCCCAAAAAACTCTCAAAGACACAAAAAGTGAAAATAAATTATATAAGGCGTTTAGTTCCAGAAGCGAGACGCTGGAAGTAACAAGTACCACGGCACCTGCTTCGCTATTATATAATGCAGATAAAGCGGCCGACAGAATAAAAAAACTTGATTTGATTTATGCCAAGGCAACCAACGGAAGCTCTGGTTGGGCGTATCGCCTGGGGAGGGGTAATTTGGCATTATCCGATGTTTGCGACGCTATTTTAAAAGATGCTCCAGTCCACTCAGACAAAGCGATATCACGCCAAGAGAAGGATATACTAATAAGTTGGTTGGATACGGCTATATCCTTCGTCTTGGATTCCGTTTCATTGTGTGAGTTATTTGCGTTTTATGATGAAGTTCAGAGTGGGTTTATTATAGCCCGAATACATGAAAAATCTAAACTGGAAGAGATTATAGCCAAAAAAAAACTTGTATGTACAAACAGAGCCGCGTATGATCACGAAAAACAACGAAGAGAAATAATCGAGAACGCGCTGAAAACAGGATCAACCAAGAAGATACAAAACGCAACTATAAAAGAAGCTGATGTGGAAAAGATCATGAATGCGCTTGAATCAAATGCAAAAACCACATATACAAAAGCATTCAATGACTCCCGAGAAGAAATCAAAAAAAATATGAATAATATGAAAAGCCTTGACGCCCCCGAAAAAACGAGACAAGCTTTGTTACAAATATGTGATTCCATAATAAGCATATTATCGCCGAAACAGAATGCGGGTACACCGACAAAGGCAAACCGACCCAAGCGAGCCAAGGATGATTGGTATGTAAGCAAAAAAAAAGTTAGTGATTTGGGAGTGAAAAACGAACCCAAGAAAAGCGCAGAAGCTCCGCGAGATGGGTCCAGCGTCACGCAGACTTCGGCACCCTTAACGTCGATTTCTTCTCCTAGTAGACGAACAATGGCTTCTTTTACTTCGGGCCGCCGCCTTCCTAGCGATATCTCAACATCTACCCCAACCGCTTCGGGAAGCGCGTCGACGCCTCCTAGCCCCTCCTCGTCTCCCGCATCGTCGACTCCAAGCAGCGGACCATCTGACCCTCCCCCGGCTGGCGTGCCATCCCCAGTAGTTACATCAGATGAAATAAAAGTGAAATTCTGGTGGAATCCTGACTGGACACCTCGTTTGTCAGATGACGGCAAATTTATATCTAGCATAATTGAAGGAGATAAAAACATGAAATTATATGAACTGATAAACAAAGCAAAGTCAGGTATGGATGGCAACAAAAAGTGGGGGACTGAGACTGGCCCCATGGGGTGGACTGCTTATTATTTAGCCGGGGTCGCATTAAAAAAAGATACAAAGAAGTTTTTGTTATCTCTTTGGGATGAGAATAAAACAATAGGTGAAATTAAAGAACATCTAGATGCGAATAGAAACAAGTATTTTATGATTGTTAAACATAAAATATACTCGACTTTTATTAATCCGATTGATCCTGGTACTGAACACAATATTATACCCGCAAACGTATCTGATATAAAATAAACCCAGCACAATAAATTAAGCATCTTAGGAATAAACCCAAACACCTGGAAGTAAAGCCGACAGGTGTTTTTTTAAGTATCTATAAGGGCATCTATTATCTTTATAATTTAATATATGCCATATTCTAAAAAAAAAATATTGTACTATTAAAGAGTTTAATATTAGGGCAAATATATGAATGCAATGACGAAGTTTGTAAAAATATTTATCATAATTTCTCGGGTAGGGGACCCTTAGTATAATTTGGATTTAAGATAGATTTAATTGTTTTTTAATATTTGAAAAAATTAATTAAAATAATTCATAGACTCGTTTATTTTATTATTTAAAATTAATTTAATAGCGGATTTAATATTTTTGAATATATTTATAATTTCTAGTTTTTCATCGGTATTAAAACACGACAGTACCCAATCGGCAAGATCCCAGGCAGCGGGCTTTTGACCTACGCCTATTTTAATTCGCTTAAAATCACGTGAACCTAAACTGGTGATTATATTATTGACACCATTGTGGCCTCCGGAAGATCCTCGGTTTCTAATGCGAATTTTGCCAATTGGCAATGAAATATCGTCGAAAATTATAATTAATTTGTATATTGGAATCTTATAATATTCCATGAATTCAGAAATAGCCATGCCACTTAAGTTCATGTATGTTTGAGGTTTTAATAAAATGATTTTTTTATCATAAATTACAGTTTTAGCAAATAAAGAATTGAATTTTTGTACAAAATCACCATGATAAAAATCATCTATAAACCAAAAACCCACATTATGCCGTGTATTTTCATATTTTGAACCTGGGTTTCCAAGACCTACAATTAAATAATCACAAATCAAAATTGGTATTTCCTTTTATGAAAATAAATATGAAGATAAAATAATATCAAAATTATTTAAACCATCTTAGACTTTTTTTTACGCATTAATTCCAGTTGATCTTCCGATGTCTTATACGACCCCAAAAGCCTAGAAGTTGGTGAATACATGCCATGGAAATTACTCCCGCCTGTTATTATTAAATTATTATTATTAGCAAACTCGACAAGATTATCGCATTCGGATTCGGATACCCCCGGAAAATATGCTTCAACGCCATCTAAGCCTGATTCCACAAGTTCTGGCAGCAATGTGTGGACGTCGTCGGCTACGGGATGCGCTAATATAGCTATGCCTTCTGCTTGGTGTATTGATTTAATAACTTCAGATGGCTCTGAATATGGTGGCGAAAATATAGTAGAATCTGAGCTGCTGTCAAATAATTTATTAAATAAACCGGTATAATTATGCGTATTATAACCTGCATCCATCACAGATTGCAAAATATGATTTTTAAACACATTAGTGCTTCCGCGGGCCTTCGTGGCCACAATCTGAGACGAAATAGGATAATATTTCATTATCTTTTGTAATGCTATTGCTATTGATCGTTGCCGAATTTGTGTATTATGTTGACATAAGCCTCCTAGTCTTTCCACGTATTCGCACATATAACATAAAATATGAATTTCTCTGTTATATTTCATTGAAAACGCCGAAAATTCTGCTCCTAATATAACATTCAACCCATATCTTTTGCCTATAACCTGGGCCCGAACTGCGCCTGCAAATGTGTCATGATCTGTTATGGCGATAGTATCAATTTTTGTTCTTCTCGCTATAAACATAATTTCGCCAATCCCGGCAGAACCATCAGAAAGTTTAGAATGGCAATGCAGATCTATAGTCACTGGAAATCATCCTCCTGTATTGTATTATTTATTGAATGCAGTTTATTGTATTATATTTTTTAAAAATAGTCAATATTTTATATTGACAAAAAAATAAAATATTTGTAAACTTATCAGATCTTAAAGTTTGTTTTAAAAAAGGATTGGTTTTTATCATATGTTTGAAAAAAATGATGAAAAAGAATTAGAAAAATGGGGTGATTTGCAAACAAAATGTGAAAATTGCACAAATTGTAATCTGTGTCATACTAGGACGCATGTGGTCTTCGGAGAAGGCAATTTGCAATCTAAAATTTTTTTTATTGGGGAGGCTCCGGGGGAAAACGAAGATCTGCAGGCAAGACCCTTTGTAGGGAAATCAGGTATTTTGCTTGATAATATGCTAAAAAGTATTGGTTTAAGTAGAAGTAAAAACGTTTACATAGCTAATATAATAAAATGCCGACCTCCAAATAATAGAAATCCTACTAATTTTGAACAAGAGGAATGTATAAGTTGGCTTAAATTTCAATTAAGATTTATTAATCCTAAAATAATAGTTACTCTTGGTCGAATTCCGTCTAAAATTATTATTAGTAATAAAATTAAAATTTCGGAAGATCATGGGAAATTTTTTACTAAAATTATAGATAAACGAGATTTTTTGATTATGCCTATGTTGCATCCATCTGCAATTTTGAGAAATATTTACAGAAAAGTTGTCATGGAAAAGGATTTTTTGTTACTAAATCACAAAATGAATGAACTAAATATTTGGTTTTAGAATTCAGGGGCGAATTTTTTGGGTAGTTTTAATAAATTTAATAGGAGAAAAAAGCTTATTAAATTTAAGCGAGTATTATTGCTAATATTTTTTTCATCTATAGGACTAGCAGGTTTAGCTATAATATACTTATATTTTTATACGTTAAGTTTTAATAATTTTAATAATAATATTATCAAAAAAAAATCCGATTATAATCCAATCTTTAATACTTTGATTCTTGGGCTTGACACGCTTGCAACAAAATACAATGGCAGAAGCGATTCTATCATAATAATTTCTACAAATATTGATAAAAAGACAATAAAAATTATATCTCTAATGCGCGACATTTGGGTGAATATCCCCAAATACGGTTATGATAGACTGAATTCTTCTTATGCTTATGGAGGCGCTAGCTTAGCAGCTAGTACAATTGAACAAAATTTTGGCATAAATATAGATAAATATGTTTCAATTGATTTTTTAGGCTTCGAAAAAATAATTAATGATTTGGGCGGAATTAACATGTTTTTATTATCGGAAGAAGCAATTTTTATTAATAATCACTCAAAGTCTTCCAAAAAAGTTTCTGTTGGCGAAAATACGCTTGATGGGGATCAGACTTTGCAGTATGCGAGAGATCGCGATAGTCAAGGCTCTGATTATGATCGAACTAATCGCCAACGTAAAGTTATTAAGATTTTGATACAAAAAATTAAAAAAAATAGCATAAAAAACAATAGTTCTTTATTTATTAATTTGTTAAAATATGTAAGAAGTGATTATAAAATTAATGAAATATTAAATTTATTAAAAGCATTAAGCACAAGTTCGGATTATGAAATTTCAGATTTTAGGCTGCCTACAAATGATAATGTCAAAAATTCTGTGATAGATTTTAAAATGGTGTTGGAAATTCCTAATTTGCAAAAAGCGCGCAAGGACATTGTTGAATTTATACTAAAATAAAATAAAATTAACATAAAATATGTATATTTTAATTTTTTACACAAAGGAAGTTGAAATTACTTGGGAGTAATAATATGTTTAATTAGCTTAATATTAATTGCATTATCATTTGTTGTCGGATTTTATATCAGGAAATTAGTATCAGAAAAAAAAGCAGGTTCAAAAATTTTAGAAGCAGAGAAATTCGTCGAAAAATATCTGAAAGAAGCGGAAACAAAAAAGAAAGAAATAATAATAGAAGGTAAAGATGAGGTGTTTAGACTAAAAGAAGAAATAGATAAAGAAATAAATTTAAGACGTAAAGAAATTATATTACAAGAGAGTCGTGTTCGTCAGCGTGAGGAGATGTATGAAAAAAAACTTGAGGCAGCAGAATCCAAAGAAAAGTTAATAGAAAAAAAGATTAAATCGGCTCAAGAATGCATGGCAGAAGTCGAAAAACTTAAACAGTTTCAGGTTAAAAAGCTAGAAGAAATTGCGCGAATGAATAAAGAACAGGCAAAGAATTATATAATAGAAAATTTAAAAAATGATCTGGCACATGAACGGGCAGTTAAAATACTGGAATTTAAACAGGATATAGAAGAAGAAAAAAAGAATATATCTAAAAATATTCTTGCCCTGGCGACTCAAAAATATGCGGCCGAACATATTGAGGAAATTAGTATTTCTGTGGTTAATTTGCCGAATGATGATATGAAAGGTAGAATTATAGGTCGCGAGGGTCGTAATATTAGATGTATAGAAAATTTGACGGGCGTTGATTTGATAATAGATGATACGCCGGAAATGATCGCGATTTCAAGTTTTGATCCGTTGAGACGTGAAATAGCAAGACAAACGATTGAAGCGTTAATAATAGATGGCAGAATTCATCCGGCTAAAATTGAAAGTATTGTAAATAAAACAAAAGAAGAAATAGATCTTGACATGCTAAAAGCCGGGCAAAAAGCCGTTATAGATGTGGGCGCTCGCGGTGTGCACACTGAAATAATCAAGCTTTTAGGAAGATTAAAATACAGAACTAGTTATGGGCAAAATGTACTAGAACATTCGTTAGAAGTCTCACATATTTGTGGAATATTAGCAGCAGAATTGGGAGAAAATATAACTGTTGCTAAACGCTGTGGGTTGCTGCATGATATAGGCAAAGCATTGACTCATGAATTTGAAGGAGCGCATCCGGATTTAGGGGCTGAAATATCAAAAAAATATAAAGAATCGAATGAAGTTGTTAATTGTATATTAAACCATCATAGTACCTCGGAAGTTACTACGTGTATAAATGCTATAGTGCAAGCAGCAGATGCGGCATCGGCAGCGCGTCCGGGGGCGCGAAGAGAGAATTTTGAAAATTATATTAAACGGCTGAATAAATTAGAGTCTTTAGTTTCAAGTTTCCCGGGTGTAGAACGTTGTTATGCTATTCAAGCTGGCCGAGAAGTTCGCGTTATGGTGAATCCAGATAAAATAAACGACGATGCAATGGTAATTCTAGCTAAAGACGTTTGTCAAAAAATAGAGTCCGAGTTGACATATCCTGGGCAAATTAAACTTAATCTTATACGCGAAAATAGGGCCATTCAGTATGCGAAATAATATTTTGGAAAATTATTTAATATATTTGTATTAAATAGGATTTATTATTAAATTCAGGGGTGAAAAATACGAGAGTTCTTTTTATAGGTGATATAATAGGGCCTATAGGTTGCAAATTTGTTAAGACGAAACTTAATAGTTTTAAAAAAGAAAATTCAATAGACGTAGTAATAGCAAACGGTGAGAATTCGGCGGTTGATAATGGCATAACAATTGGGTCGGCAGAATATCTTTTATCTGCAGGAATAGATGTTATTACTACTGGGAATCACGCTTTTAAAAAACGAAGTGTATATGATTATTTAAATAAAAGTCATAATATTCTACGTCCAGCGAATTTCCCTGAAAATACAACCCCTGGTAAAGGAGTACTAGAATTTGAATTAAATAATATAAAATTTTGTGTAATTAATTTAATGGGAGTTCATTATCTTGAGCCATTAAGATGCCCGTTTGAGACTATTGATAAAATTTTAGAGAAATTTAATAATTATTTAATAAAAATAGTAGACTTTCATGCGGAGCTTACGTCGGAAAAACGAGCTTTTGGTTTTTTTGTAGATGGCCGTATTTCAGCGGTTTTAGGTACACATACACATGTTCAGACGGCGGATGCTCAAATTTTACCAGGCGGCACAGGATATATAACAGATGTAGGAATGGTCGGGGCTATCGATTCTGTTTTGGGTGTAAAAAAAGAAATTTCTATTAAAAGAATGAAAGAAAAAATTCCGTTAAAATTCGAGCATGATTCTAACGGTAGATATAAAATGGATTGCGTGATTTTAGATATAGATAATTCAACTGGAAAAACTGTTTTTATAAAAAATTTTAGCTTAGTTTAATTTAATATTAGGTGATTTTATGATCAAATTTAATAATATTAAAAAAAAAATATATGATTTTTTATGCAATAAGTCTATTGTTTTATTAGGTCTAGGGAAAAGCAATCTAGCTATAGCAGAGATTTTATCGGATTTTAATTTTAAGTTTCATGTATGTGATAAATCCCAAAATTTAAATACTAATCTAGATAAAATAGCTAAAAAAAATGTTGAATTTCATTTAGGATCTAATTACATAGAATATTTAAATAATTTAAATCCAGACATAATTTTCCGATCCCCTGGGATAATGTTCTCCCAAGAAAATTTAGTTAAAAGTAACAAAAAAAATGTTAAAATCACATCAGAAATAGAGTTTTTTTTTGAATTTTGTCCATTTACTACAATCGGAGTTACCGGAAGTGACGGTAAAACTACCGTTAGTACTGTTATCTCGAAAATATTAGAAAAATCTGGAGTCCGAACTTTTTTAGGCGGCAATATAGGTCGGCCTTTAATTTCAGAATTAATAAATATTAGTCAAGATAATAAAAAAAATATTGTATTTGTAATAGAGCTTTCTAGTTTTCAGCTTATATCTTTTAGAAAAAGTCCAGATATTTCTGTGATAACAAATATTTCGCCGAATCATCTTGATATTCACAAAAATTATGAAGAATATATTGAATCAAAAAAAAATATTTTTAAATATCAAGACAAAAACTCTGGATTAGTATTAAATTTTGATGATAATTTAGTTAATTCTTTTTCAAAAGAAGCTCAGAGTTCAGTTATTTTTTTTAGCACAGAGAAAAAAATAGAAAACGGGTTGTTTCTTGACGAAAATAGTAATATTATTTTTCGAGATAATAATAAAAATATGTTTATTTTAAACAAAAAAGATATTAAAATTCCAGGAAAGCATAATTTAAAAAATTTTATGGCTGCAATAGGAAGCGTGATAAAATTTAATAAAAAATTTAATAAAAATTTAATTGACATCATAAAAGAAGTAGCGTATAATTTTTTAGGCGTTGAGCACAGAATAGAATTTGTAAGAGAAATAAATAATATAAAATATTATAATGACTCGATAGCATCTAGTCCTACCAGGACCATGTATGGGGCATTAAGTGTGTTCACAAAAAACGTAATAATTATAGCAGGAGGTTATGACAAAAAAATATCATACAAAGAATTCGGGGAATTTCTTTCAAAAGACAAATTAGAATCTCGAACAGTAAAAGCGATTATTTTAATGGGTCAGACGGCCTCAAAAATCGAAGAGTCTATATGTCAGGCATTAGGTGAATTTAAGCCATTAATTTTTAATGTGCAAAATATGCAATCTGCAATTTCGAAATCACAAGAATTATCCGAACCTGGAGACATTGTGGTATTGTCCCCAGCAAGTGCAAGCTTTGATTTATATCAAAATTTTGAACAACGAGGTCTGCATTTCAAAGAAATTGTTAATAATTTGATTTAATTTTTTAGTATAAAAATCATATATTCCGGAGAAATTGTTAATAATTCGGGTTATTTTTTTGTTACAAGTTAATAATTTTTTTATGAAAAAATATATTTTTTTATGAAAAAAAGAGAAAATTAAAAATATTAGTCATGAATTCAAAAAACATATTGATTAATAAAAGCCGGTATAATATAATACATATATCATTGAGTTAGTTCCCATAAAAATTGGAGGTATAAAAATTTGAATATTAATTTAATTAAAAAAATAGGCGCATCAGTGGTAGCTTTACCGTTATTAATGAGTTTTGTTTCTAACAAAGCAGGAGCGTATGTAGCTGTAGCTGATGATTTTTCAGCAAACGAAAAGTTTAAAAACGGAAACTACGAAAGACCTGTGAGCATAGAAAGTTCAGTTTATGAAAATGCACGTCGAAGATTATATCAAATGGAGGTGAATTTTGTTGAGACATCTAAAGCTTACAGAAGAACATTTCAAGAGCATGAAAAAGCCGTGTTGGAGTACATAGTTTTAGTACAACAGGGATTTTCGGCTATGATAAGTTTTGTCAATCACCAAATACAGAGCATAAATAATCTCAGTGACGATGCTATGATAAAGTCTGCAAATTTAGCAGTGGAAGTAAGAGATTTAGAAGAAAAAAGACGTAGGGCATTTGCAGGATTAAACGCATTATCAGTGAATTTAAAAATCACAAGAGAGCGTTTAGTAGCAGCACAAGCAGCATATAATCGGGCATTTGAGAGCATGGACTCAAAAAATCCAATACAAGATAAATCAGTAGTTATAAAATCAGCTAATGAAGACCTTGAAAATGGCCATGATTATAATTCAAATAATCAAGATGATTATGATTCAGATTCAGAAGATTATGAAACAGAAGACGAACAAGATCAAGATCAAGATGATGAGAAACAACAATCTGTAGTTCCCGATTTATACTCAGCAGAAAAAGAACATGCAAAAATAGACTATACTGAGGCTAATATTAGGGAAGGAGTTGCTTTTGATAATTATTTTGAAGCTACTAATCGCCTAAAAAAAGCGGTTTATGAGAATCAAGTTGCATATAATTCATATATGGCGCTATCAATGGAAATAACACATCTTAACATGGAAAAATACAGACTTGAAGATCAGCATCAAAAATCGATGGTTAACAACAAAGAGACAATAAATTCCATAAGAGAGATTCAGAATCAAATTTCATCTCTCCACAAAGAACAATCTGAACAGTATGTTTTGTTTAATTTATTATTAAGTCGCACAAACACCGCATTGCAAGAAAGAGAACAAATTCGCAAGCAATTAGACGAGGCTAGATTAGAAGCCACTGAAGCACTCAAGACGTGGCGCAATATTTCTCAATTGGCTGAAACTGACATTGCTGGCAAGGAATTAGAAAATATTAAGGTTTAATTAAATTTTTAAAAATTATGTTTTGTTTGGGATTGAACTCCCAAGCAATTTTTTTATATATTAATACTATTGCATGACATGCGATCCCAAGATGTGCGCCAGTGAAGCCCAGGCCTTCCTCGGTAGTTGATTTGATATTTAATTTATCAAAAGAAATCCCAATAATTTTTGTTAAATTTTCACGAATTATATTTATATATTTATTTAATTTTGGTGATTGTGCTATAATAGTACAGTCTATGTTAATAATTTTATAATTTTTTTTTATTTTTTTATTAATTTCCGTTAATAATTTGAGACTAGAAATATTTTTATATTTCATATTTGAATCTGGGAAAAAACAACCTATGTCGGGCAATCCCGATGCCCCTAATAACGCGTCTATAATTGCATGAACCAAAACATCAGCATCTGAATGGCCATCTAAGCCCAGATGATAATTTATAAGTATCCCGCCCAGAATTAGTTTTTTATTTTCAATTAATTTATGAACATCGTAGCCATGACCAATTCTTAAATTTTTAAAATTCATTAATTCAATCCGAAAAATTTAATTGCATTATTTTTAGTAATATTATATATATTTTCTATATTTATACCCTTAATTTCGGCTAATTTTTTAGCTGTGAATTTTATAAACGACGAATTACACAGCTTGCCTCTCATAGGAACTGGTGCAAGATATGGTGCATCAGTTTCGAGCAAAATATTTTCGATAGGAATCTGTTTTATAGTATTTATTAAATTTTCTGATTTTTTAAAAGTGATAATTCCACCAACACCGACTTTGAAATCTAAATTCAACAATTCTTTAGCAAATTTCTGATCACCATTAAAACAATGCACCACACATTTAGGCTTATATTTTTTTAAAATTCTTAACGTGTGTTCAGACGCCTCTCGAGAGTGAACTAATACTGGTAAATTTTTTTTTAACGCAAGTTGAATTTGTTCTTCAAAAATTCGTTCTTGTTCACTGAAATTATTAAGCCGATGAAAGTCTAATCCGATTTCTCCAACAGCCACTATTTTGTTGTTGTTTAACATATTTTCTAATTTTTCTAAATAATTTTTGTCTAAATTTTCATTAGTGCATTCCGGATGTATTCCTACAGCGGAAAATATATAATTATATTTTTTAGAAAGCTCTATACTTTGGAATGAAGACTCTAAATTTGAGCCAACATTTATAACTGCGTACACATGTTCACTAGGTAATTTTCCTAAAAGTTCGGAACGCACATTATCAAATGCCGAGTCATCGTAATGAGCATGTGTATCAAAAATCAATAAATTCACTTCCTTTGGATACTACCAGTTTAAAAATAATAAATTTTTTAATATTATGGTTAATATATTTTAAAAGTCAATATTAAACCGTGATTTTATTTTTTATTTTTTCGAATATTGCTTCACCTATTCCCTTGACATTTTTTATTTCTTGTATATCATAAAAGCCTCCGTTATTTTCGCGATAATGGATTATTCGTTCAGCGATTACCTCGCCTATGCCCGGCAAATTTTCAGATAATTCTTGATTATCAGCTGTATTTATATTTATCAATTTTTCATTAATTTCTTGAGTTTCTTCTTGTTCTTGCAAATCACTTTTAATATAATTCTCTTGTACTAGAATAGGAATTTTGGGAATATAAAATAAATTATAACTTATAATAAAAGCGATTAATAAACACGAAATCCCCAGTAATATTTTGTCGTTTTTGTTTAATTTCATAATTTTAGGCATCGTCTCCTGGTGATAATAAATAATAATATTATAAACAAGGTGTTATAATTTGTGTAAAATAACAAAAGCAGTTATTCCGGCGGCAGGAGTAGGGACTCGGGTATTACCTATGTCCAAAGCGCTACCGAAAGAAATGTTTCCTATAGTTGACAAGCCTGCGATTCAGTATATAATTGAAGAGGCTGTAAATTCGGGAATAACAGATATTTTAATTATAACAAATCGCGGCAAAAATATTATAGAAAATTATTTTGATTATTCTCCTGAACTTGAAAATTATCTTTTAAAATATAATAAATTAGAATATTTGGAGTTTATAAACAAAATTTATAAAATTGCAAACATATTTTTTGTGCGTCAAAACGAGGCTAGAGGTTTAGGACATGCTATCAGCAAAGCTCGAGCATTTGTTAATAATCAGCCATTCGCCGTATTATATGCCGATGATTTAATAATCAGCAAAGAGCCAGTTTGTTCTTTATTAATAAAAGCATATTATGAATTTGGGCTTAGTGTCGTTGGGGTACAAAAATTAAGTTTAAAAGAGATTGTAAAATGCAGTTCATTAGAGGTCCAAAAAATTCGCGAAAATATATTCAAATGTACAAACATGATCGAAAAACCTAAAGTTAGTGAAATTATGTCATCTTATGCGATATTAGGACGTTGTATATTATCACCAGAAATTTTCGAAATTATAGACAAAACTTGTGCAGGGTTCGGCAATGAAATACAATTAACTGATGCTATGAAAGTATTAGCCCAAACTCGTGGTATGACCGCGGTTAATTATGCGGGAAAAAGATATGACATCGGTAGTAAACTGGGTTATGCGCTAGCATATGCTGATATTGCTGTTAATCATAAAGAAATAGGGCGTGATTTTAAAAAATATATTAAAAATTTAATATAAAATTTAAACTATCTAATGTTTATATAAAATTTGGCATTCTTAAATCAATGGAATATACTCAAAAATTATGAATAATTTGCAAAATAGAAAGGACATATGGGGTAGGTAAGCATTGTAGTTGTGATCTACAAAAAAGAGGAATAGTTATATTTTTAAAATTTTTAAATTTTATTTTAATTTAACATTGAAATCTTAATATGAATATTGTATACTAAACCCCTTGTTAAATATTTGATAATTAAATATTAATTTATTGTTAATATAATATTTTGAATTTATTAAAAATTAAATAATAATTGTTTTTAAAAAGGAGTGTATTTATCTTGACAGGTCTTAGCTGTATAATTCTGGCAGCCGGAGAAGGAACTAGAATGCAATCAAAAATTCCTAAAGTTTTATCTGAAATTTTATTTAAACCTATGTTAGGATGGGTACTTGATAGTGTAAGGCAAGCATCCATAAATGATATATGTGTTATTATTGGTCATAAAAATGAAATGGTTGTTGAATATTTACTAAATCATGGCTATAATTGCGAAATTTCTATACAATCTGAACGAAAAGGTACCGCTCACGCAGTTTCGTGTGCAGCTGAGTTTCTTAAATATCATGAACAAAATGATGTTTTAATAATAAATGGCGATACGCCGTTCATGGACGTTAATTCGATTCTTAAAGCCCACGAAAAACATATAAAAAATAATAATGCCGTTACAGTTGTTACTGCCGACGTCGATGTTTCCTATGGGTATGGGCGAATTTTACGCCAAAATGATAATATCCAATCTATAATTGAAGAATGCGATGCGACTGATGAGCAGAAAAAAATTAAAGAAATAAATTCTGGAACATATTGGTTTAATTCTCAAAAATTACTGGAATACTTAAAATTAGTTAAACCTAGTGCTATAGGTGAGTATTATCTTACTTCGATAATAAAATTATTTATTAATAATAACCAAAAAGTTGGAACATATAGGGCTAAAAATGCAATAATTGCCCTAGGCGCAAACGATCCTGAACAATTGAAAATTTTAAATAATATAGCTAAAATGCAGGTAATTCAAAGATTTAAAGAACAGGGGATTTATATTCCGTATGAAGAAAATGTCATAATTGGTAAAGATGTGCAAATTGGCGAGGGCACTATGATTTTGTCAGATGTCACAATTAGGGACACTATTATTGGGAAAAATTGTATAATAGGACCAGAAAGTAGCATCCAGGGGCAAAATATTGCAGACAATACGCAGGTAATTTTTCAAAATTTAGTAATCGATTCAGTAAATCATTCAGTATATTCAATGGACACAACTGCTAATAAAGTTAGCATTTTTTAATTTATTTTATATTTAAAATTATATAAAATTTGTTGATTATACATATTTTTAAGTTTAAAAATTAATATTTTTAGTATAATTATTCTTAAAAAAATGATATTTGATTACTTTCTTGTAATTTTAAAATCCCCAAGCTTTTCATAAGATCAGTAACTGTTTTGTTTGTTTTTGTGCGGTCGCGGAAATCCAACATAGACATAAATTCCCCCTGAGTTCTCGCTGTTTGGATATTATTCGCTACAGTTTCTCCTAGACCCTCAAATGATAATAATGGAAGTCGAATTTTTTCTTCTTGGATCAAAAATTTTTTAGCATCAGATTTATATATATCAACAGGAAGAAATTTTATATTTCTGGCATATGCTTCATTTAAAATTTGCAAAGGCATTATACTTGCCCGTTCTTTCAAGCTCGCATTACGGCCTTTAGCCTCAAGTTCTTTCAGGCATTTTTGAACAGCCTCGCGCCCATTTGAGACCAATTCTGCTTTAATATCTTCATTTCTGACGGTAAAATAAGCAGCATAATATTCCAGAGGATAATAAACTTTATACCAAGCCAATCTCAAAGTAGAAATCATATAAGCCACAGCATGAGCTTTAGGAAACATATATTTTATTTTTATACAAGAATTAATATACCAATCAGGAACATCATGAGATTTTAACATATTTATAATATCTGGAGTGAATTCAGAAGCAGCCTTGCCTTTTCTTACAATTTCCATTATATTAAATGCCTGTTTTTTGTCTATATTTTTAGAAATTAAATACGTCATAATGCTATCTCTGGTCCCGATAACTTCAGAAATATTACAAATTTTCTTTTTAATCAAGTCGCGAGCGTTTTCATGCCATACGCAGGTTCCGTGAGATAACCCGGAAATTTGCACTAAATCAGCAAAAGTTTTCGGCTTAGCATCTACTAGCATTTGTCTTA
This sequence comes from Candidatus Improbicoccus devescovinae, assembly GCA_036245095.1. Taxonomy (GTDB): domain Bacteria; phylum Bacillota; class Clostridia; order Oscillospirales; family Acutalibacteraceae; genus Improbicoccus; species Improbicoccus devescovinae. The sequence goes on from BSWA01000002.1 coordinate 244,322, forward strand.
CAAACGCAGTACCGACCTCCGGTAGAGAAAAAGTTCCTGTTTTCGAATTAATCTCATCTGGAGAGATCCCTAAAGCCTTTGTCGACGTAAACAAAGACATAACTTTTTTGTCGCTCATATTTACTTTTTGCACAGGAATACCAGTGAACTCTTCAAGATATTTATAAATCGTCGGTACATCATGGCCTAGCTCATCAAGCTTACAAATCGTGTCATGAACAGCATGAAAATCAAAATGCGTAGTAATATTATCAGAAGTTTGATCATTCGCAGGATGTTGCACCGGACAAAAATCATAAATTTCCATGCCATTAGGCACAACAATCATGCCGCCGGGATGCTGCCCAGTAGTACGTTTTATGCCAGTGCAGCCCAAGGCCAGGCGGCGTTGCTCGGAATTATTAAATTTAAGTTCAGTTTCTTCGATCACTTTTTTGACGAAACCTATGCTAGATTTTTCAGCTATAGTAGAAATAGTTCCGGCTTTAAAAACATTTTTTTTACCAAATATTTCCTCAGTATATTTATGTGCTAAAGCTTGATATTCCCCAGAAAAATTTAAATCTATATCGGGCGTTTTATTACCTTCGAACCCTAAAAATGTTTCGAACGGTATATCATGGCCATCTTGATAATATAAACACCCGCAATTAGGACATTTTTTCTTAGGTAAATCGAACCCAGAACCATATTTTTGATGAATAAATTCAGATTTTTTGCAATTAGGACATATATAATGAGGAATCAATGGATTAACCTCAGAAATCCCCGAAATAAAAGCCACAAAAGAAGAGCCTACAGAGCCTCTTGATCCCACTAAAAAACCATGGTTTTCAGAATGCTCGACCAATTTTTTCGCTACCATATATAAAACCGAATAACTATATTTCGTAATTGACTCCAACTCTTTAGCTAGCCTATTAGCTACTATTTCCGGTAAAATTTCCCCATAACTTTTTTTAGCATTACTATTAACAAGCTTGATCAATTCTTCTTGAGCACCGGAAATTTCCGGCGGATACACTCCTTCAGGAATGGGAATCACATTTTCGATGATATCAGCAATTTTCAAGCTATTAGTAACAACGACCTCAAACGCATTTTTCTCACCCAAATACAAAAAATCCTCAATCATTTCTTTCGTATTTTTAAAATAATACGGCTGACAAGTATTTTTAACATCTTTATATCCTTGAGCCAACTGTAAAATCTGACGAAACTTGGAATCTTCAGGATTCAAAAAATGCACATCACCAGTTGCAACGACCGGAATTCCTAGACTTTTACCGAGTTCAAAAATTTTAATATTAAATTCTTTTAATTTATCAATTCCTCCATAAACAGATTCATCATCTAATAAAAACTGGTTATTTTGCACAGGCTGAATTTCCAAAAAATCATAAAACCGAGCAATTTCCTGTAATTCTTCGAACGATTTTCCCAACTTAATAGCATTAAAAACCTCGCCCGCCTCACAACCGGAACCAATCACAAGGCCTTCTCTATATTTCGATAACACCGATTTAGGAATCCTTGGTTTTTTATAAAAATATTTCAAATGGGCCTCAGAAATCAATTTATAAAGATTTTTAAGTCCAACTTTATTTTTAACCAATAAAATTTGATGATACACAAACTCTTTTCTTACTTCTATTTTATTTAAAAAATCTGGAAATTCAATTGAATTATTATTAAATTTTTCTTTTAAAAAAATTTTTAAAATTTCAAGAAATATCATAGCCAAAATGCACGAATCATCGCAAGCTCTATGCGCATTAAATTCTCCGATACCAAAAAATTGTGCAATAGTACCAAGTTTATAATTTTTTATTGTGCTAATTTTCGATTTACAAACCGAAAGAGTATCTATATATTTATATTCAAAATTAATTTTATTTCTAACCAAAGCAGCTTTCAAAAAAGCTAAATCAAACTGAGCATTATGAGCTACCAGAACAGGATTTTCACCGCAAAATTCGACAAATCTAGACACAGCCTCATGTTCACTCACAGCATTTTCACGAATCATTTCATTCGTAATCCCCGTAAGTTCGACAATTCTCGCTGGAATTTTCCTCATAGGATCAACGAAGCATTCGAAGTTATTTTCAAAATCAATTAATTTAGATTTCTTTTTTAACAATAAATTAACATTCTCAAGTTTCACAGCCCCGATCTCGATAATTCTATCCATCGCAGCGCTAAAACCGGTAGTTTCAAGATCAAAACACACATAATTCAAATTAAAATCCGACCCATTCACATTCGAAACATTATTAGTATCATTAACAAAATAACTTTCGACGCCATAAATTACTTTAAAATCGACGTTTTGGCCGTGTTTTTTTTTAATATTTTTCAAAGCATGCATTGCCTCTGGGAACGCCTGCACCACACCATGATCCGTTATCGCGATAGCTTTATGTCCCCACTCATAAGCCTTTTCGATAAATTTACTAACAGGAGTAATTCCATCCATAGCAGACATTGAACTATGCAAATGTAATTCCACGCGTTTTTTAGGTGAATTATCTAAAATTTTAATTTTATCAATCAAACTTATATCTAAAACCGACATAAAAATTTCTTTTTCAAGCGAGTCAAACAAAGCATTTCCATTCACAAAAAGCGTTTGCCCTACTTTCAAATTGGAAAACAACTGATAATTTTTAAGATTATAATCATTTCCATACATTTTCAAACTCACAGAGCTCGTGTAATCCGTTATTTTAACAATAAAAATATTCACTTTCTTTTTTGTCAAGACTTCACTAACTTCGAACACGTCCCCCCAAATCGCAACAGGACCCTCAGAATTTATATCTTTAATATTAACAATTTCTTTAATTTTTTCTTTAATTTCCTGCCCAATAAATACTTCTATTTTGCTAAAATCAGGTCTAGGTAATAAAAAATCATCTTTTCTAACTTCTACACCACAAATATTTGGAACCGAATTTTCTTTATTAATATCTTTTTTAATCAATTCTGTTTCAAAAACAACATGACTAACATTAAATTTATTTTTAATTAATAACTTCATTTCGAGTTTACAATTTTCATCAATTTTATCAAAATCTAACAATTTTAAATTAATTAAATTCATTTTTTTATCTATTTTAACTGATTCAATAACCACATTAGAAAAATTTCTCAACAATTTTTCATTTAAGTCCAAATATTTAACAAAAAGATCGTTAAAATTCACTAAAAATCAAACCTACACTTCAATAAACTTAGGAAATTTAAACAAAAAACATTTCTTATAAATTCTTAACTTCTTCGAGCAATGTGCTCAAAATTAATTCTTCTGGAATTTTTTTAACAATCACACCTTTTTTAAATATAATTCCAAAACCATTTGCACCAGTGACCCCTAAATCTGCATCCCGAGCTTCTCCTGGACCATTTACCGGACATCCCATTATAGCAATTTTAACATTTTTTTTAATATTTCCAAGTAATTTTTCAGCTTTTTTTGCCAATTCTACGACATTTATACTAGACCTCCCACAAGTAGGACACGAAATTATTTCAACACTATCATGATACAAACCTAAAGATTTTAAAATCAATATGCCAGTTTCGACCTCAATAACAGGATCTGCACTTAATGAAACTCTAATCGTATCGCCTATGCCGCGCAACAATAAACTTCCGATCCCTATAGAAGACTTAATAATTCCATATTTTTCAGTCCCAGCAGAAGTAATTCCTAAATGCAACGGATATTTGTAAATTTGCGCTAAAATCTCATAAGCTTTCGTGCAAATTTTTATGCAAGATGACTTAACAGAAATTACAATATTATCAAAATCAAAATCTTCCAACCAATTCACACATTTTCTAACTTGAAAAATCAACGCTTTAATATTATTTTTTTCGAACTCATTAAAATCTTCAAAAAATTCATCATATTCTTCAACGAATCCGGAATTCAAAATCCCATTTTCAAGAGAACCAGAATTTACACCTACTCTAAGTGGAACTTTATATCCATTACAAACATTAGCTATCAATTTAATGTCTTTTTTTTGTACAATATTACCAGGGTTTATTCTAATTTTATCAGCACCAGCGACTACACTTTCAACTGCAAGCTTAGGATTAAAATGAATATCCGCAACAACAGGAATATCTATATTTTCTTTAAGAACAGAAATCAATTTTACTGCATTAAAATCTGGAACTGCTAATCTTACTATATCGCTCCCAGCATTTTGTAATTGCTTAGCCTGAATAATATTGCTTTTGATATTATTAACATCAACATTTAACATAGATTGTACCAAAATTTTATTATTATTGCCTAAAATTTTGTCTCTTATGTATATTTTTTTGTTATTAATTCTATTATAGGACATACAAAATCCATCACTTTTTAGTAAAATTTCCAAAAATTCTCGCTATGTCATTATAAGAAACTATTATCATAAACGCAATCAATAAACAAAAACCCAACATATGGAACGTAACTTCAACTCCCTCTTTGAACCGTTTTCCGCGAATCTTTTCAATTATTAAAAAAATAATGCGACCACCATCTAATGCAGGAAAAGGTAAAAGATTAAATATTCCAATACTCACAGAAAACATCGTCATAAAAGCGAGCACGTCGAGTATAGCAGAAACAACACCATATTTCAAGCCATTAACAGTAATATCATTTATTTGGGTTGCAATTCCAATAGGCCCAGCCATATCTTTAATTCCGAGTCGGCCACGAATAAGCTCAAAAATAGTATACATCGTGATCCTGGTCGTCGAATAAACATCTAAAATTGAATAATTAATCATATTATACAAACTTTTTTCGGCAGGAACTACTCTGAAATCTATATCAGAACAAAATCGCCCATTAGCAAGTTGAGATCTTGGAAATTTCACATCTTTAAGTATTAGCATTCGGTCCTCGCGCATTACATTGACTGTAAAACTTTCGTCAGCCGAAATATGCAAGAAAAACAAAATATCTCTTCCGATGAAAGTTTTTTTGTTGTTTATAGATAAAATTTCATCGCCAATTTTCAATCCACTTTCTGGTGAAATTGAGGTATTGTAAAAATTTGAAACAGTAGTAGTAGGCACACCTCGGGAGTATGACAGTATAATAGCAAAAACAAACCCTAAAATAAGATTCATTACGCCGCCGGCGATGAGAATTATCGTTTTTTCCCATATTGATTTACTAAAAAATGAAGTCTCGTTATTTAAATTGCTATCTTCACTTTCTAGATGGCAAAAACCGCCTATAGGAAGACATCTCATAGAAAAAAAGGTACTTTTTCCACGTTTACTAAAAAATTTTGGGCCCATCCCCAAAGCGAATTCTTCAACTTTAACGCCAAATATTTTAGCAGTAAAATAATGACCAAATTCATGGGAAATTACCACAATGTTGAAAATTAAAAAAGCGAAAACAAATACAACAAAATTCAAATATCACATCTCCCTGGGCATACAAAATATTAAAATCCTAAGTATTAATTTGATTTGTTTATTGTATCAAAACAAAAAAAAAAGCAAAGCATAAAAGACATAAAATATTATAATTCTACTTTTTGAATATTTTTTTTAAAAAATTAATAAAAAATGTGTGCATTTTCAACGGAAATATCTATCATGTCTGTTAAATTTTCAAGTTTATTTTCATCAATTTTGACAAATTTTAACAACGGTTTGGTTCTAGGATGTTTCGGGCTAAAAATAGAACAACAATCATCATATGGTTCAATAGAAATATCAAAAGTACCTATATTTTTAGCTATTTTTACTATTTCGCTTTTATCCATGCCGATAAGAGGCCGAAAAATAGGCATATTAATATTTTCATTTGTGCAAAAAATAGCACGAACGGTTTGGCTAGCTACTTGTCCTAAACTTTCACCAGAAATTAAGCAATAACATCTTTCTTTTTGTGCGATTTTTTCTGAAATTTTATTCATAATTCGTCTTGAAATTATAGTAAATAACTCATGTTTGCATTTTTTGTGAATTTCTTCTTGAATTTTGGTCAAATTGACTACATATAATATTATGTTTTTATTAAATTTTTTTAATTTTTCTATTAATTTTTGAACTTTAATTTTAGCAAGCTCACTAGTGTACGGCGGACTAGCAAAATGCACACATATTAAATCAAGGCCTCTTTTTAATATCATGTATGAAGCAACTGGGCTGTCGATGCCGCCGGAAAATAAAACCAATCCTCGGCCACTGGTTCCTGCCGGAAGCCCGCCAGCTCCAGGGTGCGTGGTTGTATACAAATATGCTGCTTCTTTTCGGATTTCTATGTTTAAAATAATTTCTGGATCTTTCATTTCTGCTTTTATTTGTAAATTGTCAACTATAAATCCACCGATTTCACTTGAAATTTGTGGAGATTTCATAAAAAAATTTTTATCAGAACGCTTAGTCTCAATTTTAAAATTACTAGTATTTATATTTTTTAAAATCTCAATTGCAACTTTTTTTATGCTCTCAATTTCTTTCTTAACAACAATCGCTTTCATATATAAAGAAATACCGAAAATTTCGTGCATATGAGGCATGAGAATGTCTAGATTATTATCAAGCTCGTTTTTGCAAGAAATTTCTAAAACTGAACCGCAACTCTTAACATAAAAATCTCCTAATTTTAAAATTTTATGTTTAATATTATTCAAAAGTGCATTTTCGAAAAAACTTCTATTTTGTTTTCTTAAAAAAATTTCTCCTACTTTTAACAATATTTTTTCCATTAAATATCCTTTCATTTGTTATATTAACTATATTTTTATTGTACTTGTATATGCTTTTTGTAGCATTTGTACTAAAAATTCTATTTCTTCAAAATTATTAAATTTAGAAAAACCTACTCTTATTGCTGAATTAATAAGATCTTCCGGTAAATTCAATGACGCTAAAACATGGCTTTTTTTGTGCCCAGAACACGCCGAGGCTGCAGATAAAAATATGTTGTTCGCAGATAAAAAATTTAACATAATTTCAGATTTTATTCCTTTAATAGAAAAATTTATTATATAAGCTAACGAATTTTTAGGCGAATTAATAAAAATATTGTTTAATTTAACTAATTTTTTTCGTAAATAATTATTCAAATTTAAAACATGATTATAATCTTTAATCAAATCACAATTTCTAATTGCTGCTTCGAATCCAGCGATAAGTTCCACTGGTAGTGTTCCTGGCCGAAATTTTTCAGGGCCTTCACCATAAATTATAGGATTTATATTTAAATTTTGTGAAATATAAACAAATCCAATGCCCTTTGGCCCATGGATTTTATGAGCACTACATGACATTAAATCAATATTTAAGTTAGTGATGTCAATAGGAATTTTCCCAAAGGCTTGGACTGCGTCAACATGTAATAAACTTTTGGATTTTTTTTGTATAATTTCACTAATTTTTTTTATCGGATTTATCGCTCCGGTTTCATTATTTACAAACATTACACTGACAAGTATAGTATTTTTGTCTATTATTTCTTCAAATAATTTCAAATCAAATTCGCCAGAAGTGTTTGGATTTAAAACTATAACTTCAAATCCCTCGGATTCGAGAATAGGAATACATGATAAAACCGATGCATGCTCCGAAGAAGTTGTTATAATTTTACCGAATTTTTTTTTATTTCCATTTTCTTTTGTATAATATGACCTTTTTTTCGCTCGAGCACCGCCAAAAATCGCTATATTATTAGCCTCGGTTCCTCCAGAAGTAAAACAAATGTGACCGTCTGTGTTTAGGAAATTTAAAATATATTTTTTGGCATTTTCGATAATTTTTTGTGAATTTATACCGAAATTGTGCGTTGACGCTGCATTGGCATAACAATTTTTCATGACATCACACATTGTATTTATTACACGAATATCTGGGGCCGTGGCTGCACAATTGTCAAAATAAAATATTTTGTTAATATTAATCACCTAAATTTTAATTTTCACCAGTTTGATCTATATCTTTAGAATCTTCATTTTGAGTTTTTATCATAATAATATCAGAAAATCCAGTCATATCAAAAACTTCTTTAACATTTGCAGCGACGTTTATAACTTTAAAACTAGCATTTACGCCTAAAGAATTTATTTTTTTTTGTATAAATAATACAACTCGCAAACCAGCACTACTTATATACTCGATTTTATTAAAATCTAATATAATTTTTTTCTCGCCGGTAACAAAAATATCATTAAAAAAACTTTGTAAATCAAACGAATTGCTTGAATCAATTCTGCCAGAAGCAAAAACATGTAATTTATCTTCTTTTTTTTCTTTGGTTAAAACTAGATTAGCCATATTAATCACCTTCTAAATCCAAAAATATGAAAAAATAATTTTCGCCATTTTTTCTTTCATATTTAATTTCGTCCATTATTTTTTTAATTATACGAATACCCATGCCGCCGATTTGTCTATTTTCAACATTTTTTTTTAATTCTTTTTCTGTTTTTTGTTGAATTTCATGATCCAGCGGATCAAATTTAATGCCCGAATATTTGAAAATAATTTTTATTTTATTATATTCTAAAATAATATTTATTTCTATGCTATCATTAAATTTATTTTGTGAATATTTGCAAATATTAACAAATATTTCTTCACAAGCAAGGCAAATTTTGTTCATATTTTTATTACTTATGCTATTTTTTTTAGTGAAATTGTACAATTTTTTCTGTAATTTAAGCCAATTTTCTATTTTAGATTGTATAAAAAAAGTCGAAATATCAGCTTTGCGCATGTTTATCATTCCATTTTTTAAAACTTAAATTAGATACTAGAAGCAACTTTATTTGAATTGGCTGTGTTTTTTGTATTTTTAATTTGTAATAAATGCGCGATCCCAGGAATACTTTCGCCTTGTTTAAACGAAGTTGGTGACATCAGGGCTCCTGTGGCTAAAAACAAAATATTATTAAATCTTTTTAATTTCATTTTTTGTAATATCACAGAACATAATGTCGATGCTGAACAACCACAACCGGAACCCCCGCAGTGCACATCTTGTTCTTTTAAATTATAAATCATAAGCCCGCAATCATTGTGATTTTGGGTAATATTTATATCTGATTTTAATAATATTTTTTTAAGCATTTCGCTTCCGAGCTTACCAAGATCACCAGTCAAAATCAAATCATAATCTTCTGGAACACTGTTAGTTTCATTCAAAAAAGACTCAATGCTTTTAGCGGCCGCGGGCGCCATAGCTGCTCCCATGTTTGATGCATCTGTAATTTCGAAGTCAATAATTTCGCCGACTAAAGCTTTTTCAATGCAAATAGCATCCGGATCAGTATTTGAATCGCCTATTATTACTGCCCCTGCGCCTGTAACTGTCCATTGCGCCGTCGGAGTCCGCTGCCCGCCGTATTCTAGTGGAAATCTGTATTGCCGTTCGGCGGAGCAAAAATGTGAAGATGTCGTTGCTAAACAGTTTTTCGCTACCCCCGAATCTACCATTATAGAAGCAAGTATCATGCATTGCGCCATAGTGGAACAGGCCCCAAATTGGCCTAAAAACGGCACTTGCATATATTTGAACCCTAAAATTGAGGAGATGCACTGATCTAACAGGTCTCCGGCGAACACAAAATCTAAATCTTTTGGGGTTATATTAGCCCTGTTCATGGCTATTACAGCAGCCTCTTTTTGAAATAAAGCCTCAGCACGCTCCCAAGTTTTTTCGTTCATGAGAGAGTCTTCGAAAATTTTATCAAAACATGCGCCAATTGGGCCTTTGGACTCTTTTTGTCCAGCTACTGAACCATAGCCTAAAATAAAAGGTTTATTTTCCATTTGAATTGTTTGACGTCCTATTTTTTTAGCCATCTAAACATATCACCACCTATTTATTTAAAATATTATTTTAAAATATTATATCAAACAAAAAAACTCTGTCAACAAAATTAAATATAACAAAAAAAAATAATAACTTTTCGAGAAAATTTCTTGGAAATGTGGAGCTGGCGGAGGGACTTGAACCCACGACCTATTGATTACAAATCAATTGCTCTACCAACTGAGCTACGCCAGCATTAGAATTAAATAAGAAAATTAAAATTATATTAATAAATATATATGTGTGATTTTAATTTGTCAATATAATTTTAAAAAAATGTAATAAGTTTGTGGTTTTCTAAGCATAAATTGGATCTTGTTTTATGGAATTTGAATATTTTTAAAATATATTAATAATTAATTTTATGGAATTTGACGTAAATTTTCAGGTTATTTTAGCATTTTTTGAAGAGAATATAAAGTCTTTTTTTCTAATCTAGATACATATGATCTGGAAATTTGTAATTTATCGGCGACTTCTTGTTGCGTCAGTGGGTTTCTATTTTTTAAGCCGTATCTTAAATTTATTATAGTTTTTTCTCGATACCCTAAATTTTGGTTCACGAATCTTCCTAGTTGTTCCGCGCTTAATTTAGAAGAAACTTCGTCGAGAATAACTGTTTCATCTTGGAGTGTGTCTAGCAAAGTCAAAGCATCGCCGTCTTTACTGATTTCAACTGGTTCGTTTATAGAAATGTCTAAAGATGTTTTTTTGGCGCTTCTAAAATGCATTAAAATCTCATTCTCGATGCATCGCGAAATATAACTGGATAATTTGCTGGCTTTGCCGGTGTTATATGTGTTTATTCCTTTTATTAAGCCGATGCTTCCAACGGAAATTAAATCTTCGCTTTCTTCCTGAGGATGATGGAATTTTTTTACAATATGTGCAACTAGTCTTAAATTGTGTTCTATTAATTTTAGTTTTGCATTTGCATCGCCTAATTCCATTAATTTTACAAGTTTTTTTTCTTCTTTTAATGAAAGAGATTTCGGGAATGCATTAGGATTTACGACATGTAATGCAAGAAAAAATATGCTCGGCAAATGATTAGTTATGAAATTGCAAATTAAACCGGTAAAATTGCTAAAAATAAAAAACAATAAATTCACCCTTGATTTTAATTTGGACTTATGATATAATTTAACAAAATTTTATTCATCCAATTTAAACAATGGGCGTATTTGCTTATCTTCAAGCGCCATTTTAAGTGTGTCGGGAATCATGCTGAAATCTGCAACAAGAGAATTTGGCTTTTTAATAGGAGAATCCTGATACATAGGTACGAAAAAAATGTGTTTTGTATTCATGGTCCGACTGATATTTTCAAACGAAGCCCCCATAGCGTCGTTGGTTGCCAGACAAATAACTAATGGTTTTCCTACTCGCAAATGTGATTTCGCTGCCATCGTTACAGTTGTGTCGGTAATAGCGCGGCTTATTTTCGATAAAGTATTACCTGTGCATGGTGCTAATAATAAAATATCAGTCATATTTTTAGGGCCTATTGGTTCCGCGTCTACGATCGATGCTATTACTTTTTTAGTAGTTATTTCTTCAATTTTATTTCTTATATCCTCGGATTTGCCAAATCTTGTGTCATATTTTAATAAATTTTCTGATACTATTGGAATAATATTGTATATTTTAGATAATTTTTTTAATACTAGAATACTTTCTTCAATAGTGCAATACGAAGCGCACATTGCATAACCTAAATTTAATTTTTTCATAAAATTCCCTCACATAATATTATAAATACTTTGTTTTATGATTTTAGCACTGGTGAGGGCAAAAAATCTCCCAGAAACTCCTAGTTCTTGCGAAGCCTGAATGCCTAATTTCTTTGCATATTCATAGTCGACACCTTTTATGCTGGCTAGATCTATAATCACGCATCTAGATGAAATTTTATTTAATATAAATTTATCAAAAATCAATTCTGGAACAGTATTAAATATAAAATCAAAATCCAATGTTTCGGCTTCCTGGATATCAATAATTTTATACCCCCAAGTTTGAGACCAGGTTTTGTCTTCTTCGGAAATAGTATTAATGTATACATTAGCACCCAAATCTTTAAGAATTTTAGCTAAAATTTTGCCTATTCTGCCATACCCTGCTATCAAGCATGTGCTTCCATATATTGTTTGATTTGAATTATCCAACGCTAATTTAAGAGCTCCTTCGGCTGTAGGAATAGAATTTAAAATTTTAAAATTTTCACAGTCGTAATAATCTTTGATATCTAGATTTTGGAATTCTGGATTTTTAACTTTATTTTTCATGCCACAAAATACACGTTTATTCTTGATTTTTTGTATAAATTCACTATTAATTTCAATATTACTCATTAAAATTTTGTCGCCCTCGCGGCTCACAGGAATGGGCAATATGATATTTGTGCTTTTATTTATAACTTCATCTAGACTTTCTTTTAAGAATCCAAATGTTTTTAAAATTTCATCATCAAAACCGTAAACATGAACAGAATGTAAATCATGTTTTAATAAATTAGCTAAAAAAATTTGTCTATTATCACCACAAATTATAGCGAAAATTTCTTGTTTTATGTCAGAATTCACCATTTTTTGATAAATCTCCTCGTATATATAATACCAGTTAAACTAAAATTAAAACTGATTTTATTATATTCGGAAATGTCTGAGAGAGTGATTTAAATTAAAAATTAATAGTATTTTTTATTTAAAATTTTACTTGATATTTTTTTGTATATGAATTATTATTAACTTAAAGTCAAAATAAAAGGATGATGATTATAATAAATAATTTAAATTTTCCTAGTTATAGCATATATCAAGATGCAGTTGCAGCCCCTAATAATATAAGTCAAGAATTAAAAACAAAATATGCAAATATGCTAAATGATAAATACGAAATTGTGGAATATTATAAATATCCAGGGGAGTTCCCTGATTTTTGTGAGATATTAATAAGAAATTCAGAGAATGAAGAATTTAAATTATTAGTCCCAAAAGAAAATAATGATAAATTTCAAAAATATGTATATTTTATGCGGGATTTATCCGAAAAAGTCAAAGCTTTTTCTGAATCTTATTCTGGTCAAATAAAGATTAAATTTATGTTAGAAATAAATGAAAATTATATTATAACATCGCAAACCGGTGCACCGTTGACAAATGCAGAAACTAAAAGTAATCTTTTGATAAATAATGATCTTCGTAAATTCATAGACGGAGTCGCTGAGTTACTAAATTATGTTCATAATAGTAATATAAATATATATGAAAATAATGCAGATATTTTTAAATTGTCGTCTGAAAAATTTGAAGAATTAAATAATTTGAGCCCGGAGTCACACTCGGCTTGGGCAAAAAAATTAGTTCCAAGACCGAAATACGATGAATTAGTGAATATATTAAATAATTATAAACAAAGACTTAAATATGATGAAATACCTGTTTGTAGTTTGGGCGGTTTGTGTTTGCATTCGTTTACTTATGACGAAGAGACTCGCGAAATTCATGTGTCTTTGCAATTGGGAAGTTTTATGAATGGAAATATTTATAATGATTTTGTTAATTTTAATTCATATTTTGATTCCTGGACACGCGCTCATGATTTGATTCCCAATGATTTATTGATAAAAATTATTGATTCATATAATATTAAAAATAATTCTCAAAAAATTGATAAAAAAAAGATAAAAGAATTAATAGAAATTTGTATTATTTATGCCGGGAAATATCAAATAGAAAGGGAATTAAAAAAATACGATAAATTCATCGTAACAGAAACAAAAAGACGTTTATGGCGTCAAAATATAAGTCCATTATTGGACCGCGTTGATAGGGATTTCAAGAATATTTATAATATAAAATTTGATGATGATTATGATTAGCTATGACATGTAAAAATTATCGTAAAGGTGGGCTGTTTTATTAATTTTATTGAGCATATCAGGCCCCCAAAAAGCAAATTAATAATTAAAATTTCTATATGGTTTATAGTGCTTTTTTTGATAATTCTTGTGTGTTTTATATTAATAGTATACAAAAATGCTTATGTTACAATTTTGTCGGGTCAGACTTATTCTGCGTCAACCAGAGCAAAAACGGCATCTTATTTAATAAATAAAAATGAATTTCCTGTGTCGGTAACGAAGATTTTATATTATACAAATAACTTAAATTATGATGAAAATTATTTGAAAATACTTGAGAATTTTGATGAATTATCTGTGAAATTAGACGTAGTTTCTATGTCGGTTATATGTGTTCTCGAAAATGGGAAAAGCGTTTTTGTATTTGATTCTGATTCTAACGAACCTACTAATGTACTTGAAAGTCATAGGTATATGCTGGGCCATGAAGTTGATAAAGAAGATCCATTTTTTGAGTTTTTATCTCTAATAAATTCAAATAAAAATTTCGAGCAAAAACTTAGTGGTTCAAATACAGAAAGAGGATTTGTCGGCACATGGTATGAACCTGTTATAATCGAAAATTCAAATATTATATGCTGGATTAGTGTAAGTATTTCTATGGAGAAACTTTTATATAATTATTTGAATCCTGAAGTGTTTTCTATTTCAATTTTAAGTGCTTTATTTTTATTAATAGGCTTTGCGCTTTTGTTACTTGTGATATATATCACAATTTCAAAGCCGATAACTAGTATGTCTCGACATATATCAAGATTGGTCAGTAAAGATAAAACCAAATTAGAGGTTACAGAAATTTTAATCAAAAATAACGATGAAATCGGAGATTTAGCAAAATCTTGTAATTATATGATGAAAAATTTAGAATCATATATATCGCACATAAAAGAAATTACGACAGAAAAAGATCAAGTTGCCGCAGAGCTTAATATAGCAAATGAAATCCAACATTCGATGCTTCCGTGCATATTTCCTGCATTTCCGAATTTGAAAGAAATAGACATATATGCAACTATGTTACCTGCCAAAAAAATTGGTGGCGATTTTTATGACTTTTTTTTAGTAACCAAATCTAAACTAGCATTTGTGATATCAGACGTATCAGGCAAGGGGATTTCTGCGGCATTATTCATGGTTATTTCAAAGACTCTAATTAAAAATCAGCTTCAAACAACTTATGATCCAGCCGAGGCATTGTTTGCGATTAATAATCAGCTATGTATAAATAATGACCTTGCAATGTTTACGACTTCATTTATTGGAATTTTAGATCTTGAAACGGGAGTCATAAACTTTTCAAATGCAGGACATAACTCGCCATTAGTAAAACACAACGGGAAATTTGAATTTTTAAAAACCAAAAAGAAGTTTGTTTTAGCGGCTATTCCAAATTTGAAATACAAATCAGAATCAATACAGCTTGATCCTGGAGACATAATTTATCTTTATACTGATGGAGTAACCGAGGCTTTGAATCCTAAAAAAGAATTATTTACAGAACAGCGGTTACGCGAGAATTTAAATAAAATAGACACAGAAAAATCAAGCTTAATTGATATTATAAATATAATAAAAAAAGATGTCAATGAATTTACAGCCGATAATTCTCAATCCGATGATATTACTATGCTTATACTAAGATATTATGGCTCTAAAAATTAAATATGATAAAATATGATAAAATAAGATTTAATAATATTTGTATATTTTATATAAAATTTTAATTTAAAAATCACGATTTTTATACATAAATTCAAAAAATAAAATTATTCTATAAATTAATATATAAATTTTGTATAAATTTAAAATTTTCTGACAAGAATCGTAGATAAAGTTTAATATTAAAATTTTATTTACTGAGGTAGATTTACTCATGATTTTAAAAAGATTATTGTTGAATATAAACAAAAAAATTAACTCTGGAGATGAAATTTTTAAAGGTAGTAAATCTCACAACTTAGAAAAAGCTATAATTTTTGGTTTTTTATTTTCAATTTTAATCTCATTTGTGAATTTTGCAGGACATCGTGAGACTATTAATAATAAAATATTAAGGCTTCATATAATAGCTAATTCGGATTCTGAAGAAGATCAAAATTTCAAATTGCAGGTTAGAGATAAATTATTAAAATTATTTAAAAATAATAAAAAATTTAATTCAGTTAATATTGAACAAGCTAAAACAAGTATACAAGAAAATATGAGGTTAATACAAGAAGAAATTAATAAAAATATTCCAGATGATAGTGAACATGTTATGCAAATAAAATTATGCAAATCGGTATTCGCATCAAAAACATATAAAAATATAACGTTACCATCGGGGTTATACAATGCTTTAATGATCCGAATTGGAGCAAGTAAAGGAAAAAATTGGTTTTGTGTAATCGCGCCTCCTATGTGCACCCCAGCAGCGCAATCAGAGATAATTTTCGATGATGATTTAGATTCATTACCAGGGATACTTAACGCAAAAGAAATAAGTATTTTAGAAACTCCTAAGCACTACGAAATAAGATTTAAAATTATAGATTTTTTTGAGTATATTCAAAATAAAATACATGATATTTTTTTAAAAATTAAAGAGAAAAATTAACAAAACAAGAAATTCAAAATTGTCAAGTATAACTGGAGAAAAAATAGTTAAAGATTTGAATTGGATTGTTTTAGGAATAGTTATATTAAAAAATAGACCTGGCTTAAAATTGAATTAGTTTTGTAAATTTCAAGCAAAAAGGAGCATAGAAATGTTTAATATACTGGTTGCATGGGAACAGCTTCGTGCATCGCATTGATTATGCAATTTGCAAAAAGGAGAAGTTTTATAATAAGTCGAATGTAATTAATTAGCGTGAAAAATGGAGAGCCATCGGTCTTTGTTTCTTAGTAAATTAATATGTGTAGTGAAATTTTAAGAAAAACAGCCCGTATCTCCACGAATGGCTCCGTTGGCTAGCTCAACGATTCGGAAGCCAAATTTCGCGACAACAGAGACGTCGTGAGTTACCATTATTACACACGTTCCGGCTTTGTTGAAATTAGCCAAAAGTTCAACAATTTCATATGACATATTTGGGTCTATATTTCCAGTAGGTTCATCGGCGATAATAATTTTGGGCCGGTTTACAAGCGCGCGAGCTAGCCCAACACGCTGCTTTTCTCCGCCGGATAGCTCACATGGACGTCTGTAAGCTTTGTCTGCTAAGTTTACTGAGCTTAATACTTGCGGCACGCGCCGACGTATGTCTTTGTCAGGCGCCCCTAAAATCCGCATCGCAAACGCGACGTTGTCAAATACGTTTATATTTTCTATTAATCTAAAATCCTGGTAAACTACGCCGATTTTTCTTCTATAATATGGGATGCTTCGTCGCCGCATTTTTAGTATATTTTCTCCATCGACGTATATACTACCAGATGTAGCTTCTTCTTCTTTTAGAATAATTTTTAATAACGTGCTTTTCCCGGACCCAGACGCTCCTATTATAAATAAAAATTCGCTATCTTGAATTATCATATTTATATTATTTAAAGCAGGCACAGAGTTTTTGTACAATTTGCATAATTTTTTTATCTGTATCATAATTTTACCTATATCTTATACAATTTTAATTAATATTTTATTAAATTTTTATTTAAATACTCATGTACCATAAGAGCCACTTTAAATACGATAGAATCCTCGAACTCCCTCAAATCTAGGCCAGTAAGTCTTTTTAATTTCTCGAGCCTGTACACAAGCGTATTTCTATGAACAAAAAGCTTGCGAGATGTCTCTGAAATATTTAAACTATTTTCGAAAAATTTATTAATAGTAAACATTAATTCGCTGTCTATCATATCAACAGAGCCTTTTTTGAAAATCTCGCCCAAAAAGCTTCTGCACAGCGCCTTAGGCAGCTGATATATCAAGCGAGCAAGTCCTAATTTATTATATAACACAATGTTGCTTTCGTCGCCGAATATTTTTCTAATTTCAAGTGCCATTTGCGCTCCTTGAAACGATAATGCCAAATCTTGTAACTTCCTGGTTACCATTCCTATCGATGCCACACATTTTATAAAATGTTCTGATGAAAGCATTGACACAATAGACGATGCTAATTTGAACAAATCTTCGTCGGTAGTATTGTCTGTTATATCTTTTACGATAGTAACATCTGTTTCACTGGTAATAATAACAAAATCTTTTGTTTTATCTGGAAACATCTGTTGAATAATATCAAACATCAACGTTTCATCGGGCTTTGAGCTTCTAATAATAATACAAACCCTTGGGATATTATCAGTTATTTTTAATTCGCGTTGTTTAAGAGGAATATCGCTAGGCAAGATATCGCTCATAATTATCCATTTTATAAAAGTACATTTGTCATATTTTGCTGAATAATATTTAATAGCCTCATCCAACGTAACAGTCAAAATAGCACAATACGTTTTAGCAATGTCATCGGTGCCAGACACCGAGACACAAAACACGCCGCACAGTTTGTTTCCGAATGCCTGATATGTCTGCTCATTTGCGAAATAAACACCTGCGGCTGTTATATTTTCCAGATTAGGAAGCTGCACAGATTTACCTATTTCATTTTCATGTGAACTTGCAATTACGTCATAATTTTTGTCTAATATGTTCAAAATTCGGTCAACCGAAGGCGCAATTTTGTTCAACACGCCTTGAAAAACTTGAGTCACCATATAGCCATCTTCTCCCAATAATTTTAATAAATCACAATTATATTTGTTGTTTTTCATAAAAAATAATAATAAAAGCATTTTCAAATTAGTTAATTTACGAAATATATTCCTCCGGTTGTCAAATTCGCCATAAAACATCATGTGGTAATTGTATAATATCACCTAAATTTTTCAATACCAAAATAAAAAAATATAATTTTGCCCAAAAAGGCAACCAAGATGCAGACAAAACAGATATTGGCTATTGTATTTGGACTCGTAAATTTGTCCACGTTTTGCTATTTGCGTTTAGCCGTCAGGGCTTGAATATCTATACCCTTTAGTATCCGTTCTACATTTTTGTTTCGCTTTGTCCAAGATAATTCAGCCTTTTTGGATCTCCCATTACTAAAGAACTTATCGAGTTGCGCTTCTACTGATGCATGCTTTTCTCTATCATAATCAAAGTATTCGGCGGAACCTAGCGAGATGTTTTGGTCATTTATATACATATCTATTGTTTGTCGTTTTTTAGGGGATATGTTCTTATTGAGGTTATCGTACTGAAGTTTTATTATCTCGTGAACCACATTAACAAGACTCTTATTAGTTTGCCACCATCGCCAATATCTAGTGGATTTGTTTTTTATTTCTGGGTTATTGCACCATATTTCCAATGGGCGGGGATTTAAGGTAATTTTTGTTTTTTGTGTAAATTCTTTAATTTGTTTCTTTTTAAATTTGTTCCATGGCTGTGGAACTGAATTCTTGTTAACTTGATAGTTATATAAATAAGGACTATGTTTGTTTGTGACGTGTTTTATGAGATTATCAATATGTGGGATATCTTCGATCTTTTTATCGGCGTTGCCTGCCATTGGGGATAAATCAACGATTTCGCTTTTGTTATCTAATGTAAACACCAGACACAAACCAGAAACTTCTTTAGGCTTTATTTCGATTTCATGATTATTCTTATTTAAGTTTAATAAATATTGAATATGTTTATTTTTAAATTTTAGCCAGGTTAATTCTTTGCTATTTGTGATATATACGAAGTTTCTTAGGAATTTGGCAGGCATAATTATTTTTTTAAGATCTTCCAGTATAGAAGTAGCTATGAGTTCATGTGGCCCGTGTGAGCCTATTTGTATAGCTGTTGTTTTGCCATTGTATTTGAAATTGCATGTGGCGTTGGCGACCGTTGCCATGTTCGTTTGGGTTGGATCAAAACATTTCGCAAGTGGCCGATATTTATTGTCCCGTAATGTATTTATAAATCTTTTAAAGTTTATGCGTTTTCTTGCTGAGAGCTTACTTGCAGATGGCATTAACAAACTTAGAAATAGGTAATATACAAATTGACATGCAATTATGTCTTGAAGCTTCTCGAATTTTTTGTATTCATCAACAGCCCCAAGTGTTTTTTTTAATGCGAAAGCTTTAGAAAGCCCATGAGATTTGGCATCGAAGACGTTGTCTTTGTTTACATATTTATTGTTAGGTTTTGTTCCTAACCACGAATATATAATATGTCCAAGCTCTTTGATTTTTTTTGCTTTGCTCGGGTTTATTTTGGCTAATTTTCCTATTTTTCTTTCGGCATCTTTTACCTTTGTAATTTTGGACGAAAATTTTTCTATATTCTTTAATATTTTGTAATACTCTTCTTCGTCAGGTACTTTTTTAAAATCTAAACCTTCTGCTATTGTATCTTTCAATCTTTTTTGTATTTTTTCTCGCACCTGAACAATAAAATATGTCATTGATGTCACCTCTTTTAATTTTATTTTTTGAAATTATAAATAAATCAAGAAGATAAATCAATTAAATTTATATTAAAAAAATAATTTATTGGTTTGTCTTAAATTTTCTAAGAGCCTGGATCAACATTTGTTCTTGGGCCACAAATTCCCCTTGTATAACCATAGATTTTATTCCTATTAAGGTTTATAATTATAAATATGAATATGCCAAAATAAGCATTTATGTTTGTCTATATGGCACAAAAAACCAGTAATAATAACCAAGTTTTATATTGTTTTGTAGAATATTTTAAAAAATATTGACTTTTTTTCGCTGCGTGTTAAGATTTGTTTGATTTAGGATACAAATATAAATTTATACTACTAATTTAAGGAAGGTGGTCCGTATGGCAGACAATTTAACAAGCAAATGGAATATCTTTGGGATACCAAATCCCGAATTCGACGTGTTAATTAGCGTACTTTCATGGATTTTAGAAACAGAGCCCTGGGATGTGAGATTTGCAAATGCAGCCTCAACAGATCTTTATGCGATTTTTATTGAGGCTGTTAATGAACTCAAAAAAATCGACTCAGAACATGCGCCAAAAATACATGTCAGCGAAAAACATTTTGGGGACTTCGTTGCCATGGCTAACAAAATAGGAGGAAATATGACCGGATTAAAAGAAGAACTTTCATTAAAAGTTGCAGGCGGAGCTGATTCGCAAAAAAACAGATTTACAAAAATATTATCATCATCATTGGCAGCCCTTACTATAGCGAGCGTCCCTGGCGGGACGAATGCGTTTGCCGCTGCTACATCAACCAACAAGCCAAATGCCACGGCAGGAATAACGAAAAATCACCCCAACAACAAACCAGGACCAACGAACGCATCCCAACAACCCAAAACGCCAGTCGGTACCAACGAGCATACGATAAAAGATGCGATGGATACAGTAAAACAATCAAAGCCGCAACTTGCTACCCCGAAAGCCAACAAGTCAGCACTTAATCCACTGTATGTTGCGGGGGGCCTCTTGGGTGTTCTTGGCGCTGTAGGGGTCACGGGCTTTGCTGTCAAAAAGCTTATATTAGACAAACGTACGGCAGACTTAACACACTCTGCGGCATTAGCGCTGATCGAGGGGTTTGACCCCGCTAACGCAAATGCCAAAGGGGACGATAATCAAAAGAAAGAGTATGAAAAAATAAACAAAGAAATCCCTCGAGTGATAAAATGGGCAACGTCGATGGACTTAGATAAGGTCACTGAACTCGTTGCGCCCGGGAAAGAACTGTCAACATATGCAAATAAAGAAAAAAGGGAAGCGCTTGTAAAAAAAATAAAAGAATTAATTTCCATGAAAAACGCAGAAGACAAACCTATATTTAGTGACCTTGAGGCAGAGAAAAAAGCTAAAGGAAATCTGCAAGCGCTCGCGGACAAAATGAAAGCAATGACAACCGACGCCCCAAAGGCCCGCGACGCCGCGGGCCCCCAAACAGACAAGCTTCCGGCTGCAATCGAAATAAATCGAGCAACTTTGAAAAGTGGTGCTGCGTTAGACAACCCCGCAGGACTTTCTAAGTACATTCAAGATTCATCTAATTTGGGCGAATTTAACGCGGATTTAATGCTTGAGGACCCAAAATCTATAACCAACCTATCAATCGATGCGCGCACTAAGATGCTCGACTTTGGTTCTTTAATCCCAATCACGACGAAGATCGGGGGCGAAACGGTGACAGGCTTCGCCCTCCCAGTGACTAAATTGGACACAATAGAGCAAATAACCGCGTTCATATCTACCATATGCAAAGGTTTTGGTATTGAGAGAGAAATAATCACAAAAGGGGAGAGCCTGCCAGACATTGGTTCAGCTAAGCCCGAACAGATTACTAAGTTTCTCACTCCTCCCGCGGCCGATGGTCCCTTCTCTTTTGATACGACACACCACGTCATCGGGGCTGTGCCAGCAGGAACGAAGTTATTGCAACCGGCGAATATGACGGACGCTTTTTATGAGGCAACGAAGCCCGGTGTTGATCTCGCGCCGTGGTTAGCCGCGATGGGTGCTCGCGCCGTTCTTGGACCCCAAAACGAAACGCTGGAGTCCCTACGCTGGCTTATTTTAGTAGAAGCTTTGGCCAAACACAACGCTTCAACGCCCCCACCAAAGGAAACCAAAGTTACTTCAATATCGGCGGAGGCGCCAGGGACAACACCGGCGGGTGACGACGGACAACCAGATGCCGCATTAGAGCTCGAAGACAGGGGATTCACGGCCAAACCCGCATTCCCGATTGACCAACAATTAGTAGATTTGTTGGCCGAATTACCCGAGGATATCGAATCTCCGGGAACTACGCCCACAAATGTAGTCATCGAGGACGACCCCAAAGAGACGGGGCGAATCAGGGCGGTAGTTCCCGCAAAAGCAACCCCGACCGAGCTTCCAGTTATGATCCTCGCGGGAATTCTTAAAGCAAGCGGGGGCCAAGAAATAACAAAAGAAGACGACGTACAAAAAAAACTAGAGACTATTTTCCCAAAAGACACGCCCCTTACAGTTTACTTTGGGTCGACCGACCCGGCGAAAGACACCCCGCAACAGAAAAAAATGCGAAGACTTAGTAAAGCTATCATTGAGGCTGTTAACTCCCAGAAATTAAAAAATAAGATCGCCATGACGCCTAAAACCCTAGTTAGGGTTTATAGCCAGTCTCCTGCGCGGCCGCAGACAGCGAAACCAGACCAGGGGGCCGGGGTTCATACGGACGCCTTCGAAGCAACCCCATTCCGCGAACTTTTTGAAAAGAAAAACCCACTGACGGGCGAGCCGGGCCCGGTGACTATTGGATCTCTCCCCCTTTCAGAGTTTCCGTTCCAGACAGTCACGCTCGATGACAAACGAACAGTATCGCCAAACACGCCTGTCTTTTTGCTCTCCGGGTTGAAGAATCACGGAATCGCAACTGGCCCCGATGTGTTTGGGCAAATCGCGGCACTCGTTAGTGCGCTAGGAGGGCTAAAATTAGCATCGGGCGGCGATGTCAACCGGGACGAACTCGTCAAAGCTGCAGATCTACATCAAGGTCCCAGGGCAGCGTTTGGTTTTGGGTATGACGGGTCCGATCCGATAATGCAGCTTGGCGCATGGGTTGTCGTTTATGCTAACCTATACGCAACAACAGACAAAGAAGAGGAGAAGGCGAAATGGCTTATCGAGGGCGTCAAGGTTCTTGCGTCGCTAAGGGATGCTACGTTAAAGTATGACGGGGCGGCCGCAGCCACTTCTGTTAATCCCTCAACATTAAAAGACGCAGGCGAGCAACTTATAAAAACAATAAACGCGGCGAAGTCGCTAATTAACGATGGGAAGATATCTAACGACCTAGGAAACAAAGAAAGTATTCGAAATTCACTGCAGAAGCTCGCTGATGAATTGAAGCCTGTTCAGGCGACCCTGAGCGACATTAAAACCAAGGATAAAGAAGATGGTATAAAAGGGCTGTTCAGCGCCGACGCTAGGTCAGATGCAGCCCCGACCCAGGCAACTGTTTCGGCTATGCCGTCGTTCACATCAGACCCCACAATTGACGGGCTGGTTCGGGTTGCCGGAACCTATACAAAATCGCTGGTGGGAACCGTTCTTTCTGTCCAAGAGGGAGAGGGGAACCTGAGCCCCGCAGGGTTGCTAGTTAAAATGATCGCTTCCGGGGATATAAACGCAGAAGATATTGCCCGGATTTCATCATATGACACCAGTGATGATAGGTCGTCCTGGGTTCTGGAGCGAGCGATTAAACACGGGCTAATCCCGAACGGCACAGACCTCCTAACCGTATTAAACTCCCCTTTCGATCAGGTGTTATTCCGCGAAGGGGCCCTCCCGAGGGATTACACCGGCTTGCCAAACGCGAACAAAAAAAAGATACTCGACGCATTGGTGAAAATAATCGACACCTCACCCGCCATAGTCCTGGCGGCAGGGACGCCGAAAGGGAAAAGTCACATCGCTGATCTAATCAAACAACTCCAGTCAGGCACAGCATACCGTAAAAAATCCATAAAACAGCCGAAGTCCACGCTACAACTCGGGACCCTGACGGGGCTAGGGGAGGGGAACGTATTTCCGCCCGAACAAGAGATGGAAAAATTCACGCTAGATGAGTATAAAAAAGCCGCACCAAGTATAAAAGCCCCGCCCCCCTCACCAACACCCTACCAAATCAGCCTCGCCTACGTGTTCGGCGAAAGTGTGGCCGACCTTCTAAAGGCTCTAAACGCCGCATTGTGCCAGGGAGATGCGGCGAAAGTTGATCAATCGGGAACAGCATATTATAACAAATTAAACCATGACAAACCAGTTGCTTGGAAAGATGCAAAACATGATACCCCGGCGTTCCTGGAATCGGATACGACCCATATAATAAAAACTGGGACTGGGCCTAACATTGTTCTCGATCAAATGATAACCTGTCTCGAGGCCGGCAAAACGGTGTACGGCCCTGCTAGCCGATACGGGAAACGCCTGGCAGAAATAACAACGCAAAAGGAACTGCTGGAACGCTATGCCCCTGGCTTTTTGACAGAATCAGACGGCAAAAAACGAACAGCACTCCTCAAAAAAGCCCGGTTCGCAGCAAAAAACCCAGTAGTAGGAGCTCACGGAACAGTTGGCTATTTCGCCCCACCCGCATATGATGAGGGCAACAGTGGGCGAATGACCCTTACTACAGAATTGACGGCGGCAGCAACCGCAAAAGCCGGGTTTCATGTTACAGACACACCGATGGAACAATTTGTAGGGGCTCTTAAAGAAGCAATTGAAAAAAACCCACAACCCGCCGAGCCCCTTGCAAAAGTTTGCTTGGACCCGAACGGGAAGTACGACCACCAAACTGGCCCGGGCCAGCTAGGTGCGATTTGCGCGGACCAGGCTGTTGCCTGCGTCGCGCGGTATCTTGCCGTATGCCAAATGAAAAAAGCAACCCAACTAATCTCGGATTCCGCTCACGAATCAATCTACGTGGGCATAGTTGCTTCAACCATACGTGATTTTTTAGTTGGGATGAATGATCTCGTTAAGACGCACCCACTTGTCAAGCCAGAAGATCAAAAAGTAAAAGAACTGGTTGCGAAATTCAACCAGAGGTTCGCCGACGGCTCTGCAGGGAAAGCCCAAGCGGCCGAAGCCAAACCGGGCGCCACTACGTCGTAATAAACGTGAGAGCGGCGGGCTCGGGGAACATGTATGTAATCCCCTACCCTTGTTATAAGCCGAGGCTGAATAAATAAACTGCAAGCAATAACGCTTGTATTTGGCTGGCAAAAAGGTCGGGGCCCGGGGGCGCGCTACAATCCGCCTGTTGGTGCACGCCCAACTAGGTTGGAACTGGTCGATGTTATGATGAATATCTTTCGGAAATAAGGAGACAGAGGAAAACAATAGTATTTCGCTATGAGAAATAGATTTATATTTTTTGTTTATGTCTTCAGCCTTTCTACCCTCATTTATAAAAACAATAACGGGGAGATGTTGATTCGTGTGCGTAGTTTTGGTGCTTACTCCCCTTCCGACGGAGCCGATGTTATGGGGTACCCCACTATGTCCGGGAGATCGTATTTCTTTTGATTTTCGTGGGCTTTGTCGCTTCGGAGAGCATGCCCAACGCGGCTGGGTGCCGAGGCCCCTTCAGTAATTATGTTCCTGCATTATTTATGATGAGCCAAGAATAAATTCTCGGTTGCCCCAGCTGAACATATGATTTATTTGAATTCAACAAAAAAACATGTGAATGAAAAGGAAAAATTAATTAAATTGAATAAATTCGGATTTGCTTCATACAATATTGTTGACAATTGATATCTAGTATGCTAACATACATCACATGATGCAAAATTATATTATGTAAAAAACAAAACTTAGGAAGGTGATTTCTTATGACCTCAAACCCCCTTGATAAATACAATATATTCGGTTTAACTTCGCATGAGTTTTCTGTTATAGTTCAGGTTTTTGTTTGGATTAATTCTAATCCTGATTGGCTTCAAAAATTAAAGACCATGGAAATTGCTGACTTGTATACTTTCTTCACCGCTGCTGCGAATGAACTGAACCGCCGACGTGGAATCGAAGGAGATATGAATGTTTCAGAGGAAGCCCTTGCTAAATTTGTATCAAAATCTAGTGAGGTTACACAAAATATGAAAGAAATCAATAACTCGGCTTTATTAGCCGCTGGAGGTTCCCAGCACCACAAAAATAAATTCACGAGGGCCTTATCTGCGTCTTTGGCTGCTTTAAGCCTTGCCACAGTACCAGGAGCAACAACCGCATTAGCCGCAAACATAGGCGGGCCTGGAAAGCCATCACATCAGCAACAAACAGCAGCCCAAAAACCGGGTACGGGCGGCCCTACGAAGATCTCTCCGGGCGCCTCGCTAAAACAATCGCATAATAGTAATCAAACACATACCAAACAAGGCCAGCAGCAACAAATCAAACAGGAAATTGAGAAACAAATAAAGAAGCCGACCCCCTGGGATAAAATTAAAGATCTTCCGGCCGTAGGAAAAGTGGGCCTCGCAGTGCTCGGTGCCGCTGGTGTCGCCGCGCTGGGCTTCGGAGGCTACAAACTGCTAAGGAATCGTGGGGAAAGCCCAGATGGGGCCGCGAAACTGACCGATGAAGAAAAACAACAAATGAAAGAACTACAAAATGCCCTAAAAGCAGCGCAAGACGCGCCGTCAGAAGGAGAAAAGAAAGCAGCAATCGAGAAAATCCGAGCCAAACAAAACCTGTTGGTTAAAATGCATGATCTTAGCAACAACGGCAAGCTTTCCGAAGCTGGGTTATCGAATGAAGATTCGGAAGATTTTAAAAAACGACTTGAAAATATTTCGACCAACGCTGGTAGATATGACCTATCCGCCGACACGTTAGCAAAATTACAAAACCCACTAGGCCAGAGTAGCGAAGACCCGAAAACCGCGAAGCGGCAACAAACCTCTATTTATAAACCCATGCTCGACGGCCTCAAAACTTCCGATTCAAAGCGAGTGCTAGACACCCTAACGAAAGCAATAGACGGGGACTGTCAGGAGGCAGAGAAGGTTACGGCTGCGCTACTCCGCCACGAGTTTGGCGGGACTACCGACACCGCGAAAATCAAGGCAGCTGCTGAGTCACTCAAATGCCCGGCGGGAAAATCTAACGAGGTGATGCAGAGCTGGGCGAGAGGGATCCTGGCTGTCCTTAGCAAGGTCCCTCAAGGCTCGGCTGAATTACGGGACGAAATAACAAAAACCCAAAAAGAGGCACTTAAAACAGCTCACGAGGCCCCCGCAGATAAAAAGGAGGCGCAAACTTATGCCACGCTCACAGGTGTGCTGGTTGGACGCGGTAACCTTACGGCTGTAAACGAATATGTGGAAGCGGGCGTCCGAGGGTCCCAGAAAGGGACAATCGGTGTTCCTGCAGGACTTTTGGAGCATGCCATAGCCAAGGGATTCTTCGAGAAGACGTCTGAGGGGCTCCGAAAAGACGTGCAGGCTATCGCGGGACGAGACCTCCCCGCCTTCTCCCCGGTTGAGATTAAAAACCAGCCCAACCACGTTCCGCACAACGACGAGGAGTCATTAAGAGCATGTTTCTCCAAAGAAACAATAGATTACCCGAAGCTAGACGAACTTGCAAAAAAGTATAACCTTAACTACATCGCGCTCGCCGCGGCAGGCTATGATAGTCTCAGCCGTGTGCCTGACGCAACTAAAGCAAAATACACAAAAAATCTACAGGCTTTGCTTGAAGATATAATTAAAATCCACTCTATTGTTGCCGCCGGAGAGAAACTGACCGCTGCCGGCCGCTTGGTTTTCTCCCCAGTTGTGACGCATCGCGTAAATCAGACCACGACCCAAGACGAAGAAGTACTAGAGGCAACGCTCACGCAGATTGAGGCACCAACATACAGCCCAGACAACAAACAATTCAACGCGAACTTCCACCCCCACCCCGGATCTTTTCAGGACCTGAACGACCAACAAAAGGAAAGTATACGAAAATTAGCCAAGGAGGAGGTAGCTGTCCTCGCCGCGATATTGGCCAGTCAGCCGGAAACCGTGCGGCTCACTTTCTCTCAAGTGAATGTCTGTGGATGCATTCTCCCAACATTATTCCGTCTAGCGCATGTTATTGGGCCGGACGATTACAAATGGAGCTCAGTCGCACAGGAAAAAATCGCAACCACAGCGATAAAGGCATTCTCCGGCGAAAGCGAAACCAATAAGGGTATACCACAGTTAGCCAAAAAAATACAAGCCCTAAATAAAAGCTCGGTACGTAGTGACGATCAAGAAGAAACAGAGAGCTCACTTAGTTGGTTCTTTTCTGTGCTCGATGACCCAGATTTACGTTCGGACCTTGACGCTCTATTTAGCAACCCGGAATTTCCTCCATTCCTACAAAAGCTCACAACTATCGAAATTGTTCCTGATGAAGCCGCCCGACGACCGTCTACGAAAAAATATGAGGAACTGCTGGGGCTGACCTCGGATCAACAAGCACTCAAACAAGAATTATATAAGGAAACAGGGTTCCATACGACCCATCCTGTTACTAAAACACCATACGAAATATACCAAGGAAAACAAGAGACGAAGGAAGCGTACGTTGATCGGGTTAGTTCTTACATTTATCCCATTTCTACGCCAACCCAAAAAATAGACCCCGATGGAGCGATTGCGATGGTCAATGCGTTCTTGAAAGACCCCGAAGCCAACACGGCGCTTACGGCTCTGGCAGTTAGTTTGTTTGGCACCGGGCAACCCGAGGCTGCTCAGATTGCCAAGATCGGGGCAGGGTTTATTCTCATGAATGATCTAATAAACGCCGGGGAACAAACCACCAAAGCACAAACACACAAAAAACAGCTGCAAAACTTATTACGAGAGAAGGCCGAAGATAGGCCACGAACAACAATACAAAGAAGAGAACCCGACATAATAAGTGAAGCAGACAAATTGATCTCCATAGACGTCCTTAAAAAAATCCCAAAAAGAACGGGATTAACAGCGCAACAACTATACGACAACCTGTGCGCGATCAACGTCCCCCTAGTAAATAAGAGGACAAACAATACACTAACGCCCGCAACAACAAAAGGGGCTATGTTCGACATAGAGCTCTTCAACCTGTTCACAGGCACGCGTGCTGTCCCCGCGAGCTCCGGCCCAGGGGACAAAGTAAAAGGGTTTAACATCACGCTAAATACAATGCCTACCACTATACCCCCGATGACGGCAGAACGCGCGACAATAACAAACGAACAAATGTGGAACGACATCAAGACGATCTCAGATTTAGTGGATGGACGCAGACCAGATAGGGCCGACGCAATGATGCAAGCAATCACGGCCGCAGATGGTAAGTCACTGTCTGCTTACGGCCGCGCAATGCTTGCTGATCTTACCCCTGGCCAACGCGAAGATATAGCAAAAATATACGCATCGCCTTGCTGTTACGAGGCCGTGGCGGCCAAAGTGGCCTCATATGTCGGATCACCTGACGAGCAAGCGTTAGCAGGGCTGCTCAAGAACGAGGCGCAAGTTGTTGCGCTTGTAAATCTGCCTCGGTTGTTGGCTACCTATTCGTCTACTGTGGACTTAAAAGGAAACATACAAAGTCTGTTTAAGATGGATGAACCAGGCCTCACTACTCTTTTTAAGGCGTGCAGACAGGCAGTGTTAGAATCGACGCTAGGTATCACCCAGGAAAAAGCAACCGAAATAGAAAGAGCTGCGGATATTGCCCTCCATACATTCGCCAACCAATACGAAGCGGCCGCCGCATTAGCATTGATGTATCACAGCCACGGAGGCTTTACCGACCCGATAGCTGCAGCAAAAGCGGCCAAAAACAAACCTACCGAAATCGATGCACTTGGCATATCCATTCCCGAGATGGTTATTGAAAATATACACTCCGGGAAATCGGCGTGGACCCCCCCTGCTGGAATCAAGAAAGATGCGCGATACTTGCCGAAAAACGTCACCAGGGGATTTGCAGATCTCCATGCGGGCCGAATACAAGAAGCGGTCACAGCGCTGAACGAACATAGAAAAGAAGTGGGCGCTATGCAAACTACCGAAATTAACCCCTGTCTCGCCCCATATACCAATTGCGATGGAAAAGGAAACTGGGCCTCCACCGCCACGAAACAAAATATCGAGGAAGGAGTGACAGCATGTTTTGGCGGTTTATTCGGCACGATATATCGTGATTGGATGAAGGATGTAACCCCTGGGACCACCCCGACAACGAAATCCACAACCCAACTCGAAGATCTTGTCAAAAAAACACTCGAACTTGACTCATGCGTCGAAGGGGCCGACCTCGCCGCACAGAAAGCCACGGAAAAGGGAAAACAACTACAAGAACTCCGACACGAGATTGCAGCACTGGCTACCCAACAAACGAAAAAACCGAACCCATCTGTCCTCGTCGAAAAGAGCATCCACCAATTAAAGGCAGCAATAGATAAAGCGCCCGATGATACCGCCGCAAAGGCGCTTTGGGATGCAGCGCCTACAATTATACGTCAAAGTTCAGTTAGTTGTGTCCCCTCCTACAATATAGGGTTTGGAGACGCAGCACGTTTGATTGAGTCCTGTACCCCACCAAGCTCCACCAAGGCTGAATATATCAAAGCCCTGAATGAAATGACCCGCTAACCCGCCGCAAAGAAGGGAAAAACGGCCGGAGCCGGCTCCTTGGTTTCTTTCTAGGAGCCTCTTGTCCTGTTATTTTTGTGTAAGTTTGCTCGTTAGTCGTTATCCCGTGCCCCCCTATAAGAGTTTTTCAAATACATTCGGTGTTTTTATTTTTTTAGTAATTTATGTTTCTTTTTTCTTGACATTAATTTATTTGTTTGTATTATTAATCTAGATAGTTTTATAAGTTTATGTTAAAAATATATTAAATTTTGTATTTGATAAAAATCAATTTAACTTTAAGGTGTTGAACTTTATAAAAACACAGGGGACGTTTGTAGTCAAAGAAAACATGAAAATAGCAGCAGATACTTTCCGTTTGAAAATAGGGGATTTCGATGATTATGATCCAATTCCTGGCCAGTTTTTAAATATAAGATTAAATGGTTTTTTTTTACGTAGGCCTTTTAGTGTTTGTGATTTTTCTACTGAAGCTCGAGAACTGTCTATTATCTACAAAATTTTCGGGAATGGGACTTTAGAATTATCTAAAATAACTAAAACACAAAACCTCGATATTCTTTACGGATTAGGTAATGGCTTTCAGGTTCAATCCGTGCCTACTAATGCAAATATAGCCCTTATAGGAGGCGGTGTAGGCACGGCGCCTTTGTATTATTTGGCCAAAAAATTGATTGAGTTTAATCATAAATATGTTACTATTTTAGGATTTAAAGATTCATCCCAAATATTTTATATTAATAAATTTTCAAAAATTAGTGAAATACACATCGCGACCGAAGACGGCAGCTTTGGGATTTTAGGCTATGTTACTGATATTTTAGAAAAATTAAATTATAATTATTATTTTTCATGTGGGCCTCCAGCCATGCTAAAGGCGGTTCATCAGCTTGGACATGAAGGACAGATATGTATGGAATCGCGCATGGCGTGCGGGTTCGGCGCATGTATGGGTTGCAGTTGCAAAATATTAAATAATGAAATTACTTATAAACGCATATGTACGGAGGGCCCTGTGTTCTCAAGTCGGGAATTAGTTTTTTAATTTTAAATTATTGGTATAATTCACTAAAGGTGTTGATGGGAAATTAGGAAGTTAAATTATGATTTTGTGAAAATTGAACAAAAATGGCGCGAATATCGTGAAAAAATTAATAATTTTTCTGCTACTGAGGATTTTACTAAACCCAAATATTATGTATTAATAGAATTTCCGTATCCGTCTGGCCAAGGTTTACATGTAGGGCATACTCGTAGTAATGTTGCCATGGATGTTGTCGCTCGGAAGCGTCGCATGCAGGGCTTTAATGTCTTGTATCCTATTGGCTGGGATTCTTTTGGGCTTCCGGCTGAGAATTATGCGATTAAAAATAATATACATCCGAAAGTTGTAACTGAGCAAAATATACAAAATTTTAAATCTCAACTTAAATTTTTGGGCATTTCGTTTGATTGGAATCGGGAAATTAATACTACAAATGTCGACTATTACAAATGGACTCAGTGGATTTTTTCTAGATTGTTTGAAAACGGCCTAGCTGCCAAAAAAAATACACGAGTAAACTGGTGTACCTCGTGCAAATGTGTGCTTGCAAATGAAGAAGTTATTTCCGGTAAATGCGAGCGATGCTCCCATACTGTAATTCAGAAAGAAAAATCACAATGGATTTTAAAAATTGCAAATTATGCCCAAAGATTACTCGATGATTTGAATTTAGTAGATTATCCAAAAAGAGTTAGAATTCAACAAGAAAATTGGATAGGAAAATCTCAAGGAGCGGCCATAAAATTTAAGATTTCCCCTGAAATTTCTTGTGATATTTATTTAGAAGTTTTTACTACGCGTCCTGAAACTATATTCGGGGTTACTTATTTAGTAATTGCCCCTGAAAATAATATAATCAATACTTATAATTCAAAAATAAAAAATATTCAAGATATATATAAATATCGCGAAGAAAGTTTGCGAAAAAATGATTTTGAGCGGGCTGAAATCGCAAAAGAGAAGACCGGTATTGAAATTAAAGGTCTTTTTGCTATAAATCCAGTGAATAACGATCACATCCCGATATTTATAGCTGATTATGTTCTTTCAGAATACGGGACAGGTGCTGTGATGGCAGTGCCTGCGCATGATGAACGCGATTGGCAGTTTGCACAAAAATATAATATTAATATAAAAAAAGTGGTAGAAAACACACAAAAATCCGGGATTGTAAATGATGAAGTTTATACTGGCGACGGTGTGCTTATAAATTCCGAGTTTCTCGATGGCTTAAGTATTGAAAATGCTCGATCATGTATTATAAAAAAATTACAAGAGCTTAATGCTGGGGATTTTAAAATTAATTATAAACTTAAAGACTGGATATTTTCTAGACAAAGATATTGGGGCGAGCCGATTCCAATTATTGACTGTCCGCATTGTGGGCATGTTCTTGACGAAAATTTACCCGTCGAATTGCCCGATATAAATAATTTTAAGCCCCTAGAAACCGGCGAGTCTATTTTGCAGTCTTTACCATGGAGTAATGTTTTGTGCCCAAAGTGCGGGCTTCCATCCAAAAGAGAAACGGATACAATGCCGCAATGGGCAGGGTCGTCATGGTATTTTTTGAGGTATTTAGACCCCGAAAATGCTAAAAATTTTGCTGACATGAAAAAAATAAATTATTGGATGCCTGTCGATTGGTACAACGGTGGTATGGAGCATACTACATTGCATTTATTATACAGTAGATTTTGGCACAAATTTTTATATGACATAGGAGCTGTTTCGACTCCAGAGCCGTATGCAAAACGCACAAGTCACGGATTGATTCTTAGTGAAAATGGCGAAAAAATGAGTAAATCACGCGAAAATGTTATTGATCCTACGGATATAGTGAAAAAATATGGCGCAGATGCTTTTCGCTTGTATATTTTATTTATCGGTGATTTCGAACAGGCAGTACTTTGGAACTCTGGAAGTATTTTAGGTTGTGTTAGATTTATTGAAAAAATTTTTGGATTGACGAAAATTTTGGTCAAAACTAATAAAATTAGAGATAATATATCTAAAATTTTAAATATTACTACCAAAAAAGTCAGTGAAGATATTGAAAATTTAAAATTTAATACCGCTATTTCTGCCATGATGACGTTTGTGAATGATATAAAAAATACTGGGGAGATAACTCTTGGCGAATTGGATATCTTTACTAAATTATTGGGGCCGTTCGCTCCATTTCTTGTCGATGAAATTCGCGAAATAACCGGTCTAAAAGATATTATTAGTGAATTTTGGCCTGATTATAATTCTGAATTGATAAATTCCGGAAATATAAATATTGTTTTACAAATTAATGGGAAAATAAAAAGTACGATTAGTGTTGATCCTAATACTACAAAAGAAGATATTATTAAATTAGCTGAGTCCAATGAAAAAATTTCCAAAATAATTAATGGCCAAAATATACAAAAAAAAATTTATATATCCAAAAAAATTGTTAATTTTGTGATTAATTTTTAAGGAGGAAGTCGAAAAAATGTCTAAAACATCGATAAAATTAAAAAATATTAATATAAAACATACACAAAAATATGATAATAATTTAGAAGATTTTTGTTATAAATTACGAAAAAATATATTATTCGCAATAAGTTCTTTCGGAGTAGGGCATATAGGTGGCTGTCTTTCTATAGTCGAACTATTGGCTGTTTTGTATAAAAATTACATGAATATTGATCCCAAAGACCCCCAAAAAGTTGATCGCGATAGATTAGTGGTTTCAAAAGGCCATAGTGGGCCCGCTATTTATGCTGTATTATGTGAAATGGGTTTTTTTGATTTCAAATGGCTTTCAACATTAAATCAACCTGGAACGCGTTTACCGAGTCATTGCGATATGAACAAAACTCCTGGCATAGACATGACAACAGGGTCTTTAGGCCAAGGACTTTCGTGTGCGATTGGCATGGCAAAAGCATCGCAATTAAAAAAAAATGGTGCTTGTATTTATGTCATATTAGGCGATGGCGAACTTCAGGAGGGGCAAGTTTGGGAAGGGGCTATGTTTTCTGCACATAATAAATTAAATAATATTATTATTTTTGTTGATTATAACAATGCTCAAATAGACGGAAAAGTGAGTGAAATCTGTGAGGTCGAGCCAGTTGCTGATAAATGGAAAGCCTTTGGGTGGAATGTTTTAATCGTGAAAAACGGGAATTCTTGTAGTGAGATTAATGACGCTATTTGTAAGGTAAAAAATGACGAATTATACAAAAATAATAAGCCGTGTGCGATTATTTTGTATACTATTAAAGGGTTCGGGGCTGATTTTGCTGTCGAGGCTGGTATTTCTAATCATAGCATGAGTTATGATTCTAAAATGTTCAACGAATATTATAAAAATATATAAAATATAGAGGTAATTTAATAGTGGAATTGCGACAAATTCTGGTTAAAAACCTGAAAAAAATTATGCAAAATGATGAAAATATAATTATAATAAATGCAGATTTAGCAAAGCCCGGAGGTTTCGATGAGCTTATTGGCTTATTTCCGGACCGTTGCATAAATGTTGGGGTTGCTGAGCAAAATATGGCGGGCATCGCCGCAGGATTGTCTAGTTATAACATGATTCCATTGATTTTTTCATTTTCTCCGTTTGTGACTAGAAGAATTTGCGATCAAATCGCTGTGTCGATTTGTTATGCGCAACAATGCGTAAAAATATTTGGGTTTGATCCGGGGATTACAGCCCAAAGCAATGGCGGCACTCATATGAGTTTTGAGGATATTTCTATAATGAGAAGCTTCCCAAACATGATTGTTTTTGAGCCGTGCGATGAATTTCAATTTGCGGCCGCGATTCCTGAACTAATTTACACAAAAAAATCCGTATATACTCGTATGTTTCGTAAAGAATTACCAAAAATTTTCAATGAAAATTATAAATTTGATTTTAATCGGCCAGATATTATTCAGTCTGGATCAGATGTAAGCATGTTTTGTTCTGGTATTATGGTTTCCGAAACTCTTCAAGCCGCTAAAAAATTAAAATTATTAGGAATTAATGCGGAAATAGTTAATGTTCATACAATTAAACCAATAAATATTCAAAAAATTGTTGGATCTGCACAAAAAACAAAAAAAGTTGTTACAATCGAGAATCATAGCATAATAGGAGGATTATATTCTGCGATTTCAGAAATTTTATGCGAACATTGTCCCACGAAAGCCCGGTCGATTGGTGTTCGCGATGAATTTGGACAAGTCGGTACTTTGAATTCGTTGAAAAAAATTTATTCTATGACTTCAGATGATATTTTAGACTGTGTGGTCGAATTCATTGAAAATTGAATTTGGAACAAATAAGAGGAATTTTCTGTGTTGGACGTTTATTATGATTTTTTTTTCGTATATTATAATAAAAAGTTGTGTCGGCTTTTTTAAGAATCGCAAATTACAAACTGTTTTTCCTATCACAACTGAGTCGTATATTAGCGTGATTGCTTATGGGTTTCGAGATGAAACTCTGCTTGATTATAATCCTGCGGATTTCATGATTGTGAAAAAAGATAAATCGCATGTTGCGCGCGGTGAGCTTATTGGTGTTAAGATTTCCAAAAATATACAACGAAAATTTTATACTTACAAACATGATATGTCAAGTTCTAATAAAATAAAATTTTTGAATTTAACAAAAAATAATATACATAGTTTGATTAATAAAGAAATTGTAAATTTGAAATTAAATTCTTGTCAGGATTTGTTGTATATCAGAACCGGAATTTTGGATCTTATTAGACAATATGAACAAGTTAGAAATAAGAATTATGAAATTTATAGTGAAGTTTCACAAAAAATGGAAGATTCCAGTTTGATAGAATGTACAGAAAATAACAAAATAATATCTCAAAATTCGGGATACTTTAGCTCTTATGTCGATGGAATTGAAAATTATGTGGATTTTAATTATTTGTTGTCTGATTTGGAAAATTTTAATTTCGAAAATTTTAAAAAATATGAAGAAAATATGTCAAATATTGATAAATATAATAATAATAATAAATTTGTGGGAAAAATTGTAAAATCTCCTAATTGTATTATAATATGTAAATTAAAAAAAAATGAAATTGAACAATTTAAATCAAAAAAATCTATTGATATATCGTTAGATTTAACTAAAGAATTTAATATATCATGCGAAGTTATATCTGTGTTAGATTCTGATCTTTTAGTTTTATCTGTAAATCTTACTGAGTATTTTGTGAATTTTAGAAAAGAAACCATAAAAATACAAACCAAAAAAATTTCAGGTTTTAAAATTCTTAAAGACTATATACATTTTCTTGAGACAAATAAAACTGGCGTTTATGTCAAACGAAAATCAAAATATAATTTAATACCTGTCAATATTTTGGGCGAAAAAGATAATTATTATATATGTGAAAATGTTCCGGATTCGGTTGATAAATTAAATACGTATGATAGAATTAGTATTTATTAAAATTTAAGTTTTTCTATAGTCAAGTCTTTTAATTTTTTTTCTAAATTTTCAAGTTTTAATTTTGTATCTGATATTACAGTTTCTTTAGCGTTCATTAAAAATTCCGGATTATTTACTAAAATTTTATATTTTTCTAATTGCGAATTTATTTGTGCGATTTCTTTGTTTATATTGCTTAATATATTTTCAGTATTTAAAAGTTCCGTATTTGGGATATAAATTTTAGCGAAATCTAATATTATTACGCTTGTTTGGGAATTATTTTGGGCATTTTGTATATCTGACGAGTATTCTATTTTTAATGCTCTTATGAAAAAAATAATAATTTCTTCATATTGTTTTAATATATTTTTTATGGGATCAGCGCAATGAATATAAACTGAAATTTTTGTTTCTATTTTTGTGTTACTTGTATTTCTTTTGTTTCGCACAGATTTAATTAACGTAATAATTTTGTTTATTTTTTCTTCTGCTTCTGAGTCAACAAATTTTGGATGAAATTCAGGATAACTTGAGGTAGTTATAGTAAGGAAATTTTTATCGAAAATTTTATATATTTTTTCTGTAATAAATGGTATAAACGGGTGCAATAATTTTAGAGTATTTTGTAAAATATATACAGAAATATTTTTTGTTTCTCGGGATATCGGAGTATTAGAAATTTTAAAATCAAATTTAGCAAATTCGAGATACCAATCACAAAATTCGTCCCAAAAAAAGCTATAAAGCTTCTGTAGAGCAATACCGTACTCAAAATTTTCCAAATTTTCATATACAATTTTTGTAAGATTATTAAATCGGCTTAGTATCCACGAGTTATGCCATGAGCTTATTTTTTGTGTATTGTATATAAAATTATTATTATTTTTACCAATATCTTGTGTATTTAAATAAATTAACCTTGCGGCGTTCCAAATTTTATTTAAAAATCTGCGAGCACCTTCTATTTTTTCTATTGAAAATCTGGAATCATTTCCTGGGGTCAGACCGCTTATTAATGCAAAACGTAAAGCATCTGCACCATATTTTTCTATTACATCGAGGGGGTCTATGCCATTGCCCAGACTTTTTGACATCTTTTGCCCATGTGCATCGCGAACTAGCCCGTGGATTAATACTTTTGAAAACGGTATTTTTTTTGTTAATTTTAATGAAGAAAAAATCATTCTAGCTACCCAGAAAAATATAATATCATAACCAGTAACTAGCGTATCTGTTGGGTAAAATGACCAATATTTTGTCTTTTTCGGCCAACCTAATGTTGCAAATGGCCAAAGTGCTGATGAAAACCATGTGTCAAGCGTGTCAGGATCTTGGTTTATGCTTTTTGAATTACATTTTTCGCATGCGTTCGGGGTATGCCGCGATATTGTAATATGCTCGCAATTTTCACAGTACCAGGCGGGTATGCGATGGCCCCACCATAATTGGCGAGAAATACACCAATCTTTTATGTTGGTTAACCATTGAAAATAAATTCTATCAAAATGTTTCGGCACGAATTGTATTTCATCGGCTTTTACAATATTTATTGCCTGTTCTGCGAGGGGCGCCATTTTACAAAACCATTGTGTCGATATCATGGGTTCTATTGTGCTTTCACAGCGATAACAATGACCGGTATTATGCACTAAATTTTCTGTTTTTTCAATAAAATTATGTGCATTTAAATCTTTAACAATTTTTTCTCGCGCGACAAATCTTTCTGTATTTTGATATTCGCCGCATTCTTGGTTTAAATATCCGCGAGAATCTAGTATTTTAAGAATAGGTAAATTATGACGCCGACCAATTTCGAAATCTTCATATGCATGTGCTGGAGTTACTTTCAGTATCCCTGTTCCAAAATTCGGATCGACTGAAGCATCTACTATAATAGGGATTTCTCGGTCAGTCAGGGGGACAATTACTGATTTGCCTATTAATGTTTTGGCTAAATCATGATCTGGATTAACTGCCAATGCTACGTCGCCGAAAATAGTTTCTGGTCTTGTTGTAGCAACGCACAAAAAATCTTGATTTTTACTGTTTTTTATATAATATTTAATATAATACAATTTTCCATCGGTTTGTGTATGGTTGACCTCGGCATCGGAAACGGAAGTCCTACAATTAGGACACCAATTGATAATTCGTTCGCCGCGATATATTAAATTTTCTTCATAAAATTTAACAAAACATTCTGTGATTGCGGTCGTGTAATTTTCATCCATAGTAAAGCGTTCGCAAGTCCAATCACATGAGGATCCTATTTTTTTAATCTGTTCTATTATAAGATGTCCATATTTTTTTTTCCACGCCCATGCACGTTCGAGAAATTCTTCGCGAGTTATATCTTTTTTTGTCAAGCCTTCTGTTGCCATTTGTTGTACAATTTTTGTTTCTGTTGCTATTGCTGCATGATCAGTACCCGGCAAAAATAAAACTTCATAGCCTGCCATGCGTTTGAATCTGGCGAGAATGTCTTGTATGGTTTGATCGAGTGCATGGCCTAAATGTAAGTTGCCTGTTATATTCGGTGGAGGCATCATTATTGTGTATTTTTTTTTGACGGAATGCGGATTTGCTACAAAAAAATTATTTGTTATCCAAAAATTATATAAATCTTGTTCAATCAATTCAGGTTTATAAATTTTATCAAATTCGAACATAAATTCAACCTCCGTCCTATAGGAGTTATATTATTTTTGATTTAATATGTCAATAATTTTTTTGAAATTTGTATGTTTGTATAAAAGAATTCAGAATAGGCCAATTCACACAGATCATTTTCGCGCGGCTATGATCTCAGATATGGGCCATGCCAATTGATGAGGCCGTCGCAAGAATCCTTACAGGAAGTCCCACATGAGAGGGTCTATGGGAGGGGCTGCGCTTGAGGGATTTTGATTCGTTTCAGGAGAGTACCACGCGTCCGCCGCGATTTGGCCCGTCTCGGCACCGGCGTTATCGAAGAGTTTGTAACTCCTTGGCGGCGAGGAAGAATTTCCAGGCTCACGTTGTTCCGGAGGGGGTGCAGCTGCAGCAGGGGAACCTGGCTGCCAGTCAATACTGTGGGCCGTGCTGAGAGCAGCAATACCAACAAATGCCAAATCGTCATCTTTGCCCGGGAGGGGCCCTGGGGTCGCTCTGTCACCATATGTGTATCCTTCGTCAGTGCCGGGTGGGGCTGGCTCTAACCTACTGTCCTCTTCGTTCGATTGTTCGCGTTCGGAAGCACCAATCCCCGCGGAGCTGCATCCCAGGATAGTCGGAGCATGTCTCACCGTCCACTGTTGGTTTTTGTTAAGTATTCCTTTTACATACGCCGGCAAGCCCCTTAGTATATCTAGTTTATTTTTTGATGTAAATCGATACATACTTAACTTTCTTAAGTGACCATTTATTGTGCTTTTTTTCACACCAAAAAAACTTGCAGTTATGTTTCTGTTTATAACAACCGCTACAGTCATTCCATCAATAACATGAAAATACAACCCAGTGCGTTTTATAAGCCTGGCCATGTTTGATTGGTCACCAGGGTCTATTGCGTTCTGGGTCTGATAGATCTCGTTTATTTCGTGTTCAAACCTGTCCGTCGAGTGCCTCTTTTGCGACCTGAAGTTGGTCTGCAACTCCTCAAGGTTGTCGAATGGGTCTGTGTCTTCGCTATACGTTTCAGGCGTTTTTAATCCCTCGGGCGTTGTTGAGGCCTGCGCTGGAGTATTTATCAAAACAAAGCAAATAATACACAAAATTATCTTATTATTTTTTAAAAAATGATTCATAGCAAAGAAGAGGCCTCCTTATATTACTGTAAAACAGCGGAATCTACATAGCTTTTGTTACTGGTTCATCCGGCCTTTTATTTCTGATCTTCATTTATTATAGAGTTCTTTGGGCTATCCGTGTTGTCAGGGATTCAGGTCCGATGCCCCCCCCCGGGGGCAATCTCCTACCATGCCAAGCCCCAGAATTCATCGTCGGACGAGTCCTCCGATCTGATTTGTCGGCCAACAGAGGGTATGATTGGTTCCGCTGGTTGTTCTTTGGGCACTGTCCGACCTGTTCGCGCCTGCGCGCCTATATCGCCAGGCTGGATTTCTTTAGCTGCGTGTTGCACGGGGCATCCCTGGACACTTTTTGTCTGTTTGTCTCTATACTCTGCCCATATTTGTTCCCCTGTTGGTGTCGACGGCAAGGCACGAAAAGTCCAGGCAACGATCTTAAGCCCAAACACGGGAAAAAACCACCTCTCACAACTGCGTAAGACGCCTAATCTCTCTTGGCCGGTTAATGGCACAGCACCCGACTCGGAGCATTTTTTTTTGATCCAGGATTTCGATCTATACAAAAAAGTACTAGCAATGGCTAGGTTTAATGCAAAAAAACCGTCTGGTGTGAAATGAACCCCAGTGAACTGAGTAAATGCTATCTGTTCGCTTTCATCCGTGAGGCCGTTTTGGGCCACTTGCAGTCGCCTCATGATATCAGGAAAAAAGTGCGAGTCTTGGTTCGCTCGGCTTTTATTTTGATACATTTGGTTGCTAAGAGAATTCACTTGGCGTTGGATTGCTTTATTTTTACACTCGAATTTAATTGGGTTTCTACATGCGGATCCCCAAACTTGAGTATTTATCAAAACAAAGCAAATAATACACAAAATCATCTTATTATTTTTAAAAAAATTGTTCATAATTGATATGCAGCCCTCTCTTTGTATGTAAAATTTTTATATTTTATTTTATATTTAAATTCAATATGATTGTCAACTGATTTTTTAGAATTTGAATCTTTGTAAAAACTAATGTAGAAAAGTTTTCTTCACAGATCGGCTGCTTGTCTGTTGTGGGGCCTTAGTTCCAGTTGTCGGCGGTGAGGGGGGGCCGTGAATTCCGCGGCAAAAACCGGCCGGCCTATCGCTTGTTTAGTTCCGGCGGGGTAACCCTGACGACGAAGTCCTGACATTACGCCGTCTCCCGGTTAGTTGTGGGGCGGATCGTCGCTGGTCTTGTTCGTGACGTCGACCGACACAACAAGGCGTAGCAGGCGTGGCCAGCAATGAATCAGGAGTACGCACAGCGCTCCCGTAACAAGTCAAGGGGGGCGTTTTGCGGGACGTCTCCTGACTACCCACTGCTTCCAGTTGATCGATAACTCGGGGGCCAGGAAAGGGGGTGCCTTCGCGCAAACTTCGGATCTGACGTCAAAGTCGACAATCTCGAACTCATTCCTGAAAAAGTATTTGTTAAGCACGGACCTTGTTCTGCTAGTATGTTGCATAACTTTTGATGTATTTATTATTATATATTCACCAAAGAAGTAAACCCCAGTCAACATAACAAACAATAGGCGGTCGGCTGGGCTGAAAAAGGATATCCCGATTTGGAATATTTCGACCTGCCAAAACCACTCAGTTAAACTATCTCGCTGCGTTATCTGTTTCGATTCGGACGTTCGCATAACCTCTCTGATTTGGTTTGCCTTTTCTTCGATTTCTCTTGTATGATTCGATCCTCCCCCCTTAGGGCCTGGATATCTGGCCGCGCCTGCTTCGGGATTAAGCGAAATGAAGACAATAATACATATAATTATTTTATTAATTTTCAAAAAAATGTGAATATCTACCAGAATCCTCCTTATAATTCATAATAGATTTTTTTCAGTGCTTGTTGTTTTGCGTTGAGGCGGGTGACTTGCCTGGCTTAATTTCGGGCGCTGAACCTCACGCCCCACCCCGCGCAAGCGGTTGCTGGCTGGCTCACAAATTTTAACTAGGACGTTTCTCATAAAAGTTCATGTCAGAGCCTAAGAAAGCCTTCTTCCCTGGGCTCATCGCCTTGTAATCAGGAATTCTCCTGGAGCCGACAGGGTCAAACGCCGGATCGCCACCTCCGGTCGTATATAGTTGGATGTCAGGTGGATTTTCTTCTAATTCGGCAAGGGGGCCTTCGGGCTTGGGCTCAGAGTTCCCGCCTGAATGGCTAGTCGCCGCCTGAGGGGCGAAGGGCCTCGAGGGACGATATGGAAGGTCTTCGCCTGGCCTGACCGGTCCACGTGCGGGCTCGGGGTTGGGGACTTCTCCTTGCCGTATCCGCGCTTCTGCGTCCCAGATCACGCTTGGGGGGAGTGTTTTCAATTCCCATTCATAGCTCAATAGCATTAACTTTAATGAGCTCGGGCAATTAGCGACGACAGCGTTTTAGACTTGGTGGGTTTCTGAATTAATGCCTAACTGTTTTAGTTGATAGGCAGCCAGTTTATCTGTTATACTTAAATACTGCGTAAACCTTTGAATGCAAATTAAAACAAGAGTCGGATCAGTTGGGAACCAAAGTCCAGTTCCGTAAGCAAGGCTCTGCCGGTATTCTTCATCTTGATAGCTTTGTTGCAATTTCGCAAACGTCCACAGGATTTCTGCTAAGATGTCCTTACGATCCCGATGCCCTTTGTGTGCCAAAAACGCACGACGTTTCCCATTTAGGTTTTGTTCTAGTTTGGATACTGCGGCAGTAGTACCCACGTCTGGATGCCCTTCATCTTCTACTGGTTTGAATCCTGACGCTTCGATTCTGGCTGTGGCCGCTGGGGTGGTAATCATAAGAAAGCAAAGA
Organism: Candidatus Improbicoccus devescovinae; assembly: GCA_036245095.1. Classification (GTDB taxonomy): domain Bacteria; phylum Bacillota; class Clostridia; order Oscillospirales; family Acutalibacteraceae; genus Improbicoccus; species Improbicoccus devescovinae. Next base: position 288,347 of record BSWA01000002.1, read on the forward strand.
ATACGCGAAATTATTTTATTATTTTTTAAAAATTTATTCATAACCAACAATAATCGTCCTTATAATTCATAATAGATTTTTTTTCGGGCTTGTTCTTTTGTGTTGATGCGGGCGCCATGCATGGCCGCATTCCGGGAGATAACCCTTCCGGGCCTGACCGCGCAATCGGTTGGCGGCTGTATTACAGATTTTATCTCCCACGCTCCACATAAAAATTCCCGTCAGAGCCGATGATAGGATTTGCATCTGGCAACATAGCCTCATAGGTGGAAATTTCCCAGTATGCGTCAGGGTTATGGGCCGGGTCGTCACCTGGGCGCGTAAAAACTCGGATGTAGGGAGGATTTTCATCGATAGCGCGCCATATTGACCCGGGGTCGGCGTGGTTGCGGTCAGCGGTTACGACTGGAGGCGGGGATGGCTCCGGGGGGAATTCGTAGTGCGCGAGAGGGTATGGGATAACATCTTCAGGAATGGCTTCAGGATTTCCTGGGTCATCGGGAGCTGTTTCTTCTTGCGCCAGCGTTTGTGCTAAGTGGATAAAGCTTCCTGGGAGGGTTCTGGCTGTCCATTGTCTGGCCTCGAGCCAGTGGCGATAGACCTTTGGCATCATCCGGATGACAGCGCGTTTTTCTTCTGGGGTTGCTTGGAGCAGTCTTAATTTTTTTATTTGCGTTTCATACGCGGGGGGTATCAAACATAAATACTTCATCATATATTCCCTGCAAATAAAAATATAATGCCGATCAGGCGGGGAAAAAACTCCAGTTCGTTTAGCAATCTTCATCTTTGAGTCATAATCATATTGATAGCTTTGTTGTAATTCCTCCACCGCCAGCATGATAGCTACTAAGATATCAGTCCGACCCCGCTTATATTTGGCTTCGATAAACTTACGGCGCAATGCCTCTAACTTGGCTTCGAGTTCAGGGATATTGGCCGGATCAATCGCTTCAACCCATTCTTGGATTATATCATCTGATTCATTGTGAACTAAGGACGCAGCGAGTCTGGATGCGGCCGCTGGGGTGGTAATCATAAGAAAGCAAAGAATACGCGAAATTATCTTATTATTTTTTAAAAAAATGTTCATAACTAACAAGAATCCTCCTTATATTTTATAATAGATTTTTTTAAACTGCTTGTTCTTTTGCGTTGATGCGGGAGACTTGCCTGGCTCTATTGTGTGGCCTTCCGCTGATGGACGCGAGCGGTCACGCGAGCCAACGGGCATTTATTGCCAGCGCAAAGGGTAGCACCTGTCGCTGTGGGTCATAGACTCATAACCTGATGGGGGACCAAAGCCATCATCGCCTGTTTCCTGGTCTGTTGGTTTCGATGAACCAATCGCCGCTGGGTCGATGTGCGGGAATGGTTGGGGTCTCGTTGTTGTTTCTCTCCCCGGTGGGGAAGTATTTTCTGTTTCTTCACTCGGCTGTTCGGGAATTATTAAGGAGCCATAATTCGGTTGGCTGTAGCGTTTCTTTCGGATCTGCCAACTCTTTCTGTTCCTTCCGAAAAAGCTATTTATGTGTTCTGGTTGTACTTCGACCACGATTTCGCGTTCATCACGGTTTATTGCTTTCGTATCGCTCTCTAGGAAGTATCTATTCAGGGTTGACGTTGTTCTTCCCGTAATTTCCTTAATTGTAGTCGGATTGTAGAATAGGTATTTATCAAAAAAGAAACAACCTATCGAATTTATCCACATTAGTTGAGCTTCGGGGTCTGTCCTGAAATATCGGAAGAGCAATGATTGAATTTGAGCCAACATCTGTATCGCTTTGCTCAGGAATTCGTATTGGTTCTGTGTGTGGCCCTGGTTGCTAGTCATAAACGATCTAACTTCCTGAACCTTCGCATCTATTATTCTCTGCGCGGGCCATCCCCCTTCTCGGCCGGGGACTGCACCCGGGCCTACTCCCGCAGCCAGGGGCCCAAAGGGCGTCACAGGATATGTGGCCGCCCCTGCTAAATTACCAAGGGAAACAAAGGCAATAATACACGAAATTATCTTATTATTTTTTAAAAAGTTGTTCATAATTACTATAAAGGCCTCCATTCGTATGTATAATTTTTATATTTATATTGAAATTTAATATGATTGTCAAGTGTTTTTTGTGAATTTGTATGTTTGTACAAAATATTTAAGAATAGGTTCACATGTAGAACTTATGCATGGTAGTTTAGGGGCCATTCTTTTGTTTTTTTCTTAGAATTTTTTCGCTTTTTGAGGATAGCGCGTTCTTCTATTCATTTCCAGTATCCATGGCTTCGCATGAAGTCTTCATGCTCCTGGCTTATCCAGGAGAACAGTATTTCTCCATCGGTTTCGTCTTGCTCGAAAGAGGAGAATGCGGCCGGGGCGGTGTCGGGTGTGTCCGGATCGTTGAAGGCCTCGTGGTTTCCCTCCCCGTCTGGGTTCGCCGGCTTGGCCGGGGGAGGGGGCGCACCCACAGAGGGCGGCTGTGCTTGCTTCACGTCTGCGCAGCGTTTCAGCGTCCACCTGGGCAGATTTTGGTAGTATATCGTCACCAACCAAGGCGGAGCTGACTTCATCACTTGGTTTTTGATTTCCAGGGAAAGAAATTGCAGGCCTAATCGCTGATTTAGAGTTTGTACATACTTATGCCTGCACCCTATATATGGGCCAGTTATCCAGGTGTTTTGTATGAAGTACTCATCTCCAGGAAAGACGTACACGCCTGTTTCTTTAACATGCATGCTCAGTCCTTGATGAGCCTGGGGGGCGATTAGATCCTGTGCGTTCATTATTCCGAGCAATTGGTTCCTATATTGTTGAACTGATGAGATACCGCTTAAAAGGTGTGATCTCGAGCTACTAGGGGGACGGGGTCCCTCGCTAGATGTATCTGAAGGGCCCGAAGTAGCTCTCGATGCTGATGCTGGCGAATTAATCAAAACAAAGCAAAGAATACACGTTATTATTTTATTGTTTTTTAAAAATTTGTTCATAATTGTTATGAAGGCCTCCTTTATGTTTGGGTGAATTTTTATGCTTTTATTTTATATTAAAATTTTCTGCGTGTCAACTGATTTTTTGTGAATTTGTATGTTTGTACAAAATATTTAAGAATAGGTTTTTTCTTATATATTATTATTATTCGATACGTTCGCTATTCCGATTTGGGCCTTCGCGTTGCTTGTTGACGGTCATATTTCATGGTAAGCTAGTCTAAGTCAGGGTCAAGCCCCCAAAAGTACAGATCCAGCGAATCGTTATATTCCGGAGCTCCCTGTGTTGTTTGTAATTCATTGGGCTCTGTTCGTGTATTCGGGTGGGTTTTGCGTTGGACCTGCTGATCTCCCGGGAGATATTCTTGGCCACGATATTCGTCTGTTTGGGCCCCTGTTTGCATTAACTCGCTCTGACTATGCTCTTCTCTTGAGATTACGTCATCCGCCACGCGAGAGGGGAAGCTCCACGGGTTAGAAAACCTACGCCCCACAACGGGTCTTCGTTTTTTTAGGTACCATTGGAATAACCCGGGAGCGCCAATCTTTATCGCGGGGATTAATTCGATGTAGGGGATTATTGGCGCTCGCATCGTTCGTAGCCAATTATTTAACAAAGATTTACATCTGCCAACATATATTTTAAACTGTGACAGGAGTATCAGAACAATATAAGAGTCAGAGTCAGAGTCAGGAATAAAAAGCACTCCGGTTTCCATAATAAACCATAATAAATTGATCGGATTTCCTTCGTCCAAACCCAACTGCGCGTTCCGAAGCCGGTTGAGTCCACGATGTAGCATCCGGGTTCCCTCGCCAGCTGGGATTCTGGTATTCCGTAGCTCATACCCTATTTTGTCGACTTCGGCAGTTACGGCAGGAGGGAGATTTAGCTGTTGGATGGTATATGGGGCCCATGGAGCGATGGCTGCATGTGCTGGACTTGTAAGTATACTAATGAAGAGAATACACATGATTATCTTATTATTCTTAAAAAAATTATTCATAAATGCTAAGAAGGCCTCCGTTTGTATGTGTGATTTTTGTATTTTTTATATTTATATTAAAATTTAATATGCGTATTAACTGATGTTTAGAATTTATATGTTTTTTTACAATAATCACAGCATAGTTGGCAAGGCCCCGTTGGAGCCTATTCGAGATTCTTGCTAGTCAAATTTATTAAATTGAAATTAATCAGCTACTAAATCCCAAGCCGAGGTGAAATCCAAGTTAAGTTTATTGAAACTAAATGGGTCTTCCTCGTCTCGGATTTCGGGGGCGAATATGTCGTCATCCGGGGGTCCGTTACCTTGGACCTCGACTATTTCCTGATCTCTCGGCGATCCAAAACTACGCGCCACAATGTGACGCTGTTCATTTATGTACAATTCTAACATATAGGGGGCGTGCGTCTGTACCGCGTCCATTGCTTCGTCCCGGGGGATTATCCTCACGCCCAGATTGGCTAATGCACCATTTACGCCAGATTTAGATCGGTTAGTATATTAACAAAACCTACTAGTGTTTAACAGAAATACATTAGAGTTAGGAATAAAAAACAATCCACATGCGATAAACAACAATATGAGATCGTACGTATTTCCTTGCGCCAAATCCTCCTGCAATTGCTTCAGTTGGTATAATGTGTTCACCACTCAGTTTCTGCTGAACCTTGAGCTTTTGCCTAAATTCATAGTTGATTTTATTGCATTTATTCTTTCAGCTAGCCAAGTTGGGATAGCTTGGTATAGCATGGCATATCGTGGTCGGGTATCTCTGGCTGCATATGCTGGACTTTTAAGCAAACTAAAGAAAAGAATACACGTTATTATTTTATTGTTTTTTAAAAATATGTTCATAATTACTATAAAGGCCTCCATTCGTATGTATAATTTTTTTATTTATATTAAAATTTAATATGATTGTCAAGTGTTTTTTGGGAATTTGTCTGTTTGTACAAAATATTTAAGAATAGGTTCATATTTTGAACTCGAGCATGCTAGTTACGTGACCATTTCTTTATTTTTTTCTTCGAATTTTTCGTTTTTTGTGTGTGTCGCGTTCTTCTATTGATGTCCATTACTACGCCAAAACAGAAGCTATTTCACCTCATCATCCGTAGCAGGGCCCAAATGGCCATTCGGCATCGCTATCGATTGATTGAGCCCGCCGCTAAACTGGTCGGGTTGGATACGGTCTTCGTCGCCGAAGCCGGGGACCTTCGATGTCCCCGGTCGCATGTCGATCCCCCAGAACTCATCCGGGAGCTCGTCAGGTGTGGCCAGTTGGGGTACGCCAACCCGGGGTCCCTGCTCTGTCTCCGTGCGCAGGTCTTGCCCCCAGAAAGCTTCAGGGATTTCGCCAGATGGGGGTTGTTGTGGGAAGGCAAATCGGGGCACCTCCGGTTCAGGGCGGACCAGGCCTTTCACGGTTGCGAGGGGCCGGTCAGCATAGGGTGGCTGGAACCGCATCAAGTCACTAAAGAAGCGTAACCGCCTCTTCAGTGGATCCCAACTAACAATCAATTGAAACCACGCAGGAGTCCTCGCGAGTACTTCTTGGGCGACATTCCACGGGGCTTGTTTTAGCCCCGATTTGCTAATTAAGTTAATAGTGTACCTCGTTTTTTGTGCTATGTAGACCGCTGTTCTCCCGGCGTCCTGGAAATAATACCTACCGCCCGGAATGATGTATATGCCTGTTTCAGAAACATCCCTTTTTAGTTGTTCGGGGGCCACGCGGTGGAGTTCGCACTGCTTGCGCATAATAAGAACCAGTCTATTCGTATATTGGCGGCGTGGGTCTCTAGCGCTTATTTGCTCTGGCAGCCAAACATCAATGGGGACGGTTGGGACGCTAGCCGGGTCGAAACTTGTGGCTATTGGATCTGTAGATGCGGATGCTGGTGAATTAAGCAAAACAAAGCACAGAATACACGTTATTATTTTATTATTTTTTAAAAATTTGTTCATAATTACTATAAACTCCTCCATTCGTATGTATAATTTTTTTATTTATATTAAAATTTAATATGATTGTCAAGTGTTTTTTGGGAATTTGTCTGTTTGTCTTGAATAATAACAGCATAGGTGCCCAGGCCCAGGCCCTGTTGTAGGCCCGGCGGGGTTCGAGCTAGGCGAAGTTATTAAATTGAAATTACTCATTATCTTCATCCCAAGGGAGGATGAATTCCGGGGTGAATTTATTTAAATCAGTTTGGTCTTCAGCACCTCTGGATGTGGGGTCGGAGCTTTCGGCAAACGTAGGGCCATCAACTGGACCCGTGCGGATTCCCTGATTGTTGGGGGGTAGGAAAGTCCGCCCCACAATGCTTCTGCTTTGTTGTTTATAAAACTCTACTAGATAGGGGGCGCAACGCTGTAGTCTGGAGTATACTTCGCTCGGTTGGAGGATTCTCGCGCCCATTTTGGCTAGGGTACCATTTATCTCAGATTTACATCTGTCACTAAATCCCCTAAACTTTGAATTGATTAACAAAAAAAAACCCTCGTGAGGAAAAAAAAGCACTCCAGTTTCGAGAAAAAAATCTATGAGAGCGCTCTGGCTTACTAGTTCCCAATTCGCTTGCTCTTTCTCAAGCATGTCGAATATAGCCCACATCAGCGGGCAGCGGTGGTTCCTTACGTGTTTGCCTTTCATTAGGTGTAACTTTATTGCATCTACAATGGCAATCCTATCGTTTGGGATTGGTGCTTGTCTCAGGCGAACTCCTGGTCGTTGGTATCTGGCCGCATATGCTGGACTTTTAAGTAAACTAAAGAAAAGAATCCACGTGATTATTTTATTATTTTTAAAAAATATGTTCATAATTGTTATGAAGTCCTCCTTATGTTTGGGTGAATTTTCGTAGCCGCATTTTATATTAATAGTTTATGCGTGTCAACTGTTTTTTCGAAATTTGTATGTTTGGGCATAATAATTTAGATTAGATGTCTGGCCCAACGCGCTGTGGAGATCGCTATGGTCTCGCCTCTTTGTATAGGGTTTTGTCTGCTGGTTTGTTATTTTCCATTTAAGGTCTGGCTCATTTGATTTTGCCTTTGAGAGGAGCATCGTCTTTGGTTTACTCCCTGTAGTCAGCGGGCAATTCCCGCCCATCCTCACTGCTCTCCGATGATGAATCGTCGTGAGGTATGTATGGGAAAGCGAAGTCATTCGCGCCGGCGCGTGGGGCTTGTTCGTTGCGCAACCCCCCACCATCCCCATCGGGATCATATGGAGGATAGGAGTGATATATGTACGGGAAAGGAATTACATTTCCGGCTCCGAGTGGGGCTTGCTCGGGGCTCGGCGGGTTATCCCCAAAGGAGCCGGTCAGGGTTCCATCGGTGGCAGGGATAGACATTGACCCTTGGACTTGGGCGTCTAAATCCAGGCCCGCCACAGGGCCCGCGTCCACGGCATCCGGAACCACGAGGTGAGGGATGGCAAGTGGCGCTCGTTCCTGTTGGCCCAATCCGGGGCGAATCATTCGCAGCGTCCAGGCTCTCTTGAATGTAGTTAGATCTGTTTTGATGCATGGAGCTGTGCGGGCCACGGCGGTGCCCCTCAGGGTAGGTGGGGCTAGTGGCATGCCTAACGCGTTGAATGCGCCGTTCATGTAGGCTTTTGAAATGCTAAAAAATTTTTTAGCTCTGGCTCCGTTGACGAAGAGTACACCAAGATCAGGGATAAAATACAAACCGGTCATCATGGCAATGGATATTGTTCCCTGGGGATTCGTGCCATCTACCCTCCGCGCCAATAGGTAAATAGAACGCACTGCACCGTTAAATGCATGCTTTCTTTTTCCGTGGCCTGGGAGGGCGCTACGCAAAAGGAAATAAGAGGCTTGTACAGCATTTAACTGGTCTGCGATTCCTGCATCTGGCGGGAGAGCGCGGCCTATGGCTGCATATGCTGGCGTTGTAAGTAACCAAATGTAGAGAATGCACATAATTATCTTGTTATTTTTTAAAAAAATGTTCATAATTGTTATGAAAGCCTCCATTTGTACGTATGATTTTTATATTTTTTATTTTATATTAAAATTTTATGCTTGGCAACTGATTTATTTGCGAATTTGTAGCTTTGGGCAAAATAATTTAGATTAGATGTATGGCCCAACGCGCTGTGGTGATCGTTATGGTCGCTCCTCTTTGTATAGGGTTTTGGCTGCTGTTTCGTTATTTTGCACTTATGGACTGGCTCATTTGTTTTTTGCCTTCATTCGCCCAATCGTCTTCGATTTGCCCCCTGAATTCATCGGGCTAATTCGAACCAGCCCCACTGATATAAAATGTAGGTATGGACGCGAAAGCGAGTTCATTCCGGCCTTCGTGTGGGCCTTGGGCATACCGATTCGCTTCTTCGGCTAAGACTGGACTCTGGTCGGTCCGAGTTTCTTGTTCGCGGAGATCCTATTCATGGGCCGAGGGTTCAGCGGGTGCGCCACCATGTATTTCCTGTCCGGTGGATGTGTTACCTCTGGCCCGCCCGACATCCGATTGGACAGGCGCGGCGAGAGAGAGGCCTGCGAGGGGGGGCGATGGCGGCGTCTTTCCCTAGTTCAGGGCATGGTAAGGGGGTTCGGCGGTCTTGGGGAATAAGCCTGGTATCGGGATACCTGCGGAGGGACCACCAACACATGCGTGTATGCAAAAGTGGTCGGAGCCAGGTTTCCGTGCTGTCGATGGCGGTGGGCAAATTGTCATATGTTTCTTCCGTAATGCCTAGCTCGTTTAACGCTTGGAGCAAGAAGCTACGTGAGTCGCCTAAATAATCTTTGGCGATGCTTTTGTTGACCCAAACCCAACTATGTTGTGGGATGAAATAAAAACCGGATATTAGCGAGATGTCTTTTCTTGCAGCTGGATTCGTGCCATCAAGATCCTCCTGCATGCGATATAGGTGATGAATTAAATCGCGCAAACAATCCTTTCCTAGCCTCTTCCGGTTCTGCCGGGACTGGGTATACACTTTCTGTAAACGAAGTAATTCGTCTTCGACTACTGAGTTTGGCGCAAGGACGAAATGGCTAGCTGCATATGCTGGACTTTTAAGTAAACTAAAGCAAAGAATACACGTGATTATTTTATTATTTTTTAAAAAAATGTTCATAATTACTATGAAGGCCTCCATTTGTATGTATGATTTTTGTATTTTTATTTTATGCTAAAATTTGATATGAATGTCAACTGATTTTTTTTGAAATTTGTATATTTGTACAAAAAATATGTCTTAAATCAATAATATTTAGGCAAAAATAATAGATGATTTTTCTTTTTCATTATTTAATAAAATATTACGTTTGTAGTAATATAGTTTCTCAGGATATGTGCCATAATATCTAAGTTCCGATTCGAATCCTTGGGCTTCGAGCATTTTGATAGATGCAATATTTTCGGGATGAACCGTAGTGCAGATACGAACAAAATGAATTTTATCATTTTTTTTCGCTTCTTGAAGAACTTGCAGCGCTCCGTTGAGCATGCCAGTGGCTATGCCTCTGCCCGTATATTCTTTTGCTACAAAATATGAAATCCAACAGGAGGTCCGTCCGTATTGCGTGAAAGTGATCACGCCTACTGGGATTTGAGGGCTTTCAGTGTTATCTGCTGATGTTAAGCTGGTATCAGGGTCTGCGTCAGGTGGAACGGGTATTACCCTGGCATCGGTTGTTTTGGGTTGGTTGCGAGGGCCTGTGCAAACAAATGCGAATACGTCGGGCGGATTCGATGCAAGATATTTAAATCTACTTTCAGCTTCGTCGGGCTTCATCAAAGGACCTAAATTATAATGTTCCATGTAGGCTCTATTTCTAGGATTACTATTTAAGTCTACGTATAATTCAGCATAATCTCGATTGTTATGGAAAGGTACGATTGTGTATTTCTTTTTGTTTTTTCCGCTAAATGTCAGCATGGTTTGTAGGTCTTGTAGAGGAATCCCGGTTTTCTCGGACATATTTAAAAAAGCTTTATTTTTTGCAGCCTCAGAATCAAACAACTGTTCATTTGGGGCGTGTGGATCTACGGCGTTTTGGGAGTATGTAGGTGCAGATGGTTTTGCGGAAATTTTAACTTCGATAAATAACGACTGAATACAAAATAAAAATCCTAGGCTCGTCAGTATGATGGATTTTATGTTTAATTTCATAAAATTAAGACTCCTTGTTTTTTAATATAAATAATATAACAGATATTATAAATATATTGTATTACATATATTATTTTTTGCAAGGAGTTTTATGAATTATTTTAAATTAATTAAGCATCGGGAGCGAGGTTAGAAATTATATTTGTAGGATCTATAAATTTATTGTTTTCTTTCATCGAGAATAAAAGACATGGTCGAGATAATAGGCCTAATTTAGTATTTTTGTCTACATTTTGGCCTTTTTTAACCGATATTTTTGTAATATTTGCATAATTTGTAATCACAGATTTTCCATCGATTTTATGATCGATAATAACATTGTTAGCTCCTATTCGAATAACGCTACCATCGGCCACAGAATTCACATGGCACACAGGGTCACCCAGCTTATTAGCTGTATTTTCGGGATTTATTTGTTTCCAATTCTTTGGAATTATATTTATTTCCGGATGAGTTCTCCAGTCATTATACTGAGTATCATGAACATGTTTTTGGCTAAATTTTTTAGTTATTTCCGGATCATCTATCGGACATCCTACTTCGGTGTTATCCAAGCCTTGGGCCATAACTTCTTTAGCCACGCCTGTATTATCGGCGGTTTCATCTAGATCATCGGTATCGGGAGCAAGTAATTCAATTTGTTCATGTGAATTTGTGTTGGGATTAGCAAATTCTGTGCTTTCAGGTTGCGGGTTTTGTGCATTTTGTACAACTGAACGAGAAATAATATTTTTATTTTGTATAGAATTGTATGTCGTATAACTTGCGGCAACTACCGCGAACAAACATATTCCTAATGCAAGATAAAGCCCGCGACGCTTTTGAGAAGAAATATCGTTAAAAAGCATTATGATCACTCCTTATGTTCCAAGCTTCAAAGTATATTATGCTTTGGAATTCGTTGGAATATTCAGTGAGATTTCTAATTTAATTTTAAAATTTGTGAATATTTATGATAAATTTATTTTTTTATTTATATTACATTAAAATATTTATATTTTTTATTTGTTTATGTTTATTATCACGAAAATAAAATTTTAGTATTGAATTTTTAATTTACAAAAATATAATAAGTCCGTATATTGCGTATTGATTTAATTTCGACATAATCAGTAGCATCCTGGAGGTGTTGCTTTGGCGTTCGAAGGACTAACCGAGAAATTGACGCGAATTTTTAAAAAAATGAGCTCTAAAGGCAGATTAACTGAATTTGACATTAAAGACTCAATGCGGGATGTTCGTCTTGCTTTATTAGAGGCTGATGTAAATTATTTGGTTGTCAAAGATTTGATCTCAAAAATATCGGAGAAAGCCACTGGATCGGAAATTCTCAAAAGTTTGACACCGGCTCAAATGGTTATCAAAATAGTAAACACTGAACTTGAAAATTTAATGGGTCCCGAGCCAGAAATTAAATTCAAGCCTCGTGGATTAACTGTGATTATGTTATGCGGTCTTCAAGGATCAGGAAAAACTACTCAGGCGGTAAAACTTGCAGTTTTCCTAAGAAAAAAAGGCTACAAGCCTTTAATATCAGCATGTGATATATATCGCCCAGCGGCGATCAAGCAACTTCAAGTTTTAGCCAAAAGTGTAAATATAGACGTTTACTCCGAAGACGCTAACAAAGATGTTGTTGAAATTGCACAAAATTCTCATGCATACGCTCACGAAAATAGCAAAAACTTACTTATTTTAGACACTGCCGGAAGATTGCAATTAGATGAAATCCTGATGAAAGAGCTAGAAAGTATTAAGATTGCGTTAAATCCTGTTGAGATTTTACTAGTTGTCGACTCAATGGCAGGCCAAGATGCCGTAAGCGTTGCGCAAGTTTTCGATAAGCGAATTGATATAACTGGAGTAGTTCTCACAAAATTTGACGGTGATTCTCGTGGCGGGGCGGCCTTATCGATTAGAGCAGTAGTCGGCAAGCCTATAAAATTCATTGGAACGGGGGAGCGTCCTGATAACATAGAATTATTTCATCCAAAAAGAATTGTTTCGAGAATCCTCGGGATGGGTGACGTACTTTCACTTATTGAATCCGCTGAAGAAGTCATTGACAAGGAACGCGCTGATGAAATCGCAAAAAAAATGGCCGCAAATAAGTTCGATTTTAATGATTTTTTAAACATGATAAATCAAGTAAGACGAATGGGACCGTTGAAATCTATATTCGAAAAGCTGCCCGCCATGGGCAATTTAGGAGATCTCGGTAACTTAAATTTCGATGATAATATTATTAAAAAAATCGAGGCCATGATATATTCGATGAGGCCAGAAGAGCGCAGGCACCCTGATATAATAAATTCTTCTAGAAAGCGCCGAATCGCAAATGGTAGTGGGAATCAATTAAGTGAGGTGAATTCGTTTTTTAAACGCTTTGAGGAAACTTGTAAAATTATGAAAAATTTTACTAAAAATAAACATGGTTGGCTTTCTAATTTTTTGAAAAAACGTTGAATTTTTTACGTAATTTTTGTGCAAAATTAGCGTAAATTAATTTAATATTTAATATTTAATATTTAATATTTAATTTGTATATTTAAAGGAGTGGTTTTTTTGGCAGTAAAAATAAGATTGCGTAGGCTTGGTTCACATAAGAAGCCGTTTTATAGAGTCGTTGTCGCTGATTCTAGATCACCGAGAGATGGTAAATTTATTGAGGAAATTGGGTATCATGATCCTATTTTGAAAGAGAAAAATTCAAAATTTGATTTGGAAAAAGCAAAAAAATGGATAGCATGTGGGGCTCAGCCGACTCAAGTAGTTAGGTCTATAATGAACAAAAAACTTAGAGAATTTGAGCAAAATTCTAATACAAATTAGTACAATGTATGAGGAATTGTTTCCTATCGGTAGGATAGGTAAGGTTAATGGTAAAGATCAGGTAAGAATCAATCTTTTTGTAGATATTGAACCGTTTTTTAAAAAAATAATTATTGTTTTTGTGGAAAATAATAATGGTATTTTTGTGAAATATGATATTTTTTTCTCGAAATTGGTTGATAAAGTCATGTTCTTAAAATTCAAAAATTTAGAGTCGTCGGATTTTGTTAAAAAAAATTATAAACAAAAAATTTTTATCGAAATTCGAATTTCGAGGTTAAATTCAAATGAATATTCTGTACATGATTTGATTGGATGCGAAGTATTGGATGTTAATTTGGACAAAAAATATGGCATTATATCGGAAGTTTTTATGAATCCTGCTAATGATATTTATTTAATAAAAAATGAAATTGGACAAGAATTTTTGTTCCCAGCTGTTGCTGAGTATATTTCTAGTATAAATATACACAAAAAAATTGTATGGGTTGCTCCGATTAAAGGGATGTTTGTTTAGTTATTTTGTACTAAATGAGTGATTTAAATTGGATTATTTAATGAAAATTAAAGAAAAACTCAAAAAAGTGTCGACAGACCCAGGCGTGTATCTTATGAAAAATGAATTTGGAGATATTATTTATATCGGTAAGTCAAAGTGTTTGAAAAATAGATTAAAACAATATTTTCAAAATTATGGTAATGTTTCAGTCAAAACTGCTAAATTAGTTAGCCAAATAACAGATTTTGAGTATATAATTACTAATAGTGAATATGAGGCTTTGGTTCTTGAATGTAATTTGATAAAAATTCATAATCCAAAATATAATATTTTATTGAAAGATTCCAAAGGCTATCATTATATAAAAATTACTAATATAAATTGGCCGCGAATGTATTTTGTAGCGAATAATTTCGAGAAAGATGCTGAATATTTGGGGCCATATATGAGCTTTAATATGAGAAATTTGTTTTATGAAGTTTGTTCTATTTTTAAAATTGCAACTTGTAATCGGGAATTTTTTGAGCCGATTCCTGTGGAAATAAACAAAAAAAACACTAAATTCAATCGTAATTTTGTGTATAAAAAACAAAATATTAAGCGCCCGTGTTTGAATTATTATATAAATAAATGTTCAGCGCCGTGTTATTGTATGATTTCAAAACAGGAATATTCGGAAAATTTTAATCATGCTCTGGATTTGTTTAAAAATGGTAATGAACAGGTTTTGAATAAATTAAAACAAGATATGTATGATTCCGCTGAGAATAAATTATTTGAAAAAGCTGCTAAAATTCGGGATATTATTCGTTTAATTTTGGGCATAAATGACAAACAAAAAATTGTTTCTGTCAAAATCAAAGAACAAGATGTTGTTTCTTTTGTGCAAAATGACGAAAAAATTCAAGTCGAATTGTTCGAATTTCGTAAAGGAAATCTTTGTGATACTAAAAGTTATAGTCTGGAATTGTGTAATGAAAATATGGAGGAAATACGAAGTAGATTTATTGTTTTTTATTATTCTCGTCGCGAATATATACCTGAAAATATTACAGTTGATGGAAATTTAGATAATAAAAATTTGGTTTTAAAATATTTTTTGGAGAAATTGAACAAAAAAGTTACAATTTCTGTTCCAAAAGAAGGCGATCAATTTGAAATTGTAAATTTGTGTTCTAAAAATGCTCTTGAGAATCTTAATAAAAATTTTGAAAATAATGATAATGATGATGATTTCGATAATATTAGCGCGGAACTTGCACGAATTTTGAATTTGAAATCGGCTCCAAAATATATAGAAAGTTATGATATTTCAAATATTTCTGGTAAGCAAAATGTGGGAGTAATGGTGGTTTTTAAGGACGGCGTACCGTTGAAATCTTGTTATAGAAAATTTAAAATAAAAGAGGAAATTCGGGATGATTACTCTTCGATAAGAGAAGTTTTGATGAGAAGATTTAAAAAATTGAGCAATATAAATATAAATTTTAATGCAAGAGATAGTAAATTTAGTTATATTACACAAAAAAATGCTTTTGATATTTTTCCAGATTTGATTTTAATAGATGGAGGTATGAGTCATACTAAAATTTCGCGAAATTTATTAAGGGATTTTAAAATTAATATTCCGGTTTTTGGAATGGTAAAAGATGATAAACATAGGACTCGAGATCTTACTAGTGATAAGGAAATTATAAAAATTAGGGGAAATGAGAAAATTTTTAGATTTATTACTAAAATTCAGAATGAAGTTCATAGATTTGCGGTTAATTATCATAGGAAATTAAGAGATAAACGAAATTTTTATTAAATTTTTATTAAATTTTTGTTTTTTATGTTGACATATGTTTTTATTTAATGTATTTTTAAGGTATATAGTTATAGTTGAATTTAGGATATAATATTTGCATAAAAAATATTTATCTGAGGGAGGCAATAATGTCATACACAGTAAACCAATTAGTGAGAATAGGTAGGAAACCGTTGCAAAGAAAGCCGAAGGCACCAGCGCTTTTGTATGGTTATAATTCGAAATTAAGGATAGTTACAAAGTTCAACTCTCCGCAAAAGCGTGGAGTATGTACGGCAGTCAAGACAGCGACGCCAAGAAAGCCGAATTCAGCATTGCGGAAAATTGCAAGAGTGAGGCTATCAAATGGTTTGGAAGTTACGGCGTATATCCCTGGGATTGGCCATAATTTGCAGGAGCATAGTGTGGTTTTAGTTCGCGGAGGTCGGGTGCCGGATTTGCCGGGTGTGAGGTATCATATAGTTCGTGGTGTTTTAGACACACAGGGCACGGCTAAACGTATGCAAGGGCGGTCTAAATATGGCGCTAAACGGCCAAAATCGGGTGTAGGTGGGGCTACTAAAGCTACTAAAAAAAAATAATTTTTTAATAGAAATATTTGATTGTAGGAGGGTTCGTATGTCAAGAAGAGGAATCAGTTGTCGGCGAAGTGTTGGAACTGACTCGGTTTATAATTCTAAATTAGTTGCACGATTGATTAATAAAGTTATGCTGGATGGCAAAAAAACGATAGCACAACATATAGTATTTACCGCATTGGCGAATGTCGGGGAAAAATTAGGTATGGCTTCAGATGCGATACTTATGAAAGTTATGACTAATGTAATGCCGACACTAGAAGTTAAAGCGCGTCGAGTTGGTGGGGCAACATATCAGGTACCCGTGGAGGTTCGGGCGGCAAGACGCCAAACGTTAGGTTTGCGGTGGCTCGTGAATTTTTCTAGACAGCGTTCGGAACGAACTATGATAGAACGACTTACAAATGAGCTCGTCGATGCGTTTAATAAAACAGGCGGATCTGTTAAAAAGCGCGAGGATGTTCATAAAATGGCGGATGCTAACAAGGCTTTTGCACATTATAGATGGTAAAAAAATATGTTAATATTATACTGAAGTATGGTTTTTTTAGAAACATTTTGTGCAGGTTAAACAAATAATTTGGCAGAACGGGTGTAGAGAATGTGGTAATGATGTATTAAAGTATGTTTGTTGTAAGATTTTTTTATATGTTTTGAGCGAATTATTGGATAATTAATTATTTAAAATAGATGTCGGAAATGTGTTAAAAGTGTACTGAATGTAGGTCTTATTGGATAAGATTTTGTGTGAGTTGAATAAATTATTGGTTCAATTGTTTGTTCAAGTTATTGCCCATCCCTGGTTCGTCTCCCCAAAGAGGAACTAGTTGCCCTGGAGCTCTAGAATTTTATAATAATGCAGAATGTTATAGTGTATTAAAATGTGATTTTTATTGGAAAGATTTTGTGCGAGTTGAATAAATTATTGGATAATTAGTTGTTTGAAATGGATGTTGGGAATATTCGGTCTCCCAAAGAGGGAATCAGTAGCCCTGGAACTTCAGAATTTTATAATAATTCGGAATGTTATAGTGTATTAAAATGTGATTTTTATTGGAAGGATTTTGTGTGAGTTGAATAAATTATTGGATAATTAGTTGTTTGAAATGGATGCCGGAAATGTTAAAAATGTATTAAAATTTGGGTTTTGTTGGATAAGATTTTGTGTAGTTTGAATAAAACATTGGATAATTAGTTGTTTAAAATGCATGCCAGAAATCTGTTGAAAGTGTATTAAAGTGTGGGTTTTGTCAAAAAAAGATTTTGTATAGTTTGAATGAATTACTGGATGGCTTATTTGTTTGCGATGGGCATTGAGAATGAGACAATGATGTATTGTTATCAGATTTTTTTTGTATAGTTCGAATGAATTATTGGATAATTGATTATTTAAAATGGATGTCGGGAATGTGTTGAAAGTGTATTAAAATATAGTTTTTATTGAAAAGATTTTGTATAATTTACTAAATGAATTAGTTGTTTAAGTTTTGCCTAAAATAAATGTTAAAAATGTGTTAGTAAGATATATTGCATTGTGGTTTTATCGAAAAAAATGTGCAAAATATATAAATATTTGGAATATATTAATTATTTAATGTATAATGTGAGGGGGAGTTGCGAGAGAATGCCTAGAATTGTTGAGTTGGAAAAAACTAGAAATATAGGTATCATGGCGCATATTGATGCAGGTAAAACGACTACTACGGAGAGGATTTTGTTTTATACTGGGATCAGTCACAAGTTGGGTGAGGTCCATGATGGCGCTGCTACTATGGATTGGATGGTGCAGGAACAGGAGCGCGGGATTACTATTACGTCCGCGGCGACTACTTGTTTTTGGAATGAACATAGGATTAATATTATAGATACTCCTGGACATGTGGATTTTACAGTTGAGGTTGAACGGTCTTTACGGGTTCTTGATGGCTCGGTAACTGTTCTTTCGGCGAAAGAAGGCGTGGAGCCTCAGTCGGAAACTGTTTGGAGACAGGCCGATAAATATAATGTTCCGAGAATGGCTTATGTTAATAAAATGGATATTATCGGCGCGGATTTTAATAACGTCGTGAGGATGATGCGTGATAGATTGCGGTGTAATGCGGTTCCTATTCAGATTCCTATCGGGGCGGAGGATGAATTTAAGGGTATAATAGATTTGATTGAAATGAAGGCTTATGTGTATTATGATGATTTGGGAAAAGATATAAAAATTGAGGAAATTCCGGAGTATTTATGTGGGGTTGCACAAGAAAAAAGAATGGAGCTTCTTGAGGCTGCTGCTGAATTCGATGATTCTGTTTTCGAAAAATATGTAGAAGGTAAAAATATAGAGGTCGATGAGTTGAAATCTTGTATACGAAAAGGTACTATTTTGGGCGGTATGGTCCCGGTAACTTGCGGTACTTCGTATAAAAATAAGGGAGTCCAAAAATTATTGGACGCAATTGTGGATTTTATGCCGTCGCCTGTGGATGTTCCTGCTATAAAAGGGGTTGCCCCCGGAACGGATGACGAAATAGAACGGAAATCTTCGGATTTAGCTCCGTTTTCCGCTTTGGCTTTTAAAATAGCTACTGATCCATTTGTGGGTAAATTGTGTTTTTTTAGGGTGTATTCGGGAGTTATGAAATCTGGGACGCAAGTGTATAATTCAACAAAAGATAGTACTGAACGGATAGGCCGAATTTTACAAATGCATGCTAATAATAGAAAAGATATAGAAGAAGTATATTCGGGGGATATAGCTGCTGGTGTCGGGTTTAAAAACGTCTCTACTGGTGATACTTTGTGTGCTGAAAAAGAGCCTATTATTTTGGAATCTATGAATTTCCCCGAGCCTGTGATTAGGGTTGCTATTGAGCCGAAAACTAAAGTAGGACAGGAAAAAATGGGCCTTGCTTTGGCTAAATTGGCCGAGGAGGATCCGACTTTTAAGGCATATACCGATCCCGAAACCGGGCAGACTATTATAGCCGGTATGGGTGAGTTGCATCTTGAAATAATTGTGGATCGTCTGTTGCGCGAGTTTAAGGTCGAGGCTACTGTCGGGAAGCCGCAGGTTTCTTATAAGGAAACTATTAGGAAAATGGCCGATGTTGAGGAAAAATATATTCGGCAATCAGGAGGCCGTGGTCAATACGGGCATGTGAAAATAAAAGTCGAGCCTAATCCCGAAAAGGGTTATGAGTTTGTTAATAAAATTGTCGGCGGTGTTATTCCAAAAGAATATATTCCTGCGATTGATAATGGCATTAAAGGTGCGATGCAAACCGGAATTCTTGCCGGTTATAACGTCGTGGATGTGAAAGTGACTTTGTATGATGGGTCGTATCATGAGGTTGATTCTTCTGAAATGGCGTTTAAAATAGCAGGTTCTATGGCGTTTAAATCTGGTATGCGCAAGGCGGATCCTGTGATACTGGAGCCAATTATGAAAGTAAGTGTCACGGTTCCAGATGATTATATGGGCGATATAATCGGCGATTTAAATTCTCGGAGGGGCGTCGTGTTGGGAATGGAGGCAATAGCTTCGAGCCAAAGAATAGATGCACAAGTACCGCTTTCTGAAATGTTTGGATATGCCACAGATATGAGATCACGAACACAGGGGCGGGGTACGTATACGATGGAACCGAGTCATTATGCAGAGGCTCCGAAGGCGATTTCTGAGGGGATTATCGGTAGTCGTGCGAAAAAAATAAATTAATGTTTACTGAAGCGCCAAAAGATATTTTCACTGTTTTTAAAGCCTTCTTAAATGCTTTGCCACCTGGAATATCTGAAGAAATTGTATGGCGTTTTTTCCTTTCAGCATTTGTTTTAGCTATCTTTAAAGGCGAAAGCCTTCAAAATAGATCTACAACTTTTTTAATTTATTTTTTGCTCGTAATACCGCATTGCATAATACATTTGCCTAATAGGTTTATTCAAAACAAATTGATGACGTTATGTTCGCTTGCATTTTTAGCTATACTTTTTGGAACCCCGATGGCATGGCTTTTCAGAAATAGAAATTTACAGACTTCATCAGCTTTCCATTGGTGTGTTGATTTTATAAGATTTTGTTTTGGATTTTAGGAGACAAAATTAGACAGAATTAACAGATTTTTTGAAATATCCACAAGAAGTTCGCACGTTAATTTATACTACTAACACTGTTGAAGGTTTTTTTATAATGCCCAGAAGGTGCATGAAAACCAAATCTTTATTTTCAACTTAAGATTCGTTAAAAAAATCCATTTTTGTTTCAATTTGTGAAATTTCAAAAAAATTGACTCAACCAATTAAAAATTGGGGTTGCATTTCAGGATATTTTATGATATTTTATGAATATTAATTTTGCTTCCGGGAAAACCATTTGCATAATTTTTTTACGTTACTCTATTAACTTTAAATACTTTTGTGAATTTAGGTAACGGCGGCAGTTTTTAATGCTCCAGTTATAACTCCTATAATAAATGCTATTCGATGTAGTGCTACTTTATGCATAAAATAAAATACTACAATTCTTGTTTTTCTATTTTTTTTAATTAGATAGTCATCAATAAATTTATATTCTTTTTCAATGGAACTAAGAGCTAATTTCAACTTTATTTTAATTATCGGGACGCTTTCTTTTAGTTTTGTCTGCTCGTTCTGTGCTTTTAGATTGTCAGACTTCACTTCGGCCTCGTCCAGGCTTTTAGTTAACGCAGATAGGGTATTGTCTTTTATGTCGTTTAGGCTCAAAACTTGATTCGCAAGTTGAGCATGTGAAATAGCTTGCCTTGCCAATAATATAGTAGAAAATAACTCAGATACAATATTTTTATAAGCAATTAACGCTTGCCCTATTGTTGATATGGTATCTATATTTGTATATTTAATTTTTAACATCATCTCTTGTGTTAAATAATATAGCTTCGTTACCATGTCATGTAATTCCTTTATTTTTTTCAGTATAATTGAATTGTCAGTGAGTTGTTTGTTTCCACATGAGCATAATCCGTTTATCGTTTTTTTATAATATCCGATTCGATTTAGCAGCTTGGATATTTCTTTATAATCATCTGATAAGTTTTTTCTACGTTTATCAGCTTCAATAGCTGATGTAAACAATTTACTCTTGCTGGTTTTTATCGCTGTGAATTTCTCGTATATTTCCGCATACAACGATGTTAATTGCTTTGGAACAGTATTATCTTGTATATTAGGTAATTGGTTATCCGGCAATGTTAACTGGTATCTTTTGTATTCATCCAAATCGGAAAGCTTATCTTTACTTTGTTTATCTACTGTATCAACAAATTGTGGGATGGTACTTAATAGCTTATTTATGGTAGATCGTTCGATATTCAATTCGTAATTTTCGAAGATATGTTTTATATCATATCTCTTATATAAGTCCTGAAATAAACTTAAAAATTTTTTAAATCTACGTGTCCTTAATAAACTACCAATTGAAAATTTTTTTTTTCCATAACTGTTTAAAAACTTTATAAATTTTTCAATATTAAGTTTAGAGCGACTCGGAAGTTCAACTTTACCGATAGTTGGGTTATTTTCTACAAGTTTATAGCCAATATCAGGTGAATCTATGCTCATTATTACATCACATCCTTTAATTTAAATAATTATGCATAAATTATATTTTTTTTGATAAAAAAGTCAATTTTTTAGTTATTTTAACAAAATATAAAAAAATATTGCAAAAAAAAAATAATACCATACAATAAACAATATGTTGTTTGGAGGGGATGATTTGATATCAGCAGGGGATTTCCGTAATGGAACAACTTTTGAATTAGATTCTCAATTGGTTACTATTGTAGAATTTCAACATGTGAAACCCGGTAAGGGGTCTGCCTTTGTTAGAGTTAAATTGAAAAATATAAATACCGGTAGTATTATTGAACGTACGTTTAATCCGAATGAAAAATATCAGGAAGCTTTTATTGATAGAAAAATTATGCAATATTTGTATACCGACGGAAATATTTATTATTTTATGGATAATAAAACTTATGAGCAAATTCCTGTTAATAAGAATGTACTTGGCGGAAATTTTAAATTTGTCAAAGAAAACACAGAATGCAAAGTTTTAATATATAAAGATACTGTTCTAGGCATAGAGCCTCCGGTTTTTGTTGAGTTGAAAATCATTTCTACAGAGCCCGGCGTTCGTGGGGATACGGCTACTAATGTCAACAAGCCCGCCAAATTAGAAACAGAAGCAGAAATAAGGGTTCCCATTTTTGTGAATGAGGGAGATGTAATTAAAATTGACACTCGTACAGGTGAATACGTAGAACGAGTATAAAAAATTGGTGGTCATTCGTGAGAAATATAAACACAAAGAAGAAATTTTTAGTTAGCTTAGTTATTCCTGTTTATAATACTGCTTATTACCTAGCAAAGGCGCTTCAGTCTGTGCAAGATCAGACTTTTAGGGATTTTCAGGCAATTATAATAAATGACGGGTCTACTGATGAGAGCTTGCAAATTATAGAAAGATTCGCAATAAAAAACAAAAATTTTAGAATTATTAACCAAAAAAATAAAGGCTTAAGTGCTACTCGAAACAGAGGAATAAAAGCTAGTAATTCAGAATTCATCACGTTTATGGATAGCGATGATTTTATAGAACCAGATTATCTTGAAGAATTATACAATACAGCTATAAAATACCAAGCAGATATTGTATGTTGTAATTTTTGTTTTTATTATCCACAGATGAAAATTAAAGTTAAATGGCCATTCCCCGCTTTACCAGGAGTATATTCTAATGAACGTGCATTGAAAAAAATAACTAGTTGTATCGGTATTTTTAATTTTGTCTGGAATAAAATTTTCAGGAAAGAGCTTTTTACTAAAAATAATATAAAATTTTCAAATATGCACTATGAAGATTGTGCGATTTCACCAGTTTTATTTTTTTACGCAAAAAAAGTTGCAATTATCCCAAATGTTTTGTATAATTACGTAATGCGATCTTCAAGTATTACTCATGCTATTAGTGCCTCAAAAATAAATGATTCGATAAGGGCTATAAAAATTATAAGAGATTTTTATGAAAATAAAGGCATCTTACTTAAGTTTAGGCGCAGGTTAAAAGGTCATGCTAAGCGATTTGGCGTGATCAGTTGTTATAACGTATTTATGATGCATTTGAGATCCAAGAATTTTAAAGGATTTTTGAAAAATATTCATTCTGTTAGACGGTCTATAAAATCGATTATTTTCGACAAAGTTCGTGATTATAACAAAAAAAATGACATATTAAAAGGTTCATATCTTGTAATTGATCCAGAAAAAAAGTAATGAATTTTTATTAAAAGTAGGTGAATTTTATGGCTGACGTTGAAAAGGTGACTGATTCTAAAAAATTTTTAAAATTTATTTTATCTAAAATTTTGCCAATAACGATCTCATTAGGAATTATAATTGGTTTTTGCATATATGAAAATAACTTATTAATGCTCATAAAGATATTTCCAACTCTTAATTTTTTTTATCTTTTATTAGCATTTGTTTGTATATTTTCAAGCTGGATTTTCGAGAGCAAATCCTTAAAATTATTTTTTACTAATATATACTCTGGAAGCCTAGATTATTTTAAATTAGCTATGATTGGTACATTTTATGGTTCGATGACGCCATTTGATTCAGGGAAGCAATCTTCACAGACAGTAAAACTCATGCAAGTAGGAGTAACTCCAGGGAAGGCAATTTCGTCATTTGGGAAAAAGCTATTTGCCTCCCAAATATGCACTGTTTTATTATCATTAATTTGCATAATTTTTAAATTTAACGAATTTAATCACAAAGTAACAGGATTCATGTTTTTTATTGTTTGCGGATTACTTATGCAATGCTTACCGTTAGGATTATTAATTTTATTTTTTTTCAATACGAATAATATAATGAAATTAGTTTTTTGGTTTTACAAGATATTACAAAAAATAAAAATAATAAAAAACTCAGAAAAATTAAAAGAAAAGACGATTAAACAGCTTAATTTTTTATTAGAAAATAAATTCACGATTCCGATCAGAATAGATGTTTATGTTTATGCTTTTTTACAAATTTTATTATATAATTTAGTACCTTTTTTTATAGCGAAAGCATTCGGGCTAGACGGATTCCCGATTTTAAGCGGTATTTCCGGCCAAGTATTTATTACATTGATATCGCAATTCAGTCCATTACCGGGGTCATCGGGCCTAGCTGAGACTAATTTTATAAAAATATTAAATAATTTTTTTAGTTCAAAAAATATAGCTCCAGCTATGTTATTAAATAGATTTATAGTTGTTTATTTCGGAATGATAATAGGCAGTATATTTAGTTTTACAAAAATTAAAAATAAAAAAAATAAAAATCAATAATTTCCGGTTTAAATTTATATTATTTTATGTTTTTTAAAAAATACATCTGGCTTTATATTAGGAGGCCTTAAAATTCTACATAATCTATACAAACATTTAGGGTCTTTCGAGATATGATTTATTCTCCCATAACAAGATAGTGTAGCTTTAAAGCCGAGTTCTAACAAAATTTCATCACATTCAGGGCACAGCGCTCCAAAGGGATATACAAAAGTACTAGGAGTTATATTTAGATGATTATACATAATTTCCTGGAATTTTAATAAATCTTTAGTCAAAATTTTTCTATAATTTTCTTTAGATTCACACTTTAATATCTTACAACCGTGCCGACTTGTATTAGTATGCATGTCGTAAGAATGGTTTTGAATATCGACTAAATTAGAATCTTTCATTATTTTTAGATCATCCCAAGTACAATGGCAATACGAAAGATCACGTTCATTACAGTTACTATATTTTTCGATACAGCTACCAATGGGTGCAAATACAATTTTAGTATTATATTTTTGTATCAACGGGAACCCATTTATATAATTATTAAGATAACCGTCATCAAACGTAATCATAATAGGATTCCTAGGCAATTCAATATTATTATTTACATGATTTATTAAATCTTCCATAATTATTGTATTGAATTCATTTTTTTTAATAAATGCTAAATCTTCTTCAAATAACTCCGTTGATATATTGTACTTATTTTTAGATTTATCGCTAGATTTTACTAAGCCATGATACATTAATATTGGCAGAGAAACAGTCTCTTGTGTTCCTTCAGCGGCCATGATATAATTTTTATCTGATAATGGTATGAAACATGAAATTACTATCAATGAAATTATAATAAAAATGCACAAAAAAATGTATTTTATAACATAATTTTTGATATAAAATTTAATTTTAATCATTATTTAGACACCCATTAATTTAATATGTTAAAATAAATGATATTATTATTAAATCGCGGCTATTAAAAAATGTTTTTTTGGAGGCTATTTAATTGGAAATTTCAGCATCAATGCTGGCTTGTGATTTCTCAAATTTAGAAACTAAAATCATCAAACTTAAAAATTCTGGAATTTATGCTTTTCATTTTGATATAATGGACGGTCTATTTGTCGAAAATTTCTCATTCGGAGCAAATTTCGTAAAATTCGCCAGAAAATATGTTGACTCTATTTTTGAAGTGCATCTTATGATTTCTAATCCACTCAAATATATTAAAAGTTTCGCGGATGCTGGCGCTGATATCATAACTTTTCATCTTGAGAATGCTGACTCGAAAATTTGTTATAAAAAATGTCTTGATTGTATAAATTTAATAAAAAATTTGAACAAAAAAGTAGGCATTGCTGTAAATCCTAGTACTACCATAGAAAAAATATTCCCTATCATTAATCTAGCAGATTTATTGCTAATTATGACCGTGAATCCAGGATTCGGAGGTCAAAAATTTATGAATAATCAGATAGAAAAACTCGATATATTAAAAAACAATAAAAAAAACAAAGATATTCTGCTAGAAGTTGACGGCGGAATAAATATTGAAACCGCTAAAATTGTTAAATCTCACGGAGCCGACATATGTGTCTCTGGAAGCTACTTATTTACCGAAAAAAATTACAAGCTCGCGATCAAAAACCTGAAAAATCCATAATAAATATATATTTTTTTATTTATTTTTCATGAAAATATTTAAATATATTATTTTTTATATACAATTTAAATATAAATTTAAATTTTCAAATCGGCATCCATACCGCCAAACAATGGGACTATAAACTTCATAGTTTTCAATTTTTCGGCTGTAATATCCTGTTTACCCTCTTCTGATATTATTTGCATATTTAAAAAAATATCTTGTATGCGCGTAACATGTTCTATTGAAATTAAATAATTTTTTATTGAATTTTTGTTCACAATGCTACCTATATCCCAACCTGTTCTTGAAAAACCGCCAGTTATAGGATTTAAAAATTCTTTTAATTTATTTTCCAAACTGGTATAAACATACTGATAAAATTCGAAGCTTTCTATATAAACTTTCATTTTCACTTGAGTCTCAATATAAATTACCTCAAATATACTTAATTTTAAATTTTTTTGAAATCCTATAGATGCATTTTCTTTTATGAAATTTAATATTTTTTTTCGAATACCAGAAAAACGTTCATAACCGCATTGAATAATTTTAGGAAGCACTGATATGCAAATTTCACCTACTGATTTATTACTAAATCTATCTATATGTGCCAAACATTTTATTTTATGAATATTACTATCATTTGACAATAACGACTGTTCAAAATCAGAATTTGAAATTATTCTTTCAGCACCGCAAAGCCTACTAAACATGCGTTTAGATGCCTCAGGAATACTTTCTATATTCGCACCATCTGTAAACGCTCTAAAATTAGAAACTTTTGATATATTTTTTACAAAAGAATCAAAGCCCTCAATCGAATCCGTTTGTATATTCCCCTTACGGCCTTTACAAGTTTTATATTCTATTTTAATAGTATCCGTATACCTAGTAGGCGGTATCATACCATGAGCATTATCGCCAAATTTTATACTAGATTCAACAAGATTAACTTGATATACTCGTGATTTTGGGCCCTCGGTTTTAAGATTTTTTACAGCGGACCATTTGACCCAAATATGCTTACAAACTTTAAATTCATTATATTCTGGGACCACTGAAATATTAATATAATCATCGCTTAAAATTTTCTGAACTTCATCAGTAGAAAGAATTTCGAGTTCATCCACCCAGACGGTAACTTGCGATAAACCCTTGTTTGTTAATTTGCAGACTTTTTTCTTTTCGCCTCGACTAATAGAAAAATATTCAGCTTCTTGTGTTAATTCTTGTACAACTTGCACAACATTTAATTTAATATCGGTAATTAAAGGCCGTTTATATTCAGGAACATTTCTAAGTTCACCTCCTATATTTATAGCCCTCAAGAAATAACCTTCCGAGCCATATAATACTGTTTTAGCCATGTTTTTGCTACCAAATATAGAAATAATATCACTATGATACAAACCGTCTGTAAAATCCGTAGTATTAGCATGACACCATTGTAGCTTATTTTCAACATTAGATGTTAAATATTCCCATTTAAAAGTAAAGCCATTTTTCTTACCATAGCCGTCTTCGATTTCAAAAAATATACGAAATATACCTTTATCGATAGGTTTATCAAAGCAAAAATATATGACAGGATCTGGGTCTTTAATATTTTCCAAAAAACTTATCGAATTGTTATTACCTATTAAACTAATTATTTCCTGCTTTGCCTGAGATTCTGTTAAAATTTTATTAAACTTAATCAATTTATCGTCGTACGAGTATCTAATATTTAAATTTTCTATAATAGGACAAATATAATTAACTTCCATTTCATAGACGTTATTTAATTTTAAAATTTTACATCGCACAAACAAGCCTTCGTATGCACCGACGGTGATTTTTTTCAAGTCTTCAGGACACGAAAAACTCAATTTTCTCTTGACACTTTTTTCGGATATTTCAAATATTTTTTTAGCATCATGTTTTATTTCGCACTTAATTTTAGCCCAACCCAGACCGTTCCAATATTCCCAATCGACCTGGTCAATAGACACATCGGCAGGCTCAATTTCTGCAAAATCAAGATCACTCATTATGCTTTTAAAATTTTGAGCTCCTTTATTTTGAGCCGATTTCAATTTTATAAATTTTATATCTAAAAATAATTCTATTTTTGAATTTTTTTTACTAAAAGCCTCATCAGATTTAACATAAAAAATATCATAAATCAAAGTTTTTTCACCAAAAGGTAGAAAATTATTTTTTTCCACTTCTTCGTCATTGACAATTATTATATCCGGGTCTATAATTTTAGATTTAATACTGTATGAAACATCTGTGATTGGTATTGAATCTACAACATCAGGGCTACATCTTACAAATCTAGATTTCACGCCCATCACAGTAGTGATTTCAGACTTAGCATTAAAAAATAATCTTATATGATTACCATTCTCAGGATTCTCCAAACTGACGTCATAAATCCTTTGCCACTGTACGCCATCATGATATTCCCAGATCGAATTTGGACTGCTAAAAATTTCGGCTAGTTTTCTTTCTGTTTTCGCAGAATTTTTATTATGAAAATAAAAAATTATTTCAGTAACACTAGTATCAAATAATATATTATCTTCGAAGTACATGCGTCGAATATTTATATTATCAAAGCTAGAAAAATCGCAAATTCTAATAGGTTCAAATTTATTTTCACAATCATAGGCCTTCACGATGCTACCATTTTTTTGTAAAGAATCTGCAAAAAAGATACTATTAATTTTCGTATCAAACACAAAAAGATCTTCTATTGTTTCGAAAAAAATATCATCGCCATCCTCGGCAACAGACCTAACTTTTGTACCAGATTTAACATATGATCCAGAAGAATTTTTTACAGCTACAACCTGAATATATCCGCGCGCCGACTGCGGGGCCATTGGATACGTACCTATTATATTCAAAAAAGTGGCATGATAATTATCCAAAGTTTTATTTAATTTATTAATATTTGTTTCCATCAATTCACAAAACATTTTTGAAATAGTGACCCCGAAGTCATCGCTATTTACATCAAAATTCCATTCTGGAGTATATCTTTGTGCCAAGAATTTAAAATCTCGAAGTAAATCCTGATAATTTCTATTATCTATTTTTGGTAAAAAATTCACAAAATTCACATCCAAACCCAAATTATTTCATGTATTTTGATAGTTGTTTATGAGCTTATTTTAATAAAATCCACAAAGCATATTCAAAACTCAAGTTATTCCATCCATTTTAACAGTTGTCACTATATTTTCATCTTTCGGACTAATATCAGTTTTATAATTTATACTAGCCTCAATTCTAGAAGCAGGACCGGTTTGTGAGCGTACATTAATTTGTAAATCAGTAACATGTTCCTCCCAATTATTAATAGCAGATTTTAATGATTTTTTAAAATAAGCAATATAATTTGCATCAACTACCTCAAACATAAAAGTTCTAACTTCAGAGCCGAAATTTGGAACAAGTTTTCTCTCTAATATTTGAGTTTTTAGTATAATATTAACGGATTGTCTAACATTTTCATTATCCTGAACCGTTTGAATTTTCCCGGTTTTTTTATCAACGTCAATAGGAAATTTCCAACCTTCAATAATAGGCAAATATATCAACCTCCCGATTAATTTAATTTAAATCTACACCTGATGTCCCCTTAATTGCAGCTTTACTCTGAGCCTCTAAATTAAGATTGCTTGCCTTAATTGAAACATCACTTGAACTCTCAACAGTGACCTTTGCATCTGATTTAATCATCACATCTTTTGCCATTTCGATACTCACACCCGTCTCAGCCCCAATTGTAACAGTATTTGCATCCCCATCTTTTTTTTCTTTTATAACTAAAGATTTAGCAACAATTGTTATTTCGGATTTTTCTAAATTTATGTTCAAATACAGGTCACCTTTGGGATCCCCGAACTCCATAATTTTATCTTTTTCTTTCCATAAAAACACTGGTACCGCAGTATCTTTACCACGAGTCATTACTATACTAGCTTCGTCTTTTTTGGAAATAATATCAGTAATGAACCCAGTTTTTGTAATTATCTTTTCGACATCATTGTCTTCTTTTAACTCAACAGGATTTTTAGTTTCTTCTACAGAATCGTATACCTTCCCTACAATCAAGCCATTTGCTAGATTCCCACCCAAAAAAAGTACAGCAACATTGTCACCCGGGTCGGGATATGAAACTTGGCCATTTACAGAAATTATGCTAGCATGACCTATAAAACCCGTTCCTATCGAAGGTATGATAATTTTAAGCTGATTTTTATGTTTATCATCTCCCTTCTCAACTATTTGAGCAATATAAACCCCACTCTGAGCTGTTAGAGTACTGGTTTCTTCCGGCATATAATCCACCTCTTAATATTAATTATGTAAATTCTTAATATAAATTCAAGGGCATTTTTATTAAAATTTAATTACAAATTTATTAAATATTATTGTTAGTTAAATATTCATAACAGTAATTATCTCCCAGTTACAAATAAAATAATCATGATTAAAATAATGAATATACTTCTTTCCAAACTAAACACTCATATCAAAATTACAAATACCGGAGATCAAATTACACCTGCGACCAAAACGTTTCCTACGATTTCGGTATCGTTCAAATAAAATTTTAAAACCTTTGATAAATCTAATAGCATACTCGATTGAAACTCTTTGGCTTGCGATTTTACGATTTTTCTCTTTTTTTGTTTTGTAAGCGGATGTCTTTTAGTTTTCTTTTTTGGAATTTCTGAATTTTTATGGAATTTATGAATTCCTTGAAATCCGGTATCTGCCAATGCTTTTATCTTACTATTTATGTCAAATCTTAATGCTTTATCTTCCTCGCTTTCAATTGCTAGTTCATTTTCTACCACTTGAGCTTCTATGACTTTTCTTTTCAAAAATACTGATAAAAAATCTTTCAAAGCTTCTTTAAATTCTTCTGATTCTTTTGTGAAAATACACTTAAATGTCGCATCATATCTAGGGCTTACCATATCAAAATCTTCTGGTATTTGAGTAAATTCATTTTTTTCTTTCATATATTTTCTCCTGTTTATTTAGTTTTAATTTATCAATCTATTTTATTTAATTTGATATTTTGTATAAATTCCTAATTTTAATTTTGAAAATTATTTAATCTTAAATTACTGATTTTATTATACTACAGTGTAATAAAAAAACCAAGCATTTTATCTGTGATTCACTGTTTTTAAAATCCGATAGACACTTCTTACCGAATAACCGACACGTCTTGAAATTTGATCGGCTTTTAACCCGTCAACATAACGCATTGTAAAAATTTTGTAATTGATGCCGACTGATTTTTTGAAAAGTTTTTCCATTTCCTCTAATTTTTGTTCCAGAAAATGAGGCTATATAAACCGATAAATTTTCAATTCTTTCTTCATAATCGCTAAATTTAGATTTAAGTTTTTCAAATTCTTACAATATTAAAAAAATTAAAGACCGCTTAATATTAACTCAATGTTAAACAGCAGCCTTCATTAAATTTTTAATTGTTAACCTAAGATTAAATTGTTGTAAACTAAAGGTTATACTTTTATTAAATTTTATAAGATTTTGGTCTTAAAAAATGTGGGCCATGAAGAATTTTTAACTCCAGCAGGCAAAAAACATCAATTACTACAATCGTTACAAGTCCTAGATAGTGTCTACATAAGAATCCTCAACCACTGTAAAATTGAAGCAATCGTGACCGCACCTCGAAAAGAAGAAGTCGTTTTTGCATACGCGAGGCTACACCACGAAGTCGTGTTAGTTTTAAAAAAGCGTTTTCAACCAAATGGCGTAACTTGTACAAGTATTTATCATATTCTCGTTGAATCTTCCGATTCTTTTTTGGTGGGATAATTATATTCATACCACATTTTTTTGCAAACTCAACAATTTCATTGCTATCATAGCCTCTGTCGGCAAGTAAATTCTCAGCTTTTATCCCTTTAATGAGAGGGATAGCCATTTTGCAATCAGCTTTGGTACCTTCTGTGATAATAGTTTTGATCGGCATACCATGCGCATCCACAGCCAGGTGAATTTTGGAATTGAGCCCCCTTTGTGCGATCCATATCTTGGTTTCCACCCTTTGCTCCTGCTGCATGTGGATGAATTTTGACATGGGACGCATCTATCATTAGCCATTCAAAATCCGGGTCATCTATCAATTCAGCAAGAATCGAATCCCAAATTCCACGATCACACCATCGTTTATACCTTCGATGAACAGCGTTAAACTTGCCATATTGCGGTGGCAAATCACGCCATGGTGCGCCTGTTCGAGTTATCCAAAAACAGGCATTCACAAAAGTTTGATTATCTTTTGCGTTGCTCCCCCCAAGTTCCGATTAATTTCTTGATTATCGGTTCTATTTTAAGCCATTGTTCGGTTTTTAAAATCATGTCTGTTTTGTAAATTATTCATAGTTTTTAAGTTTATTTCATTAATTTAAGAATGTCAAATTTTGTGTAGACACTATCTAAAGGGAGGCTCTTGAAAATGTCTTTATATGAAGTTAGTCAAAAATATGTGGTTTGATGAACGAAATCCACAAAAGCAAGAAAATACGGCAATTAAGAGCAAAAATTTTATTGTTTTGTTTGAAAAATTCTGGTCTGCATATCCGAAAAAAGTAGCTAAACAAGCGGCTTTTAAGGCATTTAACCGAATCAAACCTGACAGCGAAGTAACTCGGGAAATCCTCGAGGGAGTAGCAAAATGGCAGAATTCCGGGAATTGGGCCGATATGCAGTTTGTGCCTAATCCTGCGACGTTTTTAAACGGTCGACGTTGGGAAGACGAAATCCCAAAGAAATCTTATTTTCCTGGCAATCGTGAATTTGTTGACGACGAAGGTTTAACCGTCGAAAGCAGAAAATTTTTGGAAGAAAATCCGCTTTGGAAGCCTGGAACGCCGAAATTCAAGATTTTACGAACGGGGAAAAAGTCGGGAATTGGCTTGGGAACGGCGGTTACAACATTAGAGGCGAAAAATATGAAAACAAATATGCTCATTTGGGATAAAAAAATTTTTAAAAATCGAGATGTTTTAATTTGATAAAAATTGGTTCTTTTTTAGAAGAATATTATAAAAAACATATAGTAGATAAAAATTATAAAATTCCAGTTTGCAGAGTTTGCGGCGAAGAAATATGCAAAGAGTTATACACTGAAATTTCAGGTGAAAAAACTAGAGTTTTTTCCCAAATAAAATTAATGTCCAAGAGACAAAAATCCCCGACAAAAAAATTATTGAATATATTCATAAAATCGTAATAATTGATAATAAAATTAAAGAAAAATCTGAACAACTTAATTTTCTGGAACAAAAATTAGGAGAAATGGAGAAACTTTTTAAAAAATCAGTCGGCATCAATCATAAAATTTTTACAATGCGTTATATTGACGGCTTAAAAGCCGGCCAAATTTCAAGACGTGTCGGTTATTCGGTAAGAAGTGTCTATCGGGTTTTAGAAACAGGGAATCACAAATAAAATGGTTGGGTTATCTTGCATCACATGGTATAATAAAAGTAGTTTTTGAAATTAAATAGATTTTTTAAATCTAAATTTACTTGATTTTAAAAATTCAAATATTCAAGAATCCGAAGTTAAAAATAAATTAAAGAAAGGAGAGCAATTTTGTGCGAGAATATTTTATTAAACCGAACGAAGATTTACTGGATCCAAAACTTGATCCTATTTTTAAAGCGCTTTTTACATCAAATACCAAAGAATCAAAAGGCGCATTAAAAGATTTCTTGACAGTCTTTATAGAAAGAAAAGTAGTTGAAGTTTCAGTCATGGCCAATGAGAAACCGATTACACACAGCAATGAGAAGCAAATAAGATATGATTTTAACTGTCAGTTTAATAACGGCGAATTAGCTACGGTTGAAATGGCGCTTAAACAAAGGCCTGACGAACTTGTCAGAAGTGAATATTATTTGGCGGAATCATTTACTTCGCAAGAAAATAAAGGGGAAGACAATTATGATGATTTAAAAAATGCTTATCAAATAACTCTTCTTGCTGAAGGCAAAAAGTTTAAAGATGAAGCATTTGTTCATAATTTTAAGTATTACGATGAAAAAAATCGTGTAAGCTTAGAAGGGAAAACGGCAATTATCACGCTCGAAATGAGTAAAATAAAAGAGAAGAATTTATCAAAACCGGATAAAGCAGGAATTTGGGGATTTTTTCTAAAATACGCAAATGATAAATCCAAAATCAATATATTAAACGATATAATTAAATATGAAGAAGGTGTAAAAATGGCAGTACAAGCATTAAGCCGAATAAGTTTAAATCAAGAAATGAGACTTAAAGCAATAAGAGCTCAAAAAATGGTTAAAGATTATTTGAGCGATTGCGCCAGGGCTAAAAAGGAAGGCAGAGCCGAAGAAAGAGCTAAGGCTAATCGAGAGATAGCCGAAGAAAGAGCTAAGGCTAATCTCGAGATAGCCGAAGAAAGAGCTAAGGCTGAACAGGAGAAGCTTGAAATAGTTAAAAATCTTCTAAATATAAATTTAAGTTTAGAACAAATATCACAAACTACTGGTCTATCTATTGAAGAGATAAAAATGTTAAGAACAGATTAAAAAACTTGGCACAAAATGGCACAGATAGTATGCTATGATAGTAGCGTGGGAGTATATAAATTTTATAAATATTCTCAAATTTAGCTTTTTGTAAGCATCCGATAAATTTTGTCGGATGTTTTTTGTTGTGTAAAATAAAAACAGGAAGTGAAAATGTATTGAAAAATCATGTAAATATTGCGGTCGGATCCATGATGAGAATTTTGTTTGTCCGAAAAAAATATCAAAAGAGCACATAAAAAAAGAATTAAAAATAGAGTCTTATTTGCGCAGCACATACAAGTGGGGCAAAATTCGTGAAAAAATCAGGAAACGAGATAATTATTTATGTCAAATATGTCTGAGAGATGAAAAATATAATTGCGAAAAAATAGAAGTTCATCATATTATCAGGATTTCAGATAGCATACAGCTTGCATTTGAGCCAAGTAATTTGATTACACTTTGTAGCTTTCATCATCATATGGCAGATAAAAATGAGATACCTGTTTGGGTCTTAGAAGAAATCGTTAGTGAACAAGAACAAAAAAAATCAGTTTTTATGAATTCTTTTGTTTAAAAATAATCCCCCCTACTCGCCCGGGTAGGGCTTTAAAATGCTCTAAACTACCAACAGCGGCCCCTTCCGCACGATTTTTTTGATTTCTTATGCATTTTGGGTTTTTCGGTTCATTATGCGTTTAAGAGCATTTAAAGCAATTTAAGAGGGTGTTGGGTTTTGAGAGAGACCGGGTAAAATTAAAATAGAGAAAGAAAATAATACTATTTTAATTTTAAGAGGTTTGAGTTTATGGAGTATAAATTTTGTCAACAACGAAATTGAATATATATTTATAAGTGAAGTGTACAGGGAACTGGATAATTCAAATATAGTTTATGTAGTCAAAGAAAGAGACTTTAACGGCAAAATATGGGAAAAAGACGGCAAGATCGCTCAGTATGCAGCCAGGTGGGCTGACGACGAAGAAGAAGAAATTGAGTATGCCGGAGAAATTGAATATAGCGAAGTTTTTAATTTTTTGATGAATCACAGTGAGAAATCGAAAGCCATGAAAGATTTGGCTATGGAAGAAATTGCCAAGGAGTGTGTTTGATTTATGAAATTTAATTGTCAGCTTGCTCAAAAATTTGAAAATAAATTTCTTAGAAAAAACGAATGGTTTAGCTTAAGCGAAAAATTGAATGGTGTTCGCGGGATTTACTACAAAGGCAAGATTTACAGCCGTCAAGGCAAAGAAATATTGGGGCTTGAACATATTTTAGAAAGCCTTAAGAAATGTACAATGCACAATTTACAATGTAATGAAATGGTTTTTGACGGCGAACTTATCAGGAATAACGTAGATAATCTGTCAGATAATGAGAATTTCCGAATTGGGACAGGAATCATAAATTCAAATGAACTAAACAAATCTGAAATCAAATTTGTAATTTTTGATATGCTGCCAATTTTTGAATTTGAAAACGGCAAAAGCATTAAAAAATATTCAGAAAAAATTACGGATTTGAAAAAAATAAAACTTTTAAAACCGCTTGAGCTTGTACCAATTCTTTATTCTGGGACAGATCAAAAGAAAATAGATGAAATTCTTAAAAAAATTACGGATGAAGGCAAAGAAGGCTTGATTCTTAGATGATTTAGAAAATAATGATTTAATTCAAAATGTAAATGATTTAGATCATTTTGCGATTAGTTTTGTGTTCCCGAAAGAAAGTGAAGAATTACTGAAGAGCTATATAAAAGCTAACGGGAAAGAACCGATTGTTAAAAAAATAATTGAATTTGCGGAGGCGAAATGACATGCCAAGTTGTGGGACTCAGTGTATTTTATGCGATTTACCTATCAGATTTGATACTTATAGAGGCTGTTCACACGGCTGCAAATATTGCTTTACGCAAAGAAATTTTGATATCAAAAAGATAAAAAAACATGAAAGTCTTAAAAGTCTTAAAAAATTTATAAATTTCGAGAGAAATGGAGATATAAACTGGTGCGATTGGAAAATCCCGCTTCATTGGGGCGGTCTAAGCGATCCATTCCAGCCGATTGAAAAGAAAATCAGAAATTCTTTTAATTGCCTTAATTTTTTGGTTGGGACTCAGTATCCGTTTGTCGTCAGCACAAAAGGTGCGCATCTTGGAGATGATCAATATTTAGAACTTCTTTCAAAATGCAATTGCGTTGTACAAGTTTCTCTTGTTTGCGATAAATATGACAAAATTGAACCCGAAGCACCTTCTTTTGAACAAAGACTGGAGATAATTCAAAAAGTTTCCCGGAAAGTTAACCGAGTAATTGTCAGAATACAGCCTTATATGTGCGAAGTTTTTGAGGATGTTTTCAAAAATCTTAAGAAGTTTAAAGAATCAGGTGCATATGGCGTAATTCTTGAAGGAATGAAATTTATCAAAAAAAAGTCGGGACTTGTAAAAGTCGCAGGGGATTTCTGCTATCCAAAAGAAAAGTTGGAAGAAGATTTTCTTAAACTTCGAGATGAATCTCATCGCTTGGGATTAAAATTTTATGCCGGCGAAAACAGACTAAGAAAAATGGGCGACAGTTTAACTTGCTGCGGAATTGAAAATTTGCCGGGATTTATCCCAAATAAATATAATTTAAATCACATAATTCATGATGAAACAAAGCCTCAGCCAAGTGAATTGCAGCAAAAAATCGGAACAGCTTATTGCTTTAAATCATTTTATCAAAACAGCCTTTACAACGATTTTTTCAAAGATAAAAGTTTCCAAAACGCAATGGAATTTTATGCAAAAAATAAATCAAGTTTAATAAAAGAAATTTTTGGATTATAAAATTTTAAAAAACGAGGTGAAAAAATTTGGGCTTCTTGGATTTTTTTAAACGAAAACAAAATCTAAAAAGAGAAAATCGAACAGAAATGCTTCCTATTGACGGAAGCTTTTTTAATTCTCTTGCAAACAGGTACATTACGGAATCGCGTGCAATGAATATTCCGGCCGTATCTTCGAGTGTAAATTTAATAAGTGAAGCCGTGGCACAAATTCCGGTTAAGATCTATAAATTTGAAGAAACTGAAAAAGGCAAAATCACTCGCGAAGTTTTTAACGACGACAGAGCCGATTTGCTAAACGACGAAACCGGAGATACTCTTGACGGCGTTCAATTTAAGAGAGCAATGGTCAGAGATTATTTAATTCACGGCAACGCTTATGCTTTCATCAACAAAAATGGCGGCAAAATTAAATCCATAAATTATGTTTCCTGCAAAAATATCAGCGTAATTTCTAATACAAATCCGATTTTTAAAGATTTTAATATTATGAAGTTTCAATAATCGACGACAGAGCCATCCCGGCTTATAACTGGTACGTCATCGGAGGAAACAAAAATGGCAGCGGCATCAATGGAAGAAAGAAAATTAAATAAAAAAGAAAAAAAAGAAATCGAAGTACGGGCATTCGCAAGCTTTATCAGAAGCGGAGGACTCGAGAGACGCGCAGACATGAGCTTTGATAATAATCAGGCGATCGTTCCGGAAGAGATTTCAAACAATATTATTGCAGCTATTAAAGATGTTTGTCCGATTTATTCTCTGGCGGATGTTTACAATATCAAAGGCAAATTGAATTTACCGTATTACGATGAAACAACAGATCATATAACTGTTTCATATTTAACAGAGTTTCCTAATATAACCGCACATTCGGCAAAATTTACTAATATAGAGTTAAACGAATATATGGTCGGAGCACGTACAAGAATATCAAAAATGATTCTTTCAAATAATACGTTTTCAAATGGGAAACTTATGAGCTACGTAACAAATGACATGAGTATAAAATTTAGCGAATTTATTGAAAACGAGCTCATAAATGGAACAGGAGCAGAAGGGCATTGCCAAGGAATTCTTACAGGTGCAACAAATATTGTAAGCACAAGTACCGCAGGTCAAATTAAAGTCGATGATTTAATCGATTTGCAGGAATCTATTCCGGACAAATACAGCAAAAAAGGTATTTTTATAATGAATCGTGCAACAAGAGCTGCGATTAGAAAACTTAAAGACGGAAGCGGGCAGTATCTTTTGAATCATGATGTTTCTGCACGTTGGGGTTATACGCTTCTCGGGAGCGATCTTTACACGACTGATTCGATGCCTGAATCCGACGAGGGAAACAAAGCCGTGATATTCGGCGACATCAGTGGAATTTCAGTAAATATTTCACCAA
>BSWA01000003.1:0-37500 GCA_036245095.1 Candidatus Improbicoccus devescovinae
TCTTCGTATTCCTTTGGTAAATTTTTAGCTTCAAATATATTTATCTGTGAAATATCTGATAAATTAATATTTTTTTCACTATCATTAAATTTAAAACAATACTTGTAATAGTTACCTTCTTTTATTATAGTATGATTGATTGATATTGCCATTGTGATTACTTTTTTGATTTTTGAATAGTTTTCGCCCCTTTTTAATTGGTCTGCTAAATTCTTTGCATTTCTAAAAATTAATCGTTTTTTCATGCTTTTATCATTTTCAACCTGTATTTCAATTCCTATTATTTTACCTGTACTTGTAGTACATTTGATATCTAAAATACCTGTTTTGTCGTCGATTGTATTAATCTTAGTAGATGGATCAATAATTTCAATTTTTGTTAAATCATTGTCTTTTAAATCAATTGATGCTTTCAAAAAATTCCTAAGTATATTCCCGTTGCGTTCGTCCCCAAAAACTCTTTTGAAAACTAAATCGTTTCTTAAATAGACTTGTCCAATTTCATTTTTGGCTAAAACTTCTGTGCTTTTTAATTCCTGTATGTTTGTATCTTTTGACAATTAAACTTCCTCCTATAATAAATCTAAATTTAATTAAATTAATATTTAAATAATAACATATTTTTTATAAAAATCTAGATAGTGTCTACACAAGAATTCTCAACCACTGTAAAATTGAAGCAATCGTGACCGCACCTCGAAAAGAAGAAGTCGTTTTTGCATGGCGCGAGGCTACACCACGAAGTCGTTTTAGTTTTAAAAAAGAGTTTTCAACCAAATGGCGTAACTTGTACAAGTATTTATCATATTCTCGTTGAATCTTCCGATTCTTTTTTGGTGGGATAATTACATTCATACCACATTTTTTTGCAAACTCAACAATTTCATTGCTATCATAGCCTCTGTCGGCAAGTAAATTCTCAGCTTTTATCCCTTTAATGAGAGGGATAGCCATTTTGCAATCAGCTTTGGTACCTTCTGTGATAGTAGTTTTGATCGGCATACCATGCGCATCCACAGCCAGGTGAATTTTGGAATTGAGCCCCCTTTTGTGCGCTCCATGTCTTGGTTTCCACCCTTTGCTCCTGCTGCATGTGGATGAATTTTGACATGAGACGCATCTATCATTAGCCATTCAAAATCTGGGTCATCTATCAATTCAGCAAGAATCGAATCCCAAATTCCACGATCACACCATCGTTTATACCTTCGATGAACAGCGTTAAACTTGCCATATTGCGGTGGCAAATCACGCCATGGTGCGCCTGTTCGAGTTATCCAAAAACAGGCATTCACAAAAGTTTGATTATCTTTTGCGTTGCTTCCTCCCCAAGTTCCGATTAATTTCTTGATTATCGGTTCTATTTTAAGCCATTGTTCGTTTTTTAAATCATGTCTGTTTTGTAAATTATTCATAGTTTTTAAGTTTATTTCATTGATTTAAGAATGTCAAATTTTGTGTAGACACTATCTAGGTTTGTGAATGTAAAAAAGTTTACTTGTGTTTAAAAAAATCTATTTTTTGCATAGTTTTTAAATTAATTATAAAAATAAAATGTTTATTTTAACAATAAATATTTCTCAGCTTTTTTAATGAATCAAAGATTATTATTTTCATACTGCTTACATTGCATTTTTCAATTTCAGCAATTTGTTTAAAAGTCATATCTTCAAAAAAATTCAAAATATTATTTCATTCCTAAAACTTCCTTCGCCGGCCATAAAAACCGAATCAAAAAATAGTTTTAAATAGTGGCTCATCGTAGGATCACAGTGAAGATAAAAGCTCCCATCATCTTTTAAAACCCGCCAAATCTCTTGAATTCTTTGAGCCATATAGACGATGTAGGCTAGCATTTTACTCTTATACATTTATCAGACCTCAAATTTCGCTAAAAATTTAATTAAATCAACTGTTTGCTGTATATAAACTGAATTTTTATTTTCTATAATTTCTTCATATGCTTCCTAAGCTTTTGAATTCCATTCCCATTTGTCAGTAAAAGCGACATCGTTACCCATTTTGTAATCTTTCATAGAACAAAACGGCGGGTCTATATAGCATAAATCTATAGAATTATCCGGAATATATTTTCTCATTATTTCTAAATTGTCGCCACAATAAATTGCATTCCCATCTTTTTTATAAACTATTTCATCCATTTAAAAATTCTCCTCAATAAAAATCACACCGCTTTAAAACGATGTGATATTTGTTTATATGTTTAATTTGTTTTAATTTAACTATTACACGTTTAATGCGTTTATTTGCTCGACAGACAAATTAGTTAATCTTGAAATTAAACTAGGTTCTAACCCCTCTTCAAGCGATTTTATAGCCATTTCAATCGCTTTGTTAGATTCGCCTTCCTGTCTGCCTCTTGCTTCGCCTCTCGCTTCGCCTATTTGTATGCCTTCCCTTTTACTTCTGGCCATATCGCTTTGATAGTCTTTGACTTTTTTTTCTGCTTCTATTGCCCGAATCTGCATTATTTCATTAAGACTTATGCCCCGTAGTGCCTCCGCTGCCATGGCTATTCCTCCTTCGGATTCTATGATCTTATTTATGTCTTCGAGTTTGGTTTTGTCGTTTGCCCATTTTAGAAATGCTCCCCAGTTATCTTTTTGATTGTCTGGAATGGTTTTTTGTCAAGCTTGCTCATCTCAAACGTAATTATACGAGTTTTACCATCTAAAGATATATTATTTTCTTTATCATAATACTCAAAATTATGAACTGTTTTATTATCATCGAAAAATTTTCCTTCCGCTAGCAGCGTGATTTGATATGCGGACATCAATTTGTCGTAATCGTCTTCGCCTTTACTTTCTTGCGAGATGAAAAGCTTGGAAACATAATATTCACTTCGTGTAAGTTCGTCGGGTCTGTGTTTTAGCGCCATCTCGACAGTATCCCTTTCCCCGCTGTTAAATTTGCAGCTAAAATCAAATCTTATTTGTTTTTCTTCTCTTTGTGTTATTGATGGTTCATTTGGAAGCAGTGTCGCTTCAATTACTTTTTGATCTGTAAATGCACTTAAGAAATCTTTCAGTGCTTCTTTTGATTCGTAAGTTTCTGATGTAAAAAGCGCTTTAAATATTGGGTCGAGTTTTGGGTCTAGGATGTTTTCGTCAAGCGTAATTAATGAATCCCTATTTT
This sequence comes from Candidatus Improbicoccus devescovinae, assembly GCA_036245095.1. Classification (GTDB taxonomy): domain Bacteria; phylum Bacillota; class Clostridia; order Oscillospirales; family Acutalibacteraceae; genus Improbicoccus; species Improbicoccus devescovinae. The sequence goes on from BSWA01000003.1 coordinate 3,160, forward strand.
GGGTTTCCAAACTTAAATTCCTCCCTTTTTGTAAATTATTAATATAAATTTATAACTTAATTATATGCTAATTAAATTTAAAAATCAATTTCTAATTTTTTATCTCATCTAGATTTACTACGTTCTACTGCGCTAGCTAACGAATCTAATCTGCTCGTGGGGATCGCGTTTATATTTGGGAGAAGCTTTATATACCGGCATTAGACCGGTATAGGTTTTATCAATAGACTTCTTTCCCAACTAAACAATCAGATCAAAATTAAAAACTCCGGAGATCAAATTACATCTAAGACCAAAACGTTTTCTACGATTTCGGTATCGTTCAGATAAAATTTTAAAACGTTTAATAAATCTAGATAGTGTCTACACAAGAATCCTCAACCACTGTAAAATTGAAGCAATCGTGACCGCACCTCGAAAAGAAGAAGTCGTTTTTGCATAGCGCGAGGCTACACCACGAAGTCGTTTTAGTTTTAAAAAAGCGTTTTCAACCAAATGGCGTAACTTGTACAAGTATTTATCATATTCTCGTTGAATCTTCCGATTCTTTTTTGGTGGGATAATTACATTCATACCACATTTTTTTTGCAAACTCAACAATTTCATTGCTATCATAGCCTCTGTCGGCAAGTAAATTCTCAGCTTTTATCCCTTTAATGAGAGGGATAGCCATTTTGCAATCAGCTTTGGTACCTTCTGTGATAGTAGTTTTGATCGGCATACCATGCGCATCCACAGCCAGGTGAATTTTGGAATTGAGCCCCCTTTTGTGCGCTCCATGTCTTGGTTTCCACCCTTTGCTCCTGCTGCATGTGGATGAATTTTGACATGAGACGCATCTATCATTAGCCATTCAAAATCTGGGTCATCTATCAATTCAGCAAGAATCGAGATCCCAAATTCCACGATCACACCATCGTTTATACCTTCGATGAACAGCGTTAAACTTGCCATATTGCGGTGGCAAATCACGACATGGTGCGCCTGTTCGAGTTATCCAAAAACAGGCATTCACAAAAGTTTGATTATCTTTTGCGTTGCTTCCTCCCCAAGTTCCGATTAATTTCTTGATTATCGGTTCTATTATTTTAAGCCATTGTTTGTTTTTTAAATCATGTCTGTTTTGTAAATTATTCATAGTTTTTAAGTTTATTTCATTGATTTAAGAATGTCAAATTTTGTGTAGACACTATCTAGGCGCTAAAAATTGCAAAATGGGGGGTCTCTCAACATTAAATTTTTAAAAGCATCGTCAATGTTTTCTTTTGCAGAATAAAATGAAATATTTTCAGCCATAGAAATCTCCTTAAAAGTCATATTTTCAAAGAATTTCAAAATAATTCTTCTTCTTTGTTTTACAGGAAGCAAATTTATTTTGTTTCTTAGATAGTGTCTACACAAAATTTGACATTCTTAAATCAATGAAATAAACTTAAAAACTATGAATAATTTACAAAACAGACATGATTTAAAAACAAACAATGGCTTAAAATAGAACCGATAATCAAGAAATTAATCGGAACTTGGGGGAAGCAACGCAAAAGATAATCAAACTTTTGTGAATGCCTGTTTTGGATAACTCGAACAGGCGCACCATGGCGTGATTTGCCACCGCAATATGGCAAGTTTAACGCTGTTCATCGAAGGTATAAACGATGGTGTGATCGTGGAATTTGGGATTCGATTCTTGCTGAATTGATAGATGACCCAGATTTTGAATGGCTAATGATAGATGCGTCTCATGTCAAAATTCATCCACATGCAGCAGGAGCAAAGGGTGGAAACCAAGACATGGAGCGCACAAAAGGGGGCTCAATTCCAAAATTCACCTGGCTGTGGATGCGCATGGTATGCCGATCAAAACTACTATCACAGAAGGTACCAAAGCTGATTGCAAAATGGCTATCCCTCTCATTAAAGGGATAAAAGCTGAGAATTTACTTGCCGACAGAGGCTATGATAGCAATGAAATTGTTGAGTTTGCAAAAAAAATGTGGTATGAATGTAATTATCCCACCAAAAAAGAATCGGAAGATTCAACGAGAATATGATAAATACTTGTACAAGTTACGCCATTTGGTTGAAAACGCTTTTTTAAAACTAAAACGACTTCGTGGTGTAGCCTCGCGCTATGCAAAAACGACTTCTTCTTTTCGAGGTGCGGTCACGATTGCTTCAATTTTACAGTGGTTGAGGATTCTTGTGTAGACACTATCTAGCAGAATTTTCGAAAACTAAGATTAATTTTTGAAGTCTCCAATTTTCATGGATGTGGTATAATAAAAACAAATGGATGTGATATAATACAAACAAAAGGAAGGTAAATAATTATGGAGAAAAAGTCGAATTTTCAAAATTTAACAGAAAAACAACTCGATGGAGTATCCGGTGCTGGGATAAAAGAACAAATCGTAGCGGGAGCTTTAGGGATTGCAGCATTGATAGGTAATACTTCAATAAAAGCCGCAGACATAGGCGTCGCAAATCCAAATACATCCATTAGTAGTATTTCTCAAATATCCGAACAATCTTCTAGTAATATTTCTCAAAAATCCGAACAATCTTCTAGTAATATTTCTCAAAAATCCGAACAATCTGCTTTTTCGATTTTTTTAAAAGAAGCGAAAATTTCAAAAATTCAAGAAGAAGCATTTAATTTAACGAATGAATTGGCTAAAAGAAACCCTAATCATTTGGAATTGACAAAAAAGGTGAGTTCTTATCGTTATGAAGGAGAAATGCCAACTGCTGTAGAAAAAGTTCTAGATAAAGGCGTAAAAGAAGGTGATTTGCCAATACAAAATTTTAAGTATGAAAGATATTCAAAACGCTAAGGACAAGGCTGTTACTAAATCTGATAAAGATGTTAAGTTTATTTTATGTCCAAATCTTGATGCTTTAAAACTTCATGAACAAGCAGTATATGATGAAGGTGACGTTGTAAATTTAGCAAGTCAATTTAATGCTCTTGAATCTGTATGTAACGACCCAAGTTCAGTAAAAGACTGGCCTTATGACAACACACAAGGACCCATGTGTGCGCTTCAATCAGTTGCTGCTACCAAACACAGAGAAGCAGCAGATTTACATGGCAAGCTTATAGATTCAATAAAAGATTTATTAAAAGAATGCAGAGTTGACAATAAACCTATAACCGAGAAATATCCGAACCTATATAAAGGCGGATATTTAGAAATGTCGGAAATCACAAATGTTAAAGATATGGGAATTTTCACATCGTTCTTAGAAAATAACTTAAAGGATATGAAATTTTTATCTCAATGGGTCAAATGTGAAGGCACAAGTAAAATACAACTTCAGGTATTTACTGCGGCCCCTTCATTTCAAAGAAAATCAAAAAGCATTTGGGATAAGAAAGACAAATTAACGGAACTCAGAAAAAAATGCTGTGTGATGCTTATTGAAACACAATACAAAGCGTTAGCGCAAGCAGCTGCAATTCGATCGGCTGAAACGGGTAAAAACATTAATCTGCACGTCACCATGATCGGTCACGGCGTATTTAATAATCCAGATGAAACTGTCGCTGCTGCTTTAAAAGCATTGAAAGATGAACTTAAAGGTTATGATGTTACAGTATACTTACATCTTCGTTTAAACAAGCCAAACATTTGGCTTAAAGGTGTTGAAAAGGCCGGTGTTAAGGTGTTGAAAAGGCCGGTGTTAAATGGGTTTCTTTAAAAAGACCTGTCTTTTAACGAAATTTTGCACTAAAATTAAATAAACCTGATATTAGTTTGACACACAAAAGTCCCCGTTTTCCTTTGTTTTGATATACCTCTTTACAAATTCTAAATATTTTTATTTATATATTAGCCCTCTTCGGAAATTGGGTTTTTATGTCTAAATATGATTTAATAATATCGGTGATGAAAATTGACAAGATATGAAAAAGCTATGAGATTACAAGATGCAGATTTTAAGCAATTAATAGGTGTAAAAAAAGAAACTTACAGTGCGATGATTGCTCAGCTTCAAATAGCTTACGCTGAAAAGCACAAACGTCGAGGCAGGCACACAAAATTAACACTTCAAGATCAATTATTTATGGCTTTGAAGTACTGGCGACAGTATGTGACACAAAAAGAATTGGCATTTGAGTTTGAGGTTGGCGAAGCAACAACGCACGACACAATCGTTTGGGTCGAAGATACACTGATTAAAAGCAGAAAATTCAGTTTACCCGGCAAAAAAGCATTACTTGAAAATAACGAGATAGAAATTGTGGTTGTTGATGTTATGGAAAGTCCGGTCGAACGCCCTAAAAAAAACAGCGTCAGTGGTATTCAGGAAAGAAAAAAAGGCATACCATAAAAACGCAACTAATTGTAAATCGACAAACAAAAGATATTATCTGTATTGCCCATGCTGAAGGAAAAACTCACGACTTTAAACTTTATGAGGAAAGTATAGGATATGCGATTTCAAATGATAAAAAAGTCCAAGGAGACAGCGGTTATCAGGGAATTTTGAGATTACACAAAAACAGCGAAACTCCAAAGAAAAAACCAAGAAAAGGCACACTCACTGCCGAAGAAAAATCTGAAAATCGGCGTATTTCAAAAGAACGAATCATAATTGAAAACATAAATGCAAAAATTAAAGTTTTTAAAATAGTAGCAAACAAATACCGTAATCGACGTACTCGGTTTAAATTAAGAATGTCTTTGTTGTGCGGATTAATTAATTTTGAAAATTAATTTCCGAGGAGGTCTATAGTTTTTAAGTTTATTTCATTGATTTAAGAATGTCAAATTTTGTGTAGACACTATCTGTTTAGTCATATTATAATAATTCTGCCAAATATCATAAAAACTTTTTCGAATGCCTTTTTTAGTTTTCCAAGGTTTATGAGGACCTGAAAAGTGTAGGCTTACACAATTATCAATTGAATGTTTTTCATTTTTGTAATGCAATTTCCCTTCGTTGTCTAAGTTTACAAATATACAATATTTATATGGAAGTAAAAGCGCTTTATTTTTAACTATGCTTTGAGTTAAAGCATATTCTTCTACCCCACCAGCAAGTTGTTTGCGAGCATACAAATCATCTTTTTTTACATTAAATTCCAAAGCTTTTTTTAAAAATTTTTCCTGTAATTTATCTTTTCTTATTTCTTTAAGATTATATAATCCTATTCCGGCAGTTAGCCAATAATCACATTTAGGCTTAGACACTGCATATTTATTTGCCATTTCCGATAAATCCACAGTCGCCAAATATTTATTATCTAAATTTTTTTTCCAAAGTTCGTTAATATTTTGTAAAAACAAAACATCATCATCAAACCAAAAAATCTTTTCTAAATCTGGAAAAATTTCTGCGCAATAAAGTTTAACTAATATAGATTTATGCCAGGGTTCTGTGTTAATTTTTTTTAATTTAGACTCATCAAAAGAAACAAAATTTAATTTAAGATTTTTAAATTTTTTTTCTAGCTTTTTTGTTTTTAAAATATTTTCTTGGGTTATTGGATTGCTTTTAAAACACACAATATTTATATTAAATCTTTCTTCGGAATTTTCAAGCATTGAAAAAATTGCAACCTGAGTCTCAAGTAAATTATTATCATCCGCACAACAAAAGGCCTGTATGTCCATTTTTTGGAAAACTCTTTTTGAGCTAATTGAAAAACAAAAACAAATCATAAAACTTAATAAAAATAACAAAGTTAATATAATTTTTTTAATTTTCATGATCAACTACCTCTCTTTTTAAAATTTGTATAATTTTACAAAAAAAAGAAAATAAGTAAAGGTTTTTTATTTAATTTGAGAGTAACCAATAACGTGTTTATAAAAAATCATACAAAGAAAAAGCAGTTTCTCGATATTTATGAGGATGTTTAATTTTTGGATTTGACTTATACAAAGCAATTTTTTTGTTCTTTAATTTCACAATTCCGATTATTAATTTAATTTTTATTTATTTTGAATAGTTTTTTGAAAAAATTTATTATTTTTATGAATATGTTGTATATTTTTTTGGTAGGAATTTCAGATTTGCATGTTAAAATATTTTCACCTATTATAATTCCATCATGTTTATATACTATTTTGCCTACTATTTGGCCTTGGTGAACCGGAGCTTCTATATGTTCTGGGATCACAATTTCACGTTGAATATCTGAATCTAAAATATCAGATTTGAATGTCCTTGAAAACCATGTGGCGCTTATTATATTTGCTTCTGAAGATTCTCCATTGATAACTTTTAAAGTAGTCTCAAATTCTCGATCATCGAAAGTTTTACTTATAGTGTTTTTAAAGCCATAATTGTAAAGTTCGATATGATCATTCCAGTCATCAGAGGCATTTAACGTAACAGCAACTAATTTTATATTATCTTTGAGTGCACAAGAAACTAAACATCTTCCTGCTTTTTTTGTGAAACCTGTCTTAATGCCTATACAATATTTATATAAATCCAGTAATTTATTGTGATTTTTTAAGAATAATTTTTTATTATTTTCAAGCCGAATTACTTTGGTCAATTTTGAAGTTATAGAAGCAAATTTTTCATTCTCCATACAATATGCCCCTAATATTGCCATATCGCGAGCTGTACTATGATGATCCCCATAATCCAAGCCAGACGGCGTCGTAAAATGTGTATTTTTCATGCCGATTTGTTTAGCACGAGAATTCATTAATTTAATAAAATTTTCTTTAGAACCAGATACTAGCATTGCCGCAGCATTTGCAGCATCGTTACCCGATGGCAATAACATACCATAAACTAAATCTTCTAAACTTACGATGTCTCCGACTTCTAATCCCATACTAGAGCCTTCAACATTTATCATGTCGTATGTAATTTCCATGTTTTTTTTATTTTGATTTACTTCTGCTTCTTCAAGCGCTAAAATAGAGGTCATTATTTTAGTTGTACTCGCCATTGCTAATGGTATTTCCGATTGTTTCTGCCAAATTATGTCTCCTGAGTCTGCGCAAATAACTATAGCAGATTTAGCTGAAACTCCTAATGAAACTGCTTTTAAATTATTGATATTAACTAAAAATAATAATAAAAATATTTTTATTTTTTTTATTTCAAATTCACTCCTAAATATTAATATTTTTTAATTTATTTTATTTTAATTTATGATGTAATTTCGGTAAACATTCTAAATATAGGCATTTACAAACCATGACATCAAACTTCTTTCGAATCTAAGATGTTCATATTTTCAAGCCGAGATGTTCTATGAGAATAAACACGGAAACCTATAAGCATTTATCAAATAAAGAGCTTCGCTATCGAAGAACTCTGGCAAGATTGCATGCTATTCGATATGTCCTAAAAAATATATGTGAATTTTTAGAATCAGCCTAAAATATTAATTCTGCATCTTTTTCAGATAAAAAATCTGCTGTCCTAATAATCACTTATTCATGACAAAAAAATGGGAATCTCAAAAAAACAAAAAAGAGGGATAAAACGACATATTTATATAACTTGCGTAAACATTTTTTGCATACCGAAATAAATAAGTTATATAAAAAATACGTTATTTATTTACTTTTAAAATAATTTTAAATTGACATTTAAATTCTATTGTGTTATTCTACACTCTGACTGTTCCAGAGACAATAGGTATGTATTTTTAGTATCTTATTAAAAATTATTTAAAAATTATTTAAAATAATTGCCTATTTAGGAAATTTAATTTTTAGTTAAGTTTAAAATTTGAGTTTGGAACAGAAAATATCGTTTAAATTATTATTCTAAAGTAGAAAGCAAGGTGATAAGTTTTGCCAAGTATTAAAAATTTAGCTAAAAAAAAGGCTAAAGTTGTTGAAATATCTAGTGAATTTAAACAATCAATAGTAGGAGTTTTAGTGAGCTATAAAGGTATAAATGTAGACAGCGACACTGTTTTGCGAAAACAGATGCGTGAGAGTAATATAATTTATAAAGTGGTTAAAAATACTCTGTTAAAGCGTGCGTTTGATATTTCGGGGATTTCAGGTCTAGATTATGTTTTAAAAGGGTCTACTGCTATAGCTTTGAGCAAAGATAGTTATTCTTCTGTCGCTAGAATTGTTTGCGATTTTGCTAAGAAAAATGATTATTATAAAATTAAAGCTGGATTCGTCGAAGGTAATGCGATTGATTTAAACGAGGTCCTCGCGTTAGCTAAATTGCCGGAAAAAGAAGAGTTAGTGGCGCAAGTGCTTAGAGGCCTGAACACTCCTATTGTGAGTCTGGTTATGGTTTTAAACGGGATTATACGGTCGTTTGCTATTGTGATTAATGAAATTTCCCAGAAGAAATCACAATAAAATTTTAGTTTATATTTGGAGGATTTGATATGTCTGAAAAAGTTACAAAATTAATGGAAAATGTTAAAGAACTTACAGTATTAGAACTTAGTCAATTGGTGAAAGCTCTTGAGGAAGAATTTGGAGTCTCTGCGGCTGCCCCGATAGCTGTGGCTACTTCAGGTGGCGATAATACTGCTGGCGGCGCTGAAGTCGAAAAAACTGAGTTCGATGTGATTTTGAAAAATGCAGGGCCTAATAAAATTAAAGTTATTAAGCTCGTTAAAGACTTGACTGGACTTAATCTTAAAGAGGCTAAAGAACTAGTTGATGAGGCTCCAAAAGTTCTCAAAGAAAAAATAAGCAAAGAGGCTGCTGAGGAAATGAAAAAGAGTTTTGAGGAATTAGAGGCACAAATTGAAGTAAAATAAATATATATTTATGTATTTTTTGTTAAAATTATACAAAAAAATGCACGTGAAATGAGGTTTCAATATTTGTGGCGTCTGAATATAAATCTAAAGATACTCGCAAAATTGAAATATTAGATGGTAATGAGGCGGCTGCATGGGTTGCGGCTGCTTTTACCGAGGTTGCAGCGGTTTATCCTATTACGCCCTCGACAGAAATGTCCGAAAAATTAGATAAGTTCGTGTATCAAAATAAACAAAATATATTCAAAAGCAATATAATTTTTGTTGAAGCTAATTCAGAAATTGGCGTTGCAGGCATAATTCACGGGGCGCTAACCAGTGGCTCGTTGGCGACGAGTTTTACATGTTCACAGGGGTTATTATTATTTATTCCTGTTTTGTACAGGCTTGCGGGTGAGTGTTTACCGGCGGTTATTTATGTTTCCACTCGTAGCATAGCTACTCATGCGCTTTCGATTTTTGGAGATCATTCTGATATATATGCTTGTAGGCAAACAGGCGTATGTATGATCTGTGCTTCAAGTGTCCAAGAAATTATGGATCTTTCTCTTGTTGTGCATTTAAGTGCTGTTACATGTTCAATGCCGTTTATTTTCTTTTTTGATGGATTTAGGACTTCACATGAATTGAGAAATGTGAAAACTTGGAGTTATTGCGATTTTGAAGAAATATTAGATTCTGAATTTTTCCTAAATTTAGATAGGTTTAAATCTAGTTCTGTGAATCCTAGTCGAGATATAATTAGGGGTACTAATCAGAATGATGATATTTTTTTTCAAGTTATGGAATCGAAAAATTACAAGTATGACACAATTATAAATACAATCAATAGTTTTATGTTAAAAATAAACAAAAAAATTGGCACTAATTATATGCCATTTAATTATTACGGTCATACATATGCAGAAAAAATAATAATAGCTATGGGTTCGGTATGTCAAACTATTCAGGAAGTTGTTGATTATTTAAATAAAAAAAACCAAAGAGTAGGTTTAATTATTGTTCATGTTTACAGGCCATTTTCAATAGAAAGTTTAATTTCTGTTCTGCCTAAGACCGTTAGCAAAATTTCAATTTTAGATCGAACTAAAGAATCCGGTTCGGTTGGAGAACCTCTTTATTTAGATATAATAGCTAGTTTTAATCAAAAAAATATTAAAAATATAATTTTTTTTGCTGGTAGATACGGAATTGCTTCAAAAGATACAAGCTATCAGGATATTTTGGCTGTTTTTGAAAACATGAATTCTGATAATCCTAAAAAGCAGTTTACCATCGGTATTTTAGACGATATCACTAATTTATCGCTGGAACCAATAAGAAAAAATGTTGATTTTGATAAAATTAATAATCATTTTGAGATTCAAATTTGGGGCTTAGGTTCGGATGGATCAATTAGTTCTGCTAAAAATATTATAAAAATTATAGCTGAAAATACTAAATTCAATGTTCAGGGATATTTCAAGTATGATTCGAAAAAAGCAGGTGGTCTTACTGTTTCGCATGTGAGATTTAACGAAAATTTAATAAAATCTGAATATTATGTTAAACAAACTGATATTTTGGTCTGTCAACACTTTGAATTTGTTAATATTTATGATTATACTGAAATTTTAAAACCTGGATCTGTCTTTTTGTTGAATTCTTCTGCGGAAAATATAAACAAAATTAACAGCAAATTAATTGATTTTATATTAAAAAATGACATAAATTTTTTTATATTAGATTCCGATAGTATAGCTGAAAAATTTAATTTAAATGGTAAAATAAATACTTCGATGGAAACTGCTTTCTTCAAAATAATTTCAGATTACTCTAATTTACTAATAAAAAAAATAGATTTTATTAGTTTAATCAAAATAAATATAGCTAAAAATTACAGTCATAAAGGTGAAATTTTAGTAAATAATAATATAAAAGCCGTTGATTTTAGTTTAGAGAAATGTAATTTGATAACAAAAATAAATTTGAGTTTGAGTTTGAGTTTGAATAAAAAAATAGATAATATTCACAGTTTTGGATTTGAAAAAATAGTTAATTTAGTCAATTCTAACAAGGGAGATACATTGCCAGTATCGAGCTTTTTAGAATTTTCTGATGGAACTGTTCCAAATAATACTGCATGTTTGTTATATAAAAAAAAATGCACAAAAATGCCATTCTGGGGTCCGGAAAATTGTATACAATGTGGTATTTGTTCACTTTTGTGTCCTCATGGAGTAATAAAAAGTATTGCGTTAACATATACTGAATCTGTTGAATTGTACGAAAATTTCGGTATAAAATGCATAAATTTTTCGGGTTTTGATGATTTGAATTTTGCGATTATTATTAATTATAATCAATGTACCGGATGCGGAATATGTGCAAAAGTGTGCCCTGGTAAATTCAGAAATAATGCTTTGATTATGCAGGTATCAGAAAAATTTAATAAAAAAAATCATGATATTTATATTTTTTTAGATAAATTATCCAAAAAAGATAAAATTTTTGAAAAATTTAAACCTAGTACTGTTCGAGGAGTTCAATTTAAAGAATTTTTATTACAATTTGGGGATGCGTGTCCAGGATGTGGCCAACCTGCATATGCTAGGCTCGTGACACAATTGTTTGGTATGCGATTGTGTATCGCTAACGCCACTGGATGTAGTTCGATTTGGGGTGGATCCGTTTTTTCTATACCATATAAACGCGGAACTCATGGTTTTAGTCCTGCTTGGCATAGTTCTTTGTTCGAAAATAACGCTGAATTTGGTTTTGGTATGGCATTATCGCACAAAAATATGCGTAATAAATTGTTGAATTTTGTTAAAAATATATTAAACATAACGAAGAATAAAAATTTGAAAATAATATGCCAGAATTATGTGGATTCTTTTGATAATGGAGAAAAAAATTTTGAGTTTTCATCTGGTTTGATTAATATTTTGAAAAAATATATTATTAAAATCCCAGAAAGCTCGGAATTGAGTATTTGTACAGAAATTCTGAAATATAGTGAGTATTTGTCTAAAAAATCTGTTTGGATTTTCGGCGGGGACGGTTGGGCATATGATATCGGTTTTGCGGGCTTAGATCATGTGATTGCTTCTGGCGAAAATGTGAATATCCTTGTGTTTGATACTGAGATGTATTCGAATACTGGTGGTCAATGCTCGAAGGCTACGTCATGTAATACTAATATAAAATTTGCGCTCGGTGGTAAAAAAACTAGTAAGAAAAAATTGGCCGATATGATTATGTTATATCAAAAAGTGTATGTGGCGCAGGTTAATATTGCGGCTAATCCGCAGCAATGTGTGAATGCTTTCGTTGAAGCCGAGGCGTATAATGGGCCGTCGCTTATTATAGCATATGCTTCCTGTGTAGGGCATGGAATTAAAAACGGTATGTCTAATGCATGTGAACAGGCTATAAATGCTGTTAAATATGGGTACTGGAATTTGTTTAGATTTAATCCTGATTTAAATTCACATGATAAATTAGTTTATGATAGCTATAATTCTTGTGGAAATATTGACAAATTTATTAATAATGAACAAAGATTTAAAATTTAAAATATTCCGGATGTGAATACATTTGTATTTTGGTTCATATATATTAACAAATACTTGTTTCAGGAGTGTTTGTTTTGAAAAAAACATTGGTTATTGTTTCTGCCTTTCTATTGATTTTTATTTCTGGTTGTAATATATTTAATAAGCAGAATGTTGTGCCTGTTTTGAATACTAATTTTAATTCCAAGGGTATGGCAATTGTGGGTGAGAAAGAATATGATTTTAATGTATCTCATGATAATGAAAAAAATACTAATATAGATTTGAAAATTCATGAGGGGAATACTGTCGTTATGAAATGGGATGCTAGTGGTATGCAAAGTATTGAAACTAACGGAATTACTAATAATATTAGTGGTTTTTGCCCAGATTCACATTGGAATACACTTGTTCGAATTTTTAATGATATGCATGATACACAAAAATTCGAAATTATTTCAAAAAATAAGGATAATAATAAACTAAAAAGTACTATCAATACTATGAGCATTGAAATAACTACCGATGTTGATGGGAATTTGCAGGAAATAACAATTCCTGAAAAAAACATAAAATCTGTCTTCAAAAAATCAGTTTAATTTAAATTAAGATGTACTCCTGTGTGAATATATATTACCCATTCTGCAATATTAGTGCAATGGTCACCAATTCTTTCAATATATTTAGCTATAAATAATAAATCTACTGAGGCCTTGACTTTTGATGAAATTTTTGTATTGCTTTGGATATATTCAGATTTAGTAAATTCGGTTTTATCGCTGTGTATAGAGATAAAAGAACAAATATTTGAAATTATATTCGTGAAATCACTGTCTACTTCGTTATCAAATTCACAAATGTCTTTGCATTCTTCTAGATTATATAATTTTACTATTTTTAATATTCTTTTAAACATATCGTAAACTTTTGTTAACATGGAAATAATTAAATCTAAATATTTTGTATCTGAATTTAGGTTTTTTAACCAGATAATTTCACAAATATCAGCGCATTGATCTGAAATTCTTTCGATGTCAGTAATTATTTTTAAATATCCTGTAATTTTTCTGAGATCAGATGCTACAGGATGTTGTAAAGATAATAGCCTAATGCATTTGTTTTCTATATCGTGATCAATTTTGTCTATTTCATAATCAGAAGATGATATTTTATGTGCAAGTTCAAAGTCTAAATTTCTTAATGATACAATAGTTTTTTGCATAATATTACTAACTTTAAATCCCATTGCATCTAGGTCATTTAAAAGTACATCTAATTGTTCTTGATATAAATTTCTCAAAGTCAATATTAATCACAACCGATCTAAAATATTATTGGAAATTACTTGTTAATAATTCATAAAAATTTTCATCTTTTTTAAGACGATCTTTAATAATTTGCCCATTTTGCATGATAATAATTCTATTTGCAAACATGCGCACAAAATTCATGTCATGAGAAATGCAAATTATTGACATATTTTTTTCTAGAAAATTCATGAATATATTTGAAATTTCTTTAACCATTTTGGTATCAAGTGCCGAAGTAGGCTCATCAACAAGTAACAGCCGGGGCGCCATGGCAATAGTGCGAATTATAGCAACGCGTTGCTTTTCACCTCCAGAAAGGTTGCTAGGATATTCGTTTTCTTTTTCTAAAAGTTCTACGCGGTTTAAAAGATTAATAGCAATTTGATCAGCTGATTTGGTGTCGATTTTTTTGACTTTTTTTAATGCTATAGTTATATTTTGCTTGATAGTTAAATGAGAAAACAAATTAAAATGCTGAAATACCATCCCGATTTTAGTTCGTAATATATTAATATTATTGGAATTCAATATAGACATATTTTCAAACAAAATATCTCCAGATGTAGGTCGTTCAAGTAAATTTAAACATCTTAAAAATGTACTTTTTCCTGCTCCAGACGGCCCTATTATACAAATTCGTTGATTTTCATAAATTTCTAGGTTTATATCAGTAAGTATTTGTTTGTTTTTACTAAAACTTAAATTTTGAATTGTCATAATTTTTTCCACCATATTGGTCATATTAAATTCACTCCTCACTTTTGCGCAATTTTAATTCTATCTTTTTCATAATATAAGATAAAATACAAGAAATAATAAAATAAATAATAGCTACGCTTAATAGCGGCACCAACGGAGTCAATGTTTGACTTCGAATTATTTCTCCGGCACGAGATAAATCTACTACACCTAATAGCCCTGCTATAGCGGTTTCTTTGAATAGTTGAATTAATTCATTAAAAATTCCAGCCAATGCATGTTTGAACATCTGTGGGATCATTACGTGCCAAAAAGTTAGTCTGTTATTTAAGCCTAGAGCATAAGCTGCTTCAATTTGCCCGTGATCAAGAGCAAAAAATCCAGATCTAATAATACCAGAGACATAGGCTCCTGAGTTAATTCCAAATACAAATATGGCGGACCATATTTTATTTATGCCTATAGGGTTTAAAATTATATAATACATTATAAAAAGTTGACATACAATAGGTGTTCCTTTTGTTAAATTTACATAAATTTTTGCAATAATTCTTAATAAATATAACATAAATCTTAGAGGCTTGAATTTGGGCACGAGATTTTTAAATTTCTTGCTCTCGGTAATAATTAAAACTGCTGTTAATATCCCGAGAAATAACCCTAGTATTACAGAAAATATCGATATCTGACATGTTGCTAATAGGCCATTTAAAATTAGTTTGTATCTTTCTTTATATATTAAATTATCGTATAATTCATCTAATATTCCGTTGGTTTTTTGGCTATTATTACCAGTATATTTATCTAACAATAATTGTATTTTATTTTCTGATTTTAATTCTCCTATAATTTCGTTTAATTTATTACAAAGCTCCGGATTATTCTTAGGCACTGCTATTCTGTAATCTTCTGTAAATAACGGAGAACTTAAAATTTCTAGTTTATCTGGATATTTTTTGACATATTTCTCAGCCGGATGCTGATCTGAAACAATTGCATCTATATTATTGGAATCAATAAGATCAGTAATAGCATCGGAAAGTTTATTGTAAATAGTAAGACCATTATATTCTTTTTCTACACAAAAATTATGCCCTGTAGTGCCCAGCATGACTCCGATTTTTTTGGATGGTAATTCGTCTAAAGATGCTACATCGTTTTTATTTGTTTTATTTGTAATTATTACTTGATTTGCACTAAAATATGAGTCTGTAAAATCTGTGGATTTAGCTTTTTCCTCAGTAGAAGACATCGCTGCTATTGCAATATCACATTTATTATTAGCTAACTCAAATATAATCGCATCGTATGCAACGTCGTTTATTTTTAATTTAACACCTAATCTTTCCGCAATCAATTCAGCGAGATCAATATCTATGCCTTTGAAATTTTCACCCTCTAGATATTCCCATGGCGGGAACTCTGCGTTTGTAGCGCAAACAATTTCTCCTTGTTTAGTAATTAAATCTAATTTGTCTGTTGTAGCTACAATTGCTTTAGTGTTTCGGATAAATAATACGCTAAAAAACAATAAAAATATTAAAAATATATTCTTAAATTTATGCAATATATAAATAACAACTCTCCCTTTCTATTTATTGTATTATTGTATTAATTAAAAAATAACAGTCAAGCTTATTACTCGGAATTTTAATAATCATATTTATAATAGACCTGTCCTAAAACTGAATTATTTTTATAAATTTCGATGTAAAAGAAGCCCAGAAACGTGTAGCATACTAGTTATATGTGCGTAGTTTCGAACACCGCATTGGACAATGAAATTTGCAAAAATAATTCAGTTTTAGGACAGGTCTATTGGTAAAAAACACGATTTCAAACTTTTTAAATAATCTAAACTTAACATAAATAGTAAGATAAAAATACTGGCAGATACAGATTTTCAAGGGACTCACAAATTTCATAAGAATTCAGAAATCCCAAAAAAGAAAACTAAAAACATCCTCTTACAAAATACGAAAAAGAGAAAAATCGTGAAATTTCAAGTCAAAGAGTAAAAATTGAAAACATTATTGGTTTTATTAAACGTTTTAAAGTTTTAGCCGTTAAATACAGAAACCGTATAAATGTTTTGGTCTGAGGTGTAATTTGATCTCCAGTTTTTGTAATTTTAATCTGAATAATAACAAACAGAAAAAAATGCTTAGTGTGTCGTTTATTTCTGATATTTATAATTACGAGTTGATGGTTTTAGGATTAATATAAAAATTTAAAATATAATATATGACCTTAATTTAGAATGGTTAATGATTGATACGTTCCATGTCAAGGTTCAGCTACATGTACCTGGAGCAAAAGGTGGAAATCAAGATGTGAAAGCGTACAAAATAAAGATCAATTCCAAGATTTACTTGGCTGGGGATGCGAATGGTATCCCGATTAAACTATTATCACAGGAGGCATCATATCATAGGTTCTAAAGAAATCTATTGATAATTACTCAATTTGGAGTATATTATATATTATTAAAATGGATTGAGATTCAAAAGAATATATAAATTTAGATAATAGGAGTGTTAAAATTTTGTTAAATTCTGTTGAAACAATAGACAAAATTTTCGATTTAATCACTGACAATTCTGCAGGATACAATTCTTTAAGTTCATTTCGAGCAATTAACCTATTTTTTGAGCCTTCTACGAGAACTCATTACAGTTTCAAAATAGCAGAACAAAATTTAGGCATGAAACAAATATCTTTTACTCCAGAGAGTTCGTCTATACAAAAAGGCGAGTCTTTTTATGACACTGTTAAAGTTTTCGAAAATTTTGGCGTCGATGTTTTAGTCATACGGCATTCAGATAATGAATATTTTCAAAAATTAAAACATAAAATTCACATACCTATAATTAACGCAGGTGCCGGCACGAAATCACATCCAACACAGACATTGCTTGATTTATATACGATTAAACAAGAATTTGGAAGCTTCAAAGATCTAACGGTTGGCATAATTGGCGATGTTTTGCATTCAAGAGTTGCAAATTCTAGTATTAAAATAATGCAAGAACTCGGCATGAAAATTGTAATTAGCGGTCCTCCGGAGTTTATACAAAACAAAGAAAATTTCGTACCATTCCCCGATATATTAAAAATTTGCAATGTAATAATCATGTTGCGAATTCAGCATGAACGGCATAAAGATAAATTCGATATAGAAGATTATAATTCAAAATATGGCTTAAATTCCAAAAATATCAAAATTATGAAGCCTAACACTATTATAATGCATCCAGGGCCATATAATAGAGGCGTAGAAATTACAGACGAAATTATAGAAAGTAAACATTCGAGAATATTCACACAATTTAAAAACGGCGTCATTGTTAGGATGGCGACCATTAGGTTTGTCCTACAAGAAAATATTAGTATATTTGATTTGTAACTGAATTTAAGATCACGGTTATCCGTAATCTTATTTATATATATTTTTTTATATATATTTTATATATTTTTTAAAAGTGCTATAATTACAGTCCGCTTAAAGTTCAAATATATTTTTCTTTACTTTCTCGCCGTTAACTTTTTTGTTTATTTTAGATATTTCCTTGCAGTATGTCGTACGATTTTTGTGTGATAATTCACAAATTTCTTTATGAGACCAATGAAAATAATATGCCAGAAAAGATATCTCTTCTAGAAGTGCATCTGTAGGATAACTTTTCAGGCTTCCCCGAAAAAAGGAACGTTCACCGAAAATGAGTGATTACAACTCGGGCATGAAGTCCCAAAAACTTGAGGTTCTATACTATTTATCCGTTGGTATAAATCCTGAAGGTACGTCATATCACTAGTAAACAGATTTTCTATTATATTAGCGCTAATTTTAGGTAATTTACCTAATTTAACAATAACTCGTTCTAAAAGCAAAATACTCAAATATCCAGGATTTAATTTAACTCTTTGGTCATTAAGCGGAATTATCTCATCGACAGCACTAGCCAAGCGCATTTTACCGTCTTTATGAATATTCCCCTCATGATCGATGTAACCTTTTGGAAGCGTAAAATCATATAAAGTCTCGAAATTCGGCATAAAACAACCTCTTTAAAATTAGATTAATAATATAGTTCCCAAAAAAAAAAAAAATATTATGATATCAAAAAAAATATTTTTAAAAAAAGGATGTATGGTTTTTGTCTAACATAAAAGTAATTTTAGATGCTTTCGGCGGAGATAATGCGCCAATAGAAATAATCAAAGGAGGTATTCTCGCACAAAAAGAAGCCAATATTAATGTAATTTTTTGTGGAGATTCCACTAAAATTAAAGAAATTGGGCGGTCTTTTAAAACTGACATTAAAGATTCGCAAATAATTCATGCTCCCGATGTGATTTTGTCTGATGCTAAACCTATGGAAATTACTAAAAATAAAAATTGTTCTATGTCTGTAGGACTACAAGCACTCGCTGACAATGAAGCCGACAGTTTCGTTTCCGCCGGAAACAGTGGGGCATTGCTCGTTGGAACTACGCTTATTGTAAAAAAAGCACCTAATATAAAAAGAATAGCTTTTGCTCCTTTAATTCCAAGCCTGGAAAGTATGTTTTTACTTGTAGATGCTGGCGCTAATTCCGATTGCACCGAAAATATGCTTGTACAATTTGGTATTATGGGATCGGACTATGTTAAGAAAATATTAAAAATAGAAACTCCTAGAGTTGGTTTATTAAATATCGGGACTGAAGAAACCAAGGGTGATGACCTTAGGCATAATGCATATAAATTATTTAAATCTCAAACAGTCAATCCCATAAATTTCATTGGGAACGTCGAGGCAAATGATATTTTTTTCAATGCATGCGATGTAGTTGTTGCCGATGGCTTTACTGGAAATATGATATTAAAAACATTCGAGGGCACTAGTAGTTTATTAATACAAAAAATTAACGCGAGTTTAAATCATAATTTAAAAACAAAATTTGGCAGTTTATTATTAAAAAAGCAATTGAATTCAATTACACATCAAATAAGCTATCAATTAAAAGGAAGTGCCCCTCTTTTGGGCGCAGCTAAACCAGTATTTAAAACCCATGGTAGATCCGATGCTAAGACTATAAAAAATGCGCTTATAAATGCTAGTAAATATGAAATTTGATATAAATTTAAGTAATTTTAGCCAAAAATAAAAATTATCAAAAAAAATTCTTGACTTTTATTTTTATAAATAGCATAATAACCTTGTGCCTGTATATATAAAGTTTGGTTTGGGCTGTCGAAAGGAGCTTTTGCTTAGTTATGGAAGAAATTCGTGTTTTGATGACTGAAACTGATGAAAAAGTTATTAAAAAAGTTTCTCAAGTTTTTGCGGAATATTCTATATCATGTGTATTTTTGGCTAGAAACGGAGCAAAATTAGTAAACAAAATTATAGATGTATTACCGCATTTTGTGGTGATGGATTTTTACATGTCACAAATGGATTCCTGCGATGTAATAAGTTGTGTGAAATCAAAGGCTCCTATTCGGCTGCCAGAATTTGTTGTAGTGTCGGGCTATGTCAATGAGGGCCTTGAAAAGGAAGCTATTACAAGCGGGGCCTCATGCCTCCTTTCAAGGCCATATGATAGCCATGAGCTTTCTAAAATCATTTTAGACGGGTATACTAGATTCAAAAACAATAATTCAACGCAACATATTACGCAAGAGAACAGGCTTGAAATCGAAGTGACAGAACTTTTGCATACAATTGGAGTTCCAGCGCATATAAAAGGCTATTATTATTTGAGATCATCAATTGTACTTTGTGTAAATATACCCAATATAATTAATACTATGACCCGGCAGTTATATCCGAATGTCGCCGAGATTTACGCCACAACTGCGCCCAGAGTAGAGCGCGCTATTAGGCATGCTATTGAGGTTGCCTGGGACCGCGGAAATATTAATGTATTAAATAATTTATTTGGGAGTACAATTCAGGATTCAAAAGGAAAGCCTACTAATACCGAGTTCATTGCTATGATTAGTGACAAAATTCGCCTGAGTTATAAATATGATTCACCACATGTTTTTGCAAATAAAATTTAAATATATGTTAAAAGTAAATTCGAAAATTTCATATTTAGCAGAGCAAGCAATAGAGAAATGCCAAGATTTTTTTGTGAAAATTGAACAAATTTATGTTCAAAATTCAAAAAAAGTTTTATCAAGTTTTCTGAAACATAAAATAAACGAGAATCATTTTGTACAAACTACAGGTTATGGATACTCTAATTTTGGTAAACATGCATTAAATTCTGTATGCGCCGATATATTTAACTCAGAATCAGCGTTCGTCAGTGAAAATTTTGCAAGCGGAACTCATGCGTTAAGCATATCACTTCTTGGGATTTCTCGGCCCGGGTTTAATATATTAAGTATTACTGGCGCTCCGTATGATACACTTTTGGATGTTATATACAAAAAAAATGTCGGTTCGCTTCATGATTATAACATAAATTTTGAGTCAGTAAATTATGTTAAGTTATCTCAAGAAGAATTCTGTAATTTATTTAAGAATCGCAGAGATATTGTATTTATTCAGAGATCAAAAGGCTATGATTTTTCAAAAGAATGTTTAAGCCCTGAATTAATTGGTAAATTATCACAAAAAATAAAACAAATGTCCCCAGAAACCGTTGTAATTGTTGATAACTGTTATGGGGAATTCACTCAACCCGAAGAACCTACTGCCCATGGAGCAGATCTCATTATAGGCTCGCTTATAAAAAACCCAGGAGGAGGAATTGCTCCTAGCGGTGGATACATTGCTGGTAAAAAAAAGTTGGTTGAGCTTTGCGCCGATAGATTTATTGCTCCGGGATTGGGATTCGATATAGGTAATTCTCATTATAATCGCGAACTATTTATGGGTTTTTTTTATGCTCCTAGAGCTGTTTGTGAGGCGCTTAAAACTGCAATTTTTAGTGCTTGTTTTTTTGAACTTTTAGGTTATAATACCGATCCAAGTTTTAGTGCCCCTAGATTCGACATAGTTCAGACAATAAAATTTGATGATTGTGCAAAATTAATTAATTTTTGTAAAAAAATCCAAGAATTTTCACCAATTGGTTCAAACCTTCACCTTGAGCCCTGGGATATGCCTGGCTATTCAGACAAAATCATCATGGCCTCAGGCGGCTTTATCTCAGGGTCTTCTATAGAACTTTCTGTTGATGCACCGATTAGGCCCCCGTATGTTGCATATCTCCAAGGAGGAACAGATTTTGAAATTTCCAAATTAATAATCATGAATGCTGCTAGCATATTATTATAAGTGTGTTGTTATTTTAATTAAAATTGGTGATAAATTTCATGATTTTTTATAGCAAATCAACAAATTTAAATATAAAAAATTCCATAGGCTTCATAAGTTTTAAAAATCTAGAAAAATTTAAAAATATTACTCATGGAGTATCCACACGTTTAGGAGGCATTAGTACTGGTAAATTCAAAGGCCTAAATCTGGGTATGAAATCTGGTGATAATATACAAAATATTAATTTAAATTACGATTTTTTTTGTCAATCTGTCGGTATAAATCGTAATTTTATAATCTCATGCAATCAAGTACATTCTAATAATATACAAATAATCACAAAAGAGTTAAATACAATAAACCAAAAAACGGAATTCGACGGTTTAATTACTGATCAACCCAATGTAGCTCTGGCGACTTTCCATGCAGATTGTTCGCCTATTTTTGTTTATGATAACATCAAAAAAGTCATTGGACTCGCTCATGCTGGATGGCGTGGAACTTTAAATAATATCGCGGGTAAAATGATAAATTATTTTAAAATTCATTTTAAATCCGATCCTAAAAATTTAACTTGCGGAATAGGTCCTGCTATAAATATATGTTGTCTGAAAGTCGATTCCGATGTTGCAGATTTATTTTTCGATTTGTTTAAAAATAACAAAAACAATATACAAGAAAATAATATTATATATAAATCTAATAATAAATATCATTTAAATATACTTGAAATAAACAAATTAAACATACTTAACGCCGGAGTTCCAGAGGAAAACATTTCAATTTGTGAGCTTTGCACTTGTTGTAATAATGATTTATTCTTTTCGCGTCGTGCCTCGCAATCTGGATATGGAACTATGATGGCTATAATTATGTTGAATCCGAAATTCCCAAATTAATCTGATTGCAAAAAATAAATTAATCTATTGACAAAAAAAATATTTATACTATAATAAAAATAAAATCAATTATAGGTGGTGAGTAATGTGCTATATCCAGGAGAGATAAAATTCACAAAACAAGCAGTTCCAATTGCAAAAACGTATTTTAGTAATAAAAAGGTAAATGAATATATACAAATTGACAGTCATCAAAATAAAAATAAAGATTTAATTAGAATTTTATTAGGAGTAAATCATCGTCCTGATCACGATTGGAAAGTGTTGACAACCGACTCTACCAAAGCTATAAAAATTTTTGAAGCATCGCTTTTAAAAGATAACAGGCTCGGATTTGTATTGAATATTGATCCACCTTATTTGTTATATATTAATCGGAGTGAAAAAACTAAATTTGATAATCTGATAATACCGGGCACAGATTGGCCGATGCTGATTGTAAATAAACAGTCAACACCTAAATTTGAAACGCATATGAAAATTAGTACTAATATTAGTTTAGCAGCTATTTTAAATACTTTAATTATTGAATTATATCCGGTATAATTAGAAATCATCGGATTTTTGAGGCTGTCTTAAGTTTCCTAAAATTAAATTTCCACGAATTACTGTGAGTTATTATTGCGTTTGTATTTTAAATTCAATAGAATATAGTATCATCGGGAATTGGTGTACAGAAGGGAATTTAATATATATGAATATTGGTTGCCATGTTTCAATGTCTAAAGGTCTTACTCACGCCGCTAAAGATGTGTTCGATATAGGCGGGAATACGTTTCAATTTTTTTCTAGGAATCCTCGCGGTGGGAGTCCGCCTAAGTTTGGAATTGATGATATCGAAAATTTTAATAAATTTGTAAATAATAATAATTTTGGGTTTATGGTAGCTCATGCTCCGTATGTTCTGAATTTATGCTCTGCTAAAGAAGAAGTTAGAAAATTTTCGCTGAAAATGTTAGAGGAAGATCTCGTTTTTTTTAACGAAATTCCAAGAATTTTATATAATTTTCATCCTGGAACTCATGGCGGTCAGGGTGTTCGGAATGGTGTTAAATTTATTTCAGATGCCCTTAATTGTGTTTTAAATAAAAATATTAAAATTACTGTTCTTTTGGAAACTATGGCTGGAAAAGGTAACGAAATCGGTGCTAATTTTATGGAAATTAAACAAATAATTCAAAACGTCGATAATAATGAAAAGCTTGGGGTTTGTTTGGATACCTGCCATATCTATGATGCCGGTTATGATATAGTAAATAACTTGAATGGTGTATTGGAAGATTTTGATAAAAATATAGGCCTAAATAGATTGAAGGTATTGCATCTTAATGATAGTAAAAATAAATTAATGTCGAAAAAAGATAGACATGAAAAACTTGGTCAGGGGACGTTGGGTATAGAACCGTTTAGGAAAATTATAAATCATCCGGTTCTTGAAAATTTAATATTCATCTTAGAAACTCCTAATGATCTTTTGGGGTATAAAAATGAAATTTTGTTTTTACAAGGACTGCTTTGTGATTAGAAAAAAATTAGGAATTCAAGCTGGAGGAATGTGAAATTGAAAAAAAATAATGAACATGTTAATAAAATTATTAATAATTTGTTAGTTAATTTATTGAATAAAATTAAAAATTATGATATAAATTCTGAGTTTTCTTCGATTTTTCCAGGCTTGAATATTAATAATTTTATAATAAAAAAAATAAAAAAAATGTTTAGATTTAAGAAAAAAATTACTCTCGGTAGTATCTTAGGTGATATAAATATATATTATCAAAACGGTATCTTGATTGAACCTATAGGCCTGGCTCGCATAGCTGTGAAAAATGTAGTTATTACTGAAAAAAAAATTTTACTTACTATTACTAACATTTTTGATCAAATTCGCAAAAAATATTTTAGTAATCAAGATTATGTTATAAAAAAAGTTAATATTATTTTAACAAAACTTTCACAAAAAGAAATTTATAATCCAGGGAATTCAAAAGAAAAATCGCTTTTAGATTTAGTTTCATTAATTTTACTTAATTATTATAACATTTCAGGCGATGATTCTCCTGATTGGCTTAAAAATGTTATTGATAATATAGACAAAAAAGATATAGCTCAAGATTTTATAGACTTTTTTATTGAAAATATAACAAATGCTTTGGAAAAAATAAGTAAAAATGTATATTTCGACTATAAAGTTACTCTGGATTCTGGATTGTTGCGTTGGATTTTAAATAAAAAAACAAACAAAGGCCAAATCTCTAAATTGCTGTCGATTTTTAATTTTGATTTGACTAAAATAATCAAAAATACTGCTAATAATTATGTAAGTGAAAGTTTTTTGAACGGTTTCGGCGAGCTTCTTATAGACATGACCGGTATATTGGTTTTTGATGTAAATAATCAAAATTGTTATAAAAAGGTTAATCCATTTGATCTTACTCTAACTTTTGGAAAAGACACACGCAGTTCAAGAGTTTTTAGATGGTTTAGTAATAATTCTGTAGAAATCAACAAATTTAATCATTCTAAAGAAGAATTTTTGGAGATTTCTGATAATAAAAATTTTATTTTTGCAAAAAGAATACAATCTAAAGTTGAAATTGTTAATCTTGCTAGACCTACTATAAATTTTGGAGTTATCGCCAAATATAATATAGAAAAAAAATATAAATATTCTGCGGTTGTTGAGGGCCTTGAACAAAAAAAAACTTATTATTATCGAATTTTTAGTAAAAATAGACAATATAAGAATAATTTTAATACTTGTGATTCTAATGAAAATTTCAGATTTTTAGCTTTTGCTGATTCTCAAGGCATGATAAAAAGTGATTATGATACATTTTTGAAATTATTTCAATCTGGAATAAATAAATTCCCTGATGCAGAATTTGTTGTCCATGTTGGAGATTTTGTCGATGATGGAAATAATGAAAATTATTGGGATTTCTTATTGGATTCTCCTTTATGGGGAATGAAACCTGTTGTGCCAGTAGTTGGAAATCATGAGGCTAAATTTAATCCATCATTAAGTTTTGCAGGAGTTAAAAATTCAGTATTTAATCATTTTGCAATAGATCCAGCAGATTCTAATATAATAGACAATCCGGAAAATGAATTATATTATGCGTTTGAATATAAAAAAAATTTGTTCATCGTTCTTGATACTAATGTCTCAGATGATGAAATCGGCCTGGGAAGGAAACAATATAATTGGATACATAATATTGTTAAAAAATCACAAAATTTTAATTTTAATCACAAAATTATTTTAACACACAAATCGGCGTATTCATGCGGGCATCATTGCAATGACACAGATGTATATTGGATAAGTCGTGATATAATAAAAATATCTGCAATTTGCGGAATAGATCTAGTAATTGGTGGGCATGATCATGTATATTCTCGATCTTATATTAGTTGTATGAACAAAAATCTTGAGTTTACTACTCATAAAAATGGCGAAAATCACGAAATAATTTCATCAAGTTTTGACGGTGTTTATTCCGAAGGTACTGTATTTGTGACTTTAGGAACCTCTGGTACAAAATATTATGCTACATCAACACATGCTCCATATGAAAATAAAAAAATAATGAATTTTGGATCGCCTTCGTTTGCAGAGATAAATATTCAAGAGCAAAGTATTAAATTTAGTATTTATAAGTTTGATGATAATTTAGATAAATTGGTATTATCAGACAAATTTATAATTTCTAAAAATAATTATTTGTGTAAATTCGATAATAAAATTAATTTAATTGATGCATCTAGCTTCGTAGATTCAATTAAAAAACTCGCTGAGAATATAATAGCAAATCTGCCAGATTGCCCCTGGATAGACTGGACTTTAAAATTACAAAGAGTTAATTATTTTTTGGACCATGTTTTAACTAAAGTTTTTGATAAAAAAGAACTGAAAAATTATAAACTTTTTTTAAAAAAATGTAAAGATAATACTACGTATATTAATATTATTAAATCTCATATTTGTATAATTTATAATAAACAGGATTTTTTACAAGCAATTCAAGATATTAAAATCGGTACTATTATAGTAAAATGTGATGAGATTAAATTTGAAAATAGATTCGGCATCGGTAGGACTATTTTTGTTAATCATAATATAATTATAAAAGGAAAATCCGAATTTTTATTTGTGAGTTTTCATGTGGATTCGGGAATAACTTTAATAATAGATGGAGAAATTAAAATAAGTAATAATCGGAAAATTTTTTCAGTTTACTCGGCAATAACTGCTTTTAAATTATTTAGTGATAGTACCCTAATTTTAGGCGAATTTGTATCGATAAGTCATATATTTGGAGTAGGAAAAAGTAAGGATTTTAAATTTTTGGGTGAGAATATAAAAATTTATAGGAAATAAACAACATCAAATTCATAAAATAATATAAAAATTTATATAAACCAACCAAATACTGACTTCGAAGGAGGTATGTTGAATTTGAAATATAAACATCTTAAAACTGAAGAGATTCTAAAAATCCAACGAAATAAACGTTGGTTAAGTCGCGCTTCTATTTTTATGAAATGGAGTTTATCATTATTATTAATAATTTTTATTTTTATTTCTGGCTTTTTTCTTTTTTGCAAAAAAATAGACAACGACCTAACTACTACTGATTCTATGATATATTCAAATAATAGGAACTCTATTAATAATATAAATGAAATCAATCAAGAAACTGACAAACCCGATAATACTGAATTGCATCAACAGAATACTAGTAAAGAAGTTATTGAAAACAGTACAGATACAGACACTGCTATTAATTTAGATGACAAAAATAAAGAAGTTATCGTGAATAAAATAGATACAGATATTAACGTAGATGATAAAAAAAAATTAGACATAGATTATGATTATTCAGACTGGAATAAAACTGCTCCAGATTATTTAAAAATAGTATGTAAAAATAACAAAATACCCGATTTTAAACTAACAACAACCGAGGTCGCGGGGAAGCCTGTTAATACAATAATAGCAGAAGAACTTAAAAAAATGATCGCAGAAGCTAAAAAACAAGGCATAGATTTAACTATAATTTCTGGATATCGAAATGAAGAACACCAAAAACTTCTTTTTGCCAATCAAAAATTAAGAGAAAAAACAATAGATCCAAATATTTCCGATGAAGATTCCGAACTTCGTGCATCTATGTGTGTAGCTCGCCCAAATGAGAGCGAGCATCAATTAGGGTTAGCAGTAGATTTTGTTTCCCTAACACAAGAATTTGATGAAAGCGAAGAGTACTCATGGCTAATAACTCATGCGCGGAAGTTTGGCTTCATACATCGTTACAAAAAAGAATGGCAGTCTATAACTCATGTAATATACGAGCCATGGCACTGGAGATATGTAGGAGTCAAACATGCTCAAGAAATTACAAAAGAGAATATTCCATTCGAAGAATATATAATGAAACTCACAAAAACCAACAATAATAATCAAAAAAACTATATACCAGACCTATCCTAAAATCATCAACTCATAATTATAAATACCAGAAAAATACCAGAAATAAACGACATATGAAGCAAATGTTTTTTCTGTTTGTTATGATAGAGATTTTAATTAAACCTGTCCTAAAACTAAATTATTTTTACGAATCTCAGCATCAATGCGATGCTCTAAATTTCTCATATACAACCAATATGCTACACGTTTCTATGTTCCTTTTTTCTCGCAATTTGCAAAAAGAATCAATGTTAGGACAGGCCTATCTTTAATTAAAGCTTGCTTAGTCCGGGAACGTAAAAACTTTTGTGTAAATAGTTTTCCCGGAATCAAAATTAATATCCAAAAAATATCATAAATTGTCCTAAAATGCAACCCAATTTTTAATTAGTCACGGAAATTTAGTCTTGGAAATTTGGGGAAAATTTTAAAATTTGGGCCGGGTTAACCATGCAATCAAGCATCAAATGAGTAAAATCAGCTTTTGATTTATTGTTTTTTTATAAATTCTCAAAGAATTGAGAACAATTTTTCTAATTATATTTAAATTTTCTTGAATTCGCTGCTCGGCGGCACGACAAAAAAATTCAAAAAAAATGAACATCTAGAAGCCAATACATAGTCTAAACTGACCATTCTTTTCTAGATAGTGTCTACACAAGAATCCTCAACCACTGTAAAATTGAAGCAATCGTGACCGCACCTCGAAAAGAAGAAGTCATTTTTGCATAGCGCGAGGCTACACCACGAAGTCGTTTTAGTTTTAAAAAAGAGTTTTCAACCAAATGGCGTAACTTGTACAAGTATTTATCATATTCTCGTTGAATCTTCCGATTCTTTTTTGGCGGGATAATTACATTCATACCACATTTTTTTGCAAACTCAACAATTTCATTGCTATCATAGCCTCTGTCGGCAAGTAAATTCTCAGCTTTTATCCCTTTAATGAGAGGGATAGCCATTTTGCAATCAGCTTTGGTACCTTCTGTGATAATAGTTTTGATCGGCATACCATGCGCATCCACAGCCAGGTGAATTTTGGAATTGAGCCCCCTTTGTGCGATCCATGTCTTGGTTTCCACCCTTTGCTCCTGCTGCATGTGGATGAATTTTGACATGGGACGCATCTATCATTAGCCATTCAAAATCTGGGTCATCTATCAATTCAGCAAGAATCGAATCCCAAATTCCACGATCACACCATCGTTTATACCTTCGATGAACAGCGTTAAACTTGCCATATTGCGGTGGCAAATCACGCCATGGTGCGCCTGTTCGAGTTATCCAAAAACAGGCATTCACAAAAGTTTGATTATCTTTTGCGTTGCTCCCCCCAAGTTCCGATTAATTTCTTGATTATCGGTTCTATTTTAAGCCATTGTTCGGTTTTTAAAATCATGTCTGTTTTGTAAATTATTCATAGTTTTTAAGTTTATTTCATTAATTTAAGAATGTCAAATTTTGTGTAGACACTATCTAGCGTGATTTAATAATTTCTCGGCACTGAGTTTGCGTCTGAAAATATCATAATGCCATTCATTGCTAGTGCTAGTAAGATGTTTTAAACTGAGTATTTATCGCACCAATGCAAGTTAAATTTTGCCATTTTTTTCCAAAAAGCCAATCAATTTCACATGTTGTATATGCAATTCGAGTTTCATATCTTTCGCGATTTTTCTCCTTTTTTGTCACTAAATCTATGTTTTTGCGCAATTTAAGGTCAGCTACAAAATCGGAAATCTCAGATTTTAGCTTCGATTGGTTATCTTTTGCGGATAGCAAATAGTCTCTGCTATTTTCTATAATTTTTGGAGCAGTTTCCGTCTGACAATTCAATGCATCGACAACCATCACTCACACTTTATATTGAGCAAGTCCAGTAATGCTCACCCAGCCGGTATTTCGTTACTTTTCCGGCAACTGTCCTTTGTCCAAGTGTTATACCAAGTTCTGTAACTTGCGCGCTTACGATATGCAACGAATTTTCATATTTTTTCATTTTTCCCGTTGAACGACATTTTTATCAATAAAATTTACCTATATGACAGTAAAATTCATATCTTCTGCAATGCTCAGAATTCTAAAATAGAAATGCCATTGGATAAACTTAAAGTTCATCTAATGGCCGTGTGGCGGAGAAGGTGGGATTCGAACCCACGCTACTTTGCAGTAGACCTGATTTCGAGTCAGGCTCGTTATGACCACTTCGATACTTCTCCGTATCATTTGAAATTATTCAATTTAGACAATATAACGCGTCTTCGACCCTCTTGTTATCATAAACTATAATATTTTTTAACACAAAATTAATTTTATTAACATAAATATTATAATAATACAATAATACTTTAAATTCAACTTTTTTACTTACATAATTAATATATTTTATTTTTTATTAAAGATATCAATCGTTTCCAGCGTCTAATAGCCCTGTATTAAAACTGATTCTTTTTGCAAATTTCGAGAAAAAAGGAACATAGAAACTTGTAGCATACTGGTTGTATATGAGAAATTTAGAGCATCGCATTGATGCTAAGATTCGTAAAAATAATTCAGTTTTATGACAGGTCTAGTATATAACCATAGAGTTGTTTTTTAAGTTAGCAGACAATTCTAATAAAGCTATTTTTATTATTTTATGCTTGACTTTTATTAATAATAAAATAGTATATATTCGCAAAGGGGTGTAGCTCAGTTGGTAGAGCGACGGTCTCCAAAACCGTATGTCGAGGGTTCGAATCCTTTCGCCCCTGCCAGTCGATTGTTCGTAATGAAAGTGAACACTAAAAAAATTAGTATAGCTATTCCGATTTAAAATAAGTTTTGATAAGCAGCTTGAATTATTAAGTAATTTTTAGAATTTAAACACAATCATTTTTTTAAATTTGCCCACAATTTTTCAATTTTATTTTTATCTGATGAATAAGACGGAAGCCAAACGATTTGGCGTTTATAGAGTTTATTCCACGCTTTTATTGAACACTTACTTATACCCATACTTATGTGCTTCCTCCTAAGTATGTCCTTTTGCGAGGTATTTTAAGACTATTTATCGCATGTCTTTTGAATATTCCATTGCTTAATCGTATTACAGATCGTTTTAAATCGGAATAGCTATACTTTAGGTGTTACGTTTGACAAAGCTATATCATGCATTGGAATATCGAAGTCTATAATTTAATTTTATAATTCTACAAATTATTGTATGTAGCCAAACTATTGACAAATCTCAAATATATTATTAAAATTAAAAAAATAAGTAAAGTTTAATCTAATTTTGATTTTTGAGATTTAAATGCAAATAAAGATAGTGATTTACATGGCTTTCATGCCAAGATTTAAGAATAAGATAAAAGAAATTAATAATAAAAACAACGAAAATATTAACTTATTTTTTTTGAAAAGAGGTAATTTAATTATGATTCGATTTGAATGTGACTATAATGAAGGTGCTCATCCGAAAATTTTAGAGAAACTGAATGAGATCAATTTTGATCAGCAGCCAGGCTATGGTAATGATAAATACTGTAAAAACGCGGCAAATAAAATTAAAAATTTGTGCAAAAAAGATGTTGATGTTCATTTCGTATCAAGCGGAACTCAAGCGAATTTAATTTCAATTTCCTCTATTTTGCATCCAATTGAAGGAGTGATTTGTGCTGAAACTGGTCACATTAACGTACATGAAACAGGTGCCATTGAGGCCACTGGTCATAAAGTTCTGACGATTCCAAGTTTTGATGGCAAAATCACTGGCAAGGAAATTGAAAAAGTCATGTACAATCACGAAAATGATGGTGCTGGATCAATTCATTGTGTCAAACCCGGCATGGTTTTCATCACACATCCGACTGAAAATGGTGTAATTTATACAAAATCGGAACTCGAAAGCATCAAAAAAATATGCAAAAATTACAATTTACCACTTTATATTGACGGCGCAAGATTAGGTTATGGCTTAGTTGCAGAAAATTCGGATTTGACTCTTGACGAAATTGCAAATTTGTGCGATATCTTCGTGATTGGTGGTACAAAAATTGGTGCACTTATCGGCGAAGCTATTGTGATTTGTAACAATAATCTTAAAAAAGATTTTCGTTATTATATTAAGCAGCGTGGAGGCTTGCTCGCGAAAGGTAGACTTTTGGGCATTCAATTTGATGTTCTCTTTGAAAACGATCTTTATTTTGAAATTTCAAAGCATGCCATTAATTTAGCGTTAAAAATCAAAAATAATTTTGTATACAATGGTTATAAAATGCTGTATGATTCCACAACAAATCAGCAATTCCCGATTTTAAAAAATGAAGCTTTAAAAACGCTAGCAAAAAAATATTTGTTTTGCAAATGGTGTCAAATCGATGAAAATCATACAGCGGTCAGGTTTTGCACAAGTTGGGCAACGAGAAAAGAAGATGTAAATGAGCTTATTTGCGATATAGCTATTCCGATTTAAAACGATCTGCGCCCGTAATATAAATTTGTTTGGTTTATTTGAGGGAAAATGTTATAATTCACAAACTCAGATCATACTTATGATGCATGCTGTTAAAATATAAAAAAATAAGGGATTTATATAAATGCAAAATAATATTTCATGTAATAAAAATACAAGAAAGCATCATTCGTTTGCGATGGGAGCGGTTATAATTACTTTTGGGATGCTTACAGTTAAGGTTTTAGGAGCTGTATTTAAAATCCCGCTTATGGCCATGCTCGGCGGCGAAGGCGGAGCATATTTCACAGGGGCTTATAATTTTTATAATCCGATATATGCACTATCTACAGCCGGGCTTCCTATTGCAATTTCAAAATTGGTTTCTGAAAACGTTGCTCTGGGAAGATTTAAAGATGTTCGGCGAATTCATAAAATTACTGTGCCTATGTTTTTGACAACTGGAAGTATTGGTTTTATTTTTACTGTCATTGGTGGGTATATATATATAAAGTTAGCAAATTCACCAGGGTCATTGTATTCTATATTTATGTTAGCGCCGACGTTATTGTTTTCGTGTTTAATTTCAAGCTATAGAGGCTATTACGAAGGGCTTCGGGATATGACTCCTACAGCGATTTCAGAAATTATAGAATCGGCCGGAAAAGTTGTGTTTGGTTTGAGCTTGACATATTTGACTAATTGGTATACACTTCATGAGTATAATAAATTTGGCACAGTTTTTGGTAAATATTTTGCGGACGTTAATCAGGCTAAAGCGTATATTTTACCATTTGCATCGGGCGCTGCATTGGCCGGTGTCGCGCTTAGCAGTGTATTAGGCTTTATTTATATTGCTCTTAGATATAAAATTAAAGGGGATTATATTACTAAACATGAATTAGAAAATTCTCCAAAAGCAAATTCCAGGAAATTTATATTAAAATCTATTTTAAAATTATCTATTCCTATAGCTTTAGGAGCCGTAGTAATGAACTTCGCTGGCGTTATTGACTCAATTTTAATTCAAAGACGGTTATCAGACATTGCTGGCTCGAGTTTGCCCAGATTATTAATATCATATAAAAATTTAATATCTGAAGACATAATTTCTAGGAAAGTTGTACATAGTTTTTTATTCGGCTGTTTTGGATATACTTCTATGTTAACGATGTTTTTACCTACATTAGCACAAGGGTTAGCAATCAGTGCATTGCCAGCAATTACATCGGCGTGGGTCCGAGGAGCCAAAAAAGATATTCATAAAAATATAGAAACTATAATTAAACTAGCTGTAATAGTTTCTGTACCAATGGGAGTAGGCTTATCTGCACTTTCGTTACCTATACTAAACCTGATTTATAATCATGTAAAATCGGGACAAGTGCCGGAAATTTATATCGCATCAGACATAATGGCAATTTCTGGGATTGGAGCAATATTTACAGCTATAAGTACGCCTATATGTAGCATGCTTCAAGCCGTAGGTCGCGCCGATTTGCCTGTAAAAATATTAAGCATAGGTGTTGTAATTAAAATTATTTTAAATTATATCCTAGTAGGTATTCCCGAAATAAATATTCAGGGAGCAGGAATTGGAACTCTTATTTGTTATATTTTTGTGTTTTTATCTGCTCTTTATAATTTGTGCAGAATCACTAAAATTAAATTGAATTACGTCTCTGTTTTCATAAAACCTACAATTGCAGCTGTTCTATGCGGATTAAGCGCTTGGGTTTCTTATAATCTTTTTTATAAAATTTGCACAAATTTAAGCTTAAAATTTATAACAATGCTAAGTATAATAATATCAATGTTTGTGTATTTTATTTTAATCTTATGCCTAAAAACGCTTACTATAAATGACATAAATATGCTTCCCCAAAAAGTTAAAACTAGAGTATCAAACTTTTTTAAAAAATTCGATTTAATTTAATTTAAATTTAATATATTTTTAATATTGAATTTTAAAAATAACTTTAAATAGTATTGTGTTTTTTAAAAA
>BSWA01000003.1:42500-175398 GCA_036245095.1 Candidatus Improbicoccus devescovinae
AATTTTATGTAATTTTAATATATTTTTAATATATTAATATATGATATAATATATATAGATTGGTAGGAGAGCGTTGTATATTAGGCGAAGTCATAGCGGAAGCGATGGTGGATGATATACAAGAGAGAATGCCGGAATGAGTAGCGAGAAATATGTGAGAATCATATTGGCCGAAAATCTAAGGAATTTGGGGGAAGGTTCGTCCGCCCCAATTTAGTCGGGAGCTAAGGCGAGGCCGAAAGGCGTAGTCGATGCACAAACGGTTAATATTCCGTTACCGCTGAATAATTTAAGCAAGATGACGCTTTAGAAGGGCATGACCCAGTGAACGGTAGAACTGGGCGTAAGGGACCGAAAATTAGTAGGGAAGCATGCTTAAATAGAGACAAGAAAAGTCTTGCGGGATATTATTAAGCGCCCGTACCGCAAACCGACACAGGTAGATAGGAAGAGGATTCTAAGGCCAACGGGAGAAGGGTAGTTAAGGAACTCGGCAAAATGACCCCGTAACTTAGGGAAAAGGGGAGCTCACTGCAAGGTGAGCCGCAGAGAATAGGTCCAGGCGACTGTTTATCAAAAACACAGGTCTGTGCTAAATCGAAAGATGAAGTATACGGGCTGACGCCTGCCCGGTGCCGGAAGGTTAAGAGGAGAGGTGCAAGCCCCGAATTGAAGCCCCGGTGAACGGCGGCCGTAACTATAACGGTCCTAAGGTAGCGAAATTCCTTGTCGGGTAAATTCCGACCCGCATGAATGGCGTAACGATCTGGGCACTGTCTCGACTACCCGCCCGGCGAAATTGTAGTACCGGTGAAGATGCCGGTTACCTGCGGCAAGACGGAAAGACCCCATGGAGCTTTACTGTAGCTTGATATTGGGTTTTGATTATATATGTACAGGATAGGTGGGAGGCAAAGAAATACAGACGTTAGTCTGTATGGAGCCGACGTTGGGATACCACCCTTATATAATTGAAATTCTAACCAACGGCCGTTATCCGGCTGGGGAACAGTGTCAGGCGGGCAGTTTGACTGGGGCGGTCGCCTCCGAAAGAGTAACGGAGGCGTTCAAAGGTTGGCTCAACGCGGACGGAAACCGCGCAAAAGAGTGCAAACGCAAAAGCCAGCTTAACCGTGAGGCAGACAAGCCGAACGGAGACGAAAGTCGGAGTTAGTGATCAGGCGGTAGTGAATGGGAATGCCGTCGCTCAACGGATAAAAGTTACCCTGGGGATAACAGGCTGATACCCCCCAAGAGTTCACATCGACGGGGGTGTTTGGCACCTCGATGTCGGCTCATCACATCCTGGAGCTGTAGTAGGTTCCAAGGGTTCGGCTGTTCGCCGATTAAAGTGGTACGCGAGCTGGGTTCAGAACGTCGCGAGACAGTTCGGTCCCTATCTGTCGTAGGCGAAGGATATTTGAAAGAGGCTGTCCCTAGTACGAGAGGACCGGGATGGACGCACCTCTGGTGCACCGGTTGTCACGCCAGTGGCATAGCCGGGCAGCTAAGTGCGGGCGAGATAAACGCTGAAAGCATCTAAGCGTGAAGCTCATTTTAAGATAAGATATCCAGTTTAGCTCGAGCAATCGAGCCAAAACAGAAACCCCCTTTAGACCAAAGGGTAAATAGGACGGAAGTATACGCATGGCGACATGTTAAGCTAGCCGATTCCTAATAGGTTCAAAGCTTTATTATTGTAAAATTTCTTTTAGATTTTTTATTTCTTATAATTCCAGTAATTATTATATTTTAAATATTATTTATAATTTTATTCAGTTTTTAAAGCTCGCTCCAGGTGAATATGCACCATTAGCTCAGTTGGTAGAGCACCTGACTCTTAATCGAGGTGAAGTAAATATATTTTTTCGGAATGTATGTCTAAAAAAATTAAAAATTGTTAAGTTTATTTTGTGTTTCTTTTTAATGTGCTTTCTTTTACTTTCTGCAGTGGCTAAGTCGGTGGTTATTGTAATTGATCCGGGGCATGGAGGAATTGAAAATAAAGGTGCGTGCACTGCGATTTCTCAGGATGTCGTTAAATTGGCACGTAAGGCTTTGCAAAATACACAATCAGCTAAGAGTTTACACAGTGGTCATTCAGTGGACAAGCCAGGCCAATTTCTTCAAATACAACAATATGAGCTTATTGAGGAGTTACTTGTGAAACTTGAAGAAACTAGTATGTTGGATGAAGCAGATTTGAATATGGTGGTTGCTAAAATTATGCAACAAATACTGGTCAATTATATAGATCCTAGGAATGAATGTGTTAAAGTTTATCTTACTCACGACGGGAATTCAGAGACTTCGTTGACTTTAGATAATAGAGTTGAACAAGCTAAAAATATGAATGCATCGATTTTAATTTCTATTCATTTTAATTCAAGTAATGATCATGGGAGACAAGGTGGTTTTGTTATTGTTCCGTATGTTGTATGTGATTTAATGTATTTTGGTTTTTCTTTGCCGCAGTTTACTCAAAATGGTATTATAGGTTATGTTTGTAAAAAAGTAGCTACTAAGATTATTAATGAATGGAGAAAGGTAGGGTTATGTATTAATTCAGATTTTGGTTTCCATGGTGAAAAAGTGTTGTGCTCTGATGGGAAGTATATGAGGCTTTCAACAGATGGTGAGCTTTATGACGATGGACATCTTACGGATTATTATAGAATTCTGAAGTGCGGGATGAAACTTGGTGTTCCTGTGATTTTATTGGAGGCATGTTATTTGAGTAATTTTGAAGATTTATTATTTTTGTTGTGTCAAAATGGGATCGCTAAAATTGCTTTGGCTAATGTCACAGCAATTGCAGATTGTTTTAAGTTGAAGTATAAACCAAAAGTAAATAGTATATAATATAACAAGTTTTAGTATAATGCTCGTGAGTACGTAGGTTTTATTCCTCCTTAGCTCAGTTGGTAGAGCATGCGGCTGTTAACCGCAGGGTCGTTGGTTCGAGTCCAACAGGGGGAGCCAGTCTTGAGAAGACTCAAGGTTTGGATTTTTGAAATTTCGGGGGAAATTTAATGCGAATTGCATTGTTATCGTGTAAAAGGCGCTGTGAACTGATGGCGAGATTTTGTGTTGCATATCGCGGCATTTTGAGTGCTCATGAATTATGTGCGCCTTCAGATGTTGCTAGGGTTGTTTCGGGTGCTGCTAAACTTAATGTTTTGGAATATCTGAATTCGGATTTTGGGGGGATTCAACAGATTGAATCGAGGATTTCGTGTGGTGAGATCGATTTGGTATTTTTCTTCCGTGATGTGTTGGTGAGTTTTTTGGATACTCCTGAAAATGATGTTTTGCGAATTTGTGATTTCCATAGTATTCCTATTGCTACTAATATCGCTATAGCTGAGGTATTGATACACGGCCTTGAACGCGGTGATCTAGATTGGAGAGAAATAGGTGTACCTGCAATTTGAATTTTTTTAAAAATTATTAATTGTAAGATTCGTCTTAGAACGTTTGATTTGGTGTTTGGTTCTATGATGCGTTGAGGGTATATGATAATAAATGATTGAGAAGATAATTGTTTTATTAATTTTAATATTAGTTACTGCGTTCTTTGCGTTGTCAGAGATTGCTGTTGTTACTTTGAATGATAAAAAAATAAAGAAAATGAGCGCAGAGGGTCATGTTGGAGCTAAAAAGGTACTTAAATTAATAGAAAATCCGGGGGATTTTTTGGCAACAATCCAGGTAGGAGTGACAATTTCTAGTTTTTTAACTTCTGCCACAGCATCTCAAACTTTTTTTGATCCGCTGGTTAGGTTTCTTTGGTTTTTACCTCTTTCAGAACTTGTAGTAAAAGGAGTTGTTACTTTTTTTATTACTGTTATACTTTCATATTTTACGTTAGTTTTTGGAGAACTTGTTCCTAAAAAAATCGCTATGCAAAACGCCGAGGAAGTTTCGTTTAGAGTCGTAGGACTGCTATTATTTTTTTCTAGATTTTTCCATCATTTTGTTTGGTTTTTGTCTATTTCATCTAATTTTGTTATAAAATGCTTTGGGATGAATCCAAATATGAATGAGCAAACTGTTACCGAAGAAGAAATCCTTATGTTGGTCGATGCTGGTCAGGAAAAGGGTTTAATCGAAGGTAAAGCTAAAAATATGATAGCAAATGTGTTTGATTTTGATAATATTACTGTTGATGAAATTATGACTCATAGGACGGATATTACTGCTGTGGGGGATGACGCTTCTCTTCGTGAGGTAGTTAAAATTGCAGTGGAAAAAGGTTTTTCTAGGATACCAATTTTTAAGGACAGTTTAGATAAAATTTTGGGTATTATATATGTTAAGGATTTGTTGGGATTTATAAATGATCCTGTTCCAGAGGATTTTAATATAGCAAAATTGGCTCGGGAGGTTTTGTTTGTTCCAAATTCTAAAAAATGCGATGAGCTTTTTTCAGAGTTTACTTCAAGTAAAGTACAAATTGCTATAGTCGTTGATGAATATGGTGGTACTGAAGGCATCGTTAGTATGGAAGATCTTGTTGAATCTATAGTTGGAAATATTCAGGATGAGTACGATTCGGAAGAAGTTGATATCAAAAAAACTAATGAAAATGATTTTATTGTTGAAGGTTCAACTCCAATCGATGAGATCGAAAATATTACTAATGTAAAAATTCCAAGTGGGGACTATGATACCGTTGCTGGTTTTATTACTGAAAGGTTGGGGAAAATCCCAAAAAAAGGTGAAAATGAAATTATTGTTGTTGGCGATGTTAATTTCAAAGTTATAGAAGTTACTGATAGACGTATTTCTAAAATAAGAATTTGGAGACAATATGATATTTCTGTTGAAAATACTTAAAATTTGGGGTAGAATTAATTGCTCCAATTCTTAAAGGTTGAATATTTTTAAAAAAATTCAAAGTTTATATTGAATTATTATGGCTTCATGAAAAATTATATAAAATTAAAAAAACAAGTGTAATTTATGTGATTAAAGGAGACGGAAGTGGTGAATTATGATGAGCTTTTGAGTAAAATTAAAGAAAAAAATAATATTCAAGATGTAATTTCTTCTTATGTAAATCTAAAACAAAAAGGTAAAAATTTAGTTGCTTTATGTCCATTTCATGCTGAAAAAACTCCTTCGTTTTACGTTTATTTGGAAACTGAGTCTTTTTACTGCTTTGGATGTGGGGTCGGTGGAGACGTAGTTAGTTTTATTAGGTTAATGGAAAAATTGGATTATAAAGATGCTGTGTGTTTTTTGGCTAAATGTTCCGGTATTGATGTTGGTGAAAATATTCAAAAGAATAGTAATTTTATACTTAAGAAAAATGTTATTTATGAAATTAATAGGCAAAGTGCAAAGTTTTTTTATTCTAACTTGATTAGTGAAAATATGAAGAATAAAAAAGCTATCGAATATTTACTTAGCCGAAAACTTGAGTTTAGTACTGTAAAACATTTTGGTATTGGTTTTGCATTGAATTCTTATCATGATTTGGTTGATTATTTGATTTCAAAAGGATATAAAAAAACTGAAATTTTGGCGGCTGGTTTGTGCGTTGAATCTAAAAATGGTAAATATCTTGATAGATTTTTTAATAGAATCATGTTCCCAATTATGGATTCAAGAGGTAATGTCGTTGCTTTTGGCGGACGGTCTATTGGTGATAGTAAACCTAAATATTTGAACACTTGTGATACAATTGTATTTAAAAAAGGTGAAAATTTATTTTCGTTAAATTTTATTGAGAAAATAAAAAATAAAAGCTTAATATTGGTGGAAGGTTATATGGATGTTGTTTCTTTATATCAGGCAGGAATTCGAAATGTTGTGGCAACACTTGGGACTGCGTTAACCGATAAACAGGCTCAATTGATGGCGAGATATGCAGATACTGTTTATGTCGCTTATGATTCTGATACTGCTGGACAATCATCAAAAGATAAAGCTGTTAATTTATTGAAAAAATGTGGAATTCATATAAAAATTGTAATTATTCCTGAGGCAAAGGATCCGGATGAATATGTTGTGAAAAATAAACAGAATGCAAAGCTTAAATTTGAAAATTTGATGAGTTCATCACAAAACGATGTGGAATATAGTATTCAAAAAATTAGAACTAATTTGAATTTTGAAAAATTAGAAGATAGAATAAAATTTTTGCATGATTCTGCTAAAATTTTAGCAAATATAAATAATAGTCTTGAACGTGAAGTTTATGCTAATAAAATTTCTAATGAAATGGGAATTCCAAAGTCGGTTTTTTTACAGCAAATTAAAAAAAATGAAAAATCTCGAAATAATTGTACGAATATACAAAAAAAAATATTTTTTAATTCAGGAAATGTGGAAAAGGTAGAAAATGTTAGTTTTAAAACTGAATATGTTGAAAAAACATTAATCTCTTGTATAATTTACCGTCAGGATTGTACTCGGATTATTGAAAAATTGAAGCCATCTAGTTT
The DNA here is from genome assembly GCA_036245095.1 of Candidatus Improbicoccus devescovinae. Classification (GTDB taxonomy): domain Bacteria; phylum Bacillota; class Clostridia; order Oscillospirales; family Acutalibacteraceae; genus Improbicoccus; species Improbicoccus devescovinae. The sequence continues at coordinate 48,953 of BSWA01000003.1, forward strand.
TGTTACTGATTTTGCAAGAAAAGTGTTTGTTTGTGTTTTGAATTTGGTTAATTTGAATAAAAAAATAGAAATAACAAATATATTAAAATATCTTTCTTTGGAAGAAGGAAATGAGCTTGTTGGACTTGTTAATACAACTGCGGTTCAGCTTACTGAAAAGGAGTTGACTAGATATATAGAAATATTGGAATGTGAAAATAAATATAAAAAATTGCGATCAGGTATTGAGAATTGTATCTGTGAAATAGGTGAATACATAAATTTGTTAAAAATTACAAAAAGATGAATAATTTATGTTTAAAATCACAAAAATTTAATATGATTTAATGGTGTTTTATTTTTAATTTTATAGGTTCTATTTTGTTCGATTTTATATTTTGTGAAGGAGGCGATTTTATGGATGAAAACTCAAAAGAGTTAAATATGGGATCTCATGACCTAGGTGAGCATAAAAAAGAGGATATTTTTGGAGAAAAAGATTCTGATATAATGGAAGATTGCAAAAATAAAGAGCGCGTTATTAATAATATTATAATGCTCGGTAAGTCTACTGGACATCTTAGTGAAAGTGATATTTTGAATGCAATGGGAGATGTTGATTTTAATCCTGATCAAATCGAAAAACTTTATAGTTCCATAGAATCTGCGGGCATCGAAATTTGTGAAGATTTTGAGGGCGTAGATATTACCGAGATTTCTAAGGGTCTAAAATCAGATACAGAAGATATTGTTGAGGTCCACTCTAATATTACTGAAGATGTTAATATTGACGATCCTGTGAAATTGTATTTGCGAGATATTGGGAAAATTGTGCTGCTTACTTCGGAAGAAGAGATTGACTTGGCTTTGCGTATTAAAGAAGGAGATTTGAAAGCAAAAGAAAAATTGATTCGGTCAAATCTTAGATTAGTAATTAGTATTGCAAAAAAATATGTAGGGCGTGGTGTGCATTTTTTGGATTTAATTCAGGAGGGAAGTCTTGGATTAATGAAGGCTGTTGAAAAATTTGATTATAAAAAAGGTTTTAAATTTTCAACATATGCTACATGGTGGGTTCGACAATCTATAACACGATCTTTGGCAGATCAAGCCCGGACGATTAGGATTCCTGTTCACATGGTAGAAATAATGAATAAAATAAAACGTGTTTCTAGTCTGCTTTGGCATAATAATGGACAAGAAGCAACTCCGGAAGAAATTGCAAGAGAATTGGATTTGCCAGTAGAAAAAATAAAAGAAGCTTTAAAAACAACACAAGAGCCTCTTTCTTTGGAGTCTCCTCTGGGCGATGAGGAAGATAGATATTTGGGCGATGTATTGTTTGATCCGCGAGTTGAAGCGCCTCAGGAAGAAGCGGCTCATATTATGCTAAGAGAGCAATTATTACAAATTTTAAAAACGTTGTCTTCCCGCGAAGAAAAAGTAGTAAGAATGCGATTTGGTATTCCAGATGGAAGGACTAAGACTCTTGAAGAAGTTGGTAAAGAGTTTAAAGTTACTCGGGAGAGAATACGCCAAATAGAGGCGAAAGCACTTCGGAAATTACGCCAGCCCAGTAGAATACGTAAGTTGCATGATTTTTTGGAATGTTAAATTTCTTCATGGGGATGGTATAGTTGGATGATTATACTTGGTATGAAGTTGTTGTAATTGGCGCTGGTCATGCAGGAATCGAGGCATGCCTTGCTGCAGCTCGGGTCGGTGCTAAAACAGCTGTTTTTACTGTTAATATGGCATCTGTCGGAAATTGTCCGTGTAGCCCTTCAATTGGCGGTATTGCTAAAGGTACTCTTGTTCGCGAAATTGATGCTCTTGGCGGGGAAATGGGTAAACTCACAGATAAATGTTTTATTCATAGTAAAATTTTAGGTTCGAGTAAGGGCCCAGCCGTTCAATCTATAAGAGCACAAATTGATAGGGATGAATATAAAATTGTTTCTAAATATACACTTGAAAGTAATGAAAATATTCATTTAAGACAGGCCGAAATTATTGAAATATCACAAAATCTTGATAATATTAAAGGCTATATTTGGAATTTACGGACTCGTTCAAATATTATTTATAAATCAAAAACTGTTATTTTGGCATCTGGAACTTATCTTAATTCTATAATATATATTGGTGAATGTTCGTATTCATGTGGTCCAGATGGGTTATTTTGTGCTAGCTTTTTAAGAAATTCATTTGAAAAATTAGGAATTTCAACCAAAAGATTTAAAACCGGGACTCCTGCTAGAATTTTAAAATCAAGCATTGATTTTTCGTGTCTTGAAGTTCAGCATGGTGACGAAAAAATTATTCCATTTTCATATAATACTGTTGATACTTTACAAAACAAAGCAGTTTGTCATATAGCATGGACTAATTTAAAGACTAAACAAATTATTTTAAATAATATAAAAAAATCTCCTATGTTTAATGGCCAAATTTCTGGTATTGGGCCGCGATATTGCCCGAGTATTGAAAATAAAATGTGCTTATTTCCTACAAAAGAAAGGCATCAAATATTTGTCGAGCCTTGCGGGCTGCAAACTAATGAAGTATATCTTCATGGAACGTCGTCATGTTTGCCGGAAGATGTTCAAATAAAATTTTATAGAACAATTCCCGGCTTCGAAACCGCAATTTTAATGAGGCCTGCATATGCAATTGAATATGATATTATTGATCCTGTGCAATTAAATCGTACATTAGAATTCAAAAAAATCAAGGGCCTTTTTAGTGCGGGTCAGGTCAACGGTAGTTCTGGGTATGAAGAAGCTGCTGCTCAGGGAATAATTGCGGGGATTAACGCTGGGTTGACAGCTTTAAACAAAGACCCGATTATTCTTGATCGCGCGTCTTCTTATATAGGAACTTTAATAGATGATATAACTACTAAAGGTGTTTATGATCCGTACAGAATGCTAACTTCTAGATCAGAATATAGGCTCTTAATAAGATTGGATAACGCCGATGAACGTCTTATGCCTATAGGAAGAAAAATTGGACTTGTCAATTCTAAAACTTGGCAAGATTTTCAAGTTCGTATTTTAAAAAAAGAAAATGAAATTAAAAAAATAAAAAAAATTATTGTTAAACCTTCTGAGAAAATAAATAAAATATTGGAAAATCTAGGAACTAAGCCTATTTGTAATAATATTACTTTGGAAGACCTTTTGAAACGTCCTGAAATAAATTACAAACAAATCGAAATAATCCAAAAAGAAGTATTTAAAATTAACAATATTTTGGGTTATATACCCGAAGAGGAAGTTCTGCAACGTGTGGAAATATTTGTAAAATATAGGGGATATATCCAAAAGCAACTAAAGCAATTGGAAAAAAATAAAAAACTTGAAAATAAAAAAATACCTGTAAATATAGATTATAATCTAATTTCAAATTTAAGATGTGAAGCAAAAGAGAAATTTTCGAAACTTCGTCCTGAGAATTTATCGCAAGCTTTAAGTATCTCGGGTATAAATTCTGTGGATATATCGATTCTTACAATTTGGTTAAAAGCTTGTCAAAATTTTTAGCATAGTTTCTAAAAGAATAACATAATAATTTATAAAAAACTAATGATTTTTAAATTATTATTTAAATTTGAGGAAGTTTATGTTAAATATAAAAGGTTTATTTGATTTTGGCTTTTTGTTCAAAAAAAATAATATTATTTTTGTTATAGTATTATTAATCGGCATGGTAATAGGCTCAATTTGTTTAGGATTGATTTCAAGTGATACATCTGAAAAATTAAATTTTTTATTAATAAATGATCTGAAAACTAAAAATTCTGGTTTTAATAAATTAAATTTTATATGTTCTGTCGGGACTTCTATGACATTTGTTGTTTCTATGATAATTTTTGCGCTTTCATTTTTGGGTCCATTAGCTATGTTTATCATAATTTTCTTAAGAGGCTTTGGGTTAGGATTAATAATGGGTTGTATTTATGTGTTTTATTATTTTAAAGGAATAATTTTTTGTATTTTTATTTTGTTGCCTGGAGTCTTTTTATCTTCTGTCGGAATTATACTAATTGCGAGTCAATCTTTTAATTTTTCTATTAAATTCACCAGTAAAATATTGCCTAATTCAAACAGTTTACCATTATGGCCAGAATTTTTAGATTATATAAAAAACGTAACTTTTAGTATGATTTTTGTGTTATTTGCAGCATTGATAGATTTTACTCTGTTAGGGTTATTTTGTAGATTTTTTGAATTTTAAATATAAAATTTATTATTTTTTTTGCTAGTATGTAATTTAAAATCATCTTAAATATATTGAATATTATAGATATGGGTATAATAATTTTAACTACTTGATTTGGAATATTATATAAATATAACCAAAAAATTATGCTTATCAAAATTTTTATTATAATATTTAACATTATTCCTGTTAATATGTAATAAAAAAAAAATTTTTTTTTGTTAAATTTACCTAAAAAAAATATTACTATGATTGAAGAAATACGAATTAAAAATCCAGGCCAGCCTAAAAAACTAAAGAAAAAAGTCTTAATAAAATTCATTGCAAAAAATGAAATTAATCCAAATTTTATGCCAAAAAGTAACGTGATTGTATAAATAAGTGATTCTGAAAATTCTAGTTTTAAATATGGAAATACGGGTAAAAAAATATTAAAATTAGAAAAGATTAAAGAAATTGTAGTTAAAAATGAAATTATAGACAAAAATTTTAATTTAAAATTAATATTTTTATTCATTTTACTATATCGCTAACTTTATTTATTAAATTTGCAATATAAATTCCTAATAAATAATTAAATGAAATTTTAATAATGTTAACTGGAATTATTATCGTAGGTATAATTTTTTTTATAAATTCAGAAGGGAAATTGTGCAAATATACCCAAAATAAAAAGCTTATTGGAATTTTAATTATTATATACCACAAAATTCCCAGAAGCATACATAAAATTAAATATCTTTTTTGTAAATTTTTATAAAATTTAGAAGAGATTTTGTTGTAAATGCCTAATGAAATTATTGGAATAATAGAGATAATTCGCATAATAAAACCACTGTAACCAATAGTGCTAAAAAAAATTGATCTTATAAAACAGACTGCAATTAAAATTAAAATACCAGATTGAACACCAAAAATTAGAGTCGCTGCAAAAATTGGTGCATCTGAGAATTCTAATCTTAAAAAAAACGGAAATGGAATAATTTGCATACGACTTATTAAAATAAATATTAATGAAATTGTAGCTAAAAAGGCATTAATAGCTAATTGTCTACAATTTGAATAATTTGAATATTTAATCATTCTGAAAATCCCTCGCCCTAACTATACAAAATATTCATTTTGTATAGTTAGTATTATGTTAAATAGAAATTTCAAGTGCTTTTTCATATAATTTAAAATTAAATGGTTTGTGAGATTTTATAGCAATATCTATGTCTATATCGACGATTTTATTATTTTTAATAGAAATAATTTTATTGCTAATTCCTTTGGATAATAATGCGACCGCATGGCATCCCATTTCACTAGCTATAAGTCGATCCATAGCTGTCGGCGAACCACCACGTTGCACATGGCCCAATATAGTAACTCTTGAATCAATACCAGTTTGCTTTGCGATTTCTGAAGTTATATCGTTAGCTTTTCTAAGACCCTCAGAAACAATAATTATAAAATGTTTTTTCCCGATCTTTTGTGTAAAGCTTATTCTTTTTATTATATCACGTTTAAAATCAAATGTAACTTCAGGAATAAGTATCGCAGTCGCTCCAACAGCTATGCCGGTGCGCACAGCAATATCTCCACATCTGTGACCCATAACTTCAATTACACTACATCTATCATGCGACTGGGCTGTATCACGAATTTTATCAATCATATTCATCGCGGTATTCATAGCAGTATCAAAACCTATAGAATATTCACTACAAGCTATATCGTTGTCGATAGTTCCAGGTAAACATACAAATTTCATATAAGTATCACAAAATGCTTTTGCACCACGAATTGACCCATCGCCGCCTATTATAACTAAGCCGTCTAAGCCCATGTATTTGCAATTCTCAACTGCTCTTCGTATTCCTTCTTTAGTAGTAAATTCAGGGCTCCTAGCTGTATAAAGAACAGTTCCTCCACGTTCTATTATATCTGAAACGCTTCGTAAATTCATTTCGAATATGTCATTATTTATGAGTCCGTTGTAACCTCTTCTTATTCCAAATGTTCGGATTCCTCGGGCACATGCCGATCGCACCACCGCTCTGATAGCAGCATTCATACCAGGAGCATCGCCGCCACTTGTCAATATCCCAATATTTTTACACCCTAAAACCAACAGAAATAATACACCAACTTTGATTAAAAATTAATATACAAAAATGAATTATACAAAATAATTAAAAAACAACATGATCTTTGATATAATTTAATATATTTGTAATCTCAATTCTATCTTGAATCATAGTGTCCCTATTTCGAATAGTAACTTTATTATCGGTTGGACTGTTAAAATCATAAGTTATACAAAACGGAGTGCCTATCTCATCCTGCCGCCTGTAACGTTTACCTATGGAGCCAGATTTATCATAATCTATAAAAATATTTTTTAGTAATAATTCATATATTTCATGTGCATTTTTATCTAATTCTTTTGAAATAGGTAAAACACAGGCTTTATACGGTGCTACGGAATAATTAAATCTCAAAACTGTTCTTGAATCTTTTTCGTTTATTTTTTCTTCATCGTATGAATCATATAATAAGGCCAATAATACTCGATCAAGTCCTACTGATGATTCTACACAATACGGCACAAATTTCTGTCCAGATTCTGCATCAAAATATTCAAAAGTCTTGCCTGAATGTTTATGATGCGTAGATAAATCGAAATCTCCCCTGTTAGCTATTCCCCACAGCTCACCCCATCCAAATGGGAAAGAAAACTCTATGTCTGTCGTATTTTTTGAATAATGCGACAACTCATTTTTTTCATGATCACGAAACCGTAAATTTTCAGCTTGAAATCCTAATTCGACAAGCCAATTATAACAAAATGTTCTCCAAAATTCAAACCAATGATCATCGGTACCAGGCTTACAAAAAAATTCTAATTCCATTTGTTCGAACTCTCGGACTCTGAACAAAAAATTACCAGGAGTAATTTCATTTCTAAATGCTTTACCTACTTGACCAATCCCAAATGGAATTTTTTTTCTAGTAGATCTTAACACGTTATTAAAATTAACAAAAATACCTTGGGCAGTTTCTGGCCGTAAATAAATATCGGAATTTTCTTTGCCTGTTATACTTTGTGAAGTTTTAAACATCAAGTTGAAATTTCTTACTGGAGTAAAATCAGTTGCTCCACATTGTGGACATTTAACATTATTTTTTTTTATATTTTCATAAATTTGTGAAAAATTCATATCTTCCGAATGTTCGATAAGCTTATCAGCGCGAAGTCTAACTTTGCAGTTTTTGCAATCAGTAAGAGGATCAGTGAAATTTTGAACATGACCTGAAGCCTCCCATACTGTAGGGTTCATTAATATAGCGGCATCAAATCCAACGTTTAGCTCATTTTTACGAATGAATTTGTCACGCCATATCTTTTTTATATTGTTTTTTAATTCGATGCCGATTGGACCATAATCCCACATATTTGCAATTCCGCCGTAAATCTCAGAACCTTGAAATACAAATCCACGGTTTTTACATAGATTTAATATTTTTCTTAGATCTTTTTGGCACGACATAAAAAAACACCTCTTACATGTTATATGGAAAATAACTTTCAATAATCATAACCATAAGTTAGAATATTATTAAATATTTTTTAAATTACAAGTATTTTCTAAAACTTTTAAAGTACTATCTGTCTACAAAATTATTCGCACATAAATTTCATGATGAAAACTCATTTTTAAATATTTTCGATTATGTCTAGAGATTCTTCTTGTTGCCCAGATTCTGAATATAAATTAAGGTTTGTGAGAAAATTGATTGATTTTTTATCTTCAATATAATATTCTTCAAGTATAGCATCATCGATTCTATATAATTCGTTTCGAGGTAAATATGATAGAATTTTCCATCCTAAATCCAAGCTTTCTATTATAGTTCGATTTTCATTGGGGCTTTGATTTATAAACTTGCGTTCAAATAAATCGCCAAATTGTAAGTATTTTTTGTCTATTTCACTCAAATCGTTATCGCCAATAACAGAAGCTAAAGCTCTAATGTCAATGACTTTTGCATATGAAGCAAATAGTTGATTAGCTAGATCAACATGATCTTTTCGCGTAGAATCTTTGCCGACTCCATCTTTCATTAATCTTGAAAGCGAAGGTAACACCGCAACCGATGGATAATAGCCTTTGGATTCTAATGCTCTATCTAATACTATTTGACCTTCTGTTATATATCCAGTTAAATCAGGAATAGGATGAGTTATATCATCGTTAGGCAATGTTAAAATAGGAATTTGAGTCACTGACCCACCTTTATTTTTAAGAATTCCAGCACGTTCATACAACGAAGCAAAATCAGAATATAAATATCCAGGATATCCCTTTCGGCCAGGGATCTCATTTTTAGAAGAACTGAATTCCCGTAATGCTTCTGCATACGAAGTCATATCTGTCATTATTACAAGAATATGCATGTTAAGTTCAAATGCCAAATAACTTGCAGCTGTTAACGCACATCTAGGCGTCAAGATTCGTTCTATAATTGGATCACTAGAAACATTTACAAATGCAACTACGCGCTCAAGCACACCAGATTCTATGAATTCCTGTTTGAAATAAGATGCTATATCATTTTTAACACCCATAGCAGCAAACACAATAGCAAAATTATCAAAATTTGCATCTAAAATTTTGGCCTGCTTTACTATTTGCATCGCGAATTCATTATGCTTCATGCCGGAACTCGAGAAAATCGGGAGCTTTTGCCCACGTATTAAAGTGAATAAAACATCAATTGAAGATATCCCCGTATTTATATAATTTTGAGGATATACCCTAGATATAGGGTTCATCGGCAATCCATTTATATCGCCCATATGCGGAGTGAATATTTCGCCTAAACCATCGATAGGCTTACCAGCGCCATTAAAAACTCGGCCTAAAATTTCACGAGATAATGGAATTTTCATTGGCTCGCCTGTGAATTTTAACTCAGTATTTTTTAAAGAAATATTCTTAGTTCCTTCAAACACCTGAATAATAGCGCAATCTCCATCTATTTGAATAATTCTACCGCTGCGCATTTGCGATGAATCTAAATATATCTCAACCATTTCTTCGTAAGATATATCTTTAACGCCTTTAACAGCAATTATCGAACCTTTTATTTCATGAACTCCTTTATATCGTATAATCACTGTCTTCGCACCTCATAAAAAAAATATAAATTTGCACAAAATTTAATCCATGAACATATTTATGTTATATAAATCACACAAAAATCAAACCATAAGAGCTTCAACTTCTGTAGTAATCAAAGAAATATAATTATTAAATTTATCAAGTTTGTCATTTGGTATCTTATATTTAATCTGACTAATTTTTTCAAATAAACCAGATTCTAAAACTTTCGATATGGGTATAGAAGCGACCACTAAATTTGTGATTTTGTCATTTAAATATAAAATCACTTTCATCATTAAGTGCTGTTTAGCAATAGGAACAAAAGAATCATAATCATGGAATGCATTTTGTTGTAAATAACCAATTTTTATCAACTTTGCCATTTCTATAATAAGCCGCTGATCATCAGCAAGCATATCCAAACCTATAAGTTTGACTATTTCCATAAGTCTTTCTTCTTCACGCAAAATCCAAATAATACGTTTTCTATTTATAACAAAATCTTTACCTATATTTTTAATAAACCATGCATCGAGATCTATAAAATACTCAGTATAACTCGAGTTCCAATTAATAGCTGGATAATGCCTAGCATATGCTAACGCTTTGTCAAGAGCCCAGAAACACCTAGTAAACCGTTTGCTTGCTTGGGTGATAGGCTCTGAAAAATCGGCGCCTTGTGGTGAAACGGCTCCAATTATGCTAACAGAGCCCATTTTCCCGGAAAGAGTTTCAACATGACCCGCACGTTCATAAAATTCTGATATTCGAGACGGCAAATATGCTGGGAAGCCTTCTTCTGCCGGCATTTCTTCGAGTCGGCCAGAAATTTCTCGTAAAGCCTCGGCCCACCTAGAAGTCGAATCTGCCATCAAAGCGACGTTGTATCCCATATCCCGATAATATTCCGCTAAAGTTACACCAGTATAAATAGACGCCTCGCGAGCTGCTACAGGCATATTAGACGTATTAGCAATAAAAATCGTGCGCTCTGACATTGATTTACCGCTCTTTGGATCAATTAAAGCCTCGAATTCCTCAATAACCTGCGTCATTTCGTTTCCCCGCTCGCCACAACCCACGTATATTATTATATCAGCATCACACCACTTTGCAAGCTGATGTTGTATCATAGTCTTGCCTGCACCAAATCCTCCAGGAACTACAGCAGCGCCGCCTTTTGCAATTGGGAACAGCGTGTCTACGACTCGTTGGCCTGTAATAAGTGGCTCAGTTGGCGCTTTCTTGACTTTAATAGGCCGCGGAGTCCTAATAGGCCAATGTTGACACATGCTTAAATCAATAAATTGATTATTATAAGTTTTAACTTTAATAATTTTCTCATTCACAGTAACTTCTTTTTTATAAGTTATTTCTTCTACGATCCCGTCTATACCATGCGGGATCATAAAAAAATGCTCAATTATCGAAGTTTCTTGGCAACTGCCAAATATCATTCCGGCACTAACTTCCGAACCAACACTTACTGAAATTTTAATATGCCATAATTTTTCTTGATTAAAAATAGGAACTTTGCAACCTTTAGGTAAAAATGGGCCTGAAGCTTTTTCAATATCTTTAAGAGGTCGGCCAATACCATCAAACATATTACCCAGTAAACCTGGAGCTAATAAAATACTCATCGGAACCCCGGAATTTTGTATACTATCGCCTGGTTTCAAACCTGTTGTGTCTTCATAAACTTGTATAGTCGTAACATCTCTATTTAAGCTAATAACTTCCCCGACAAGCTGATCTGGACCTACATAGACCATTTCAGACATAGAAAAAGACATTGTTTTTTCAACAGTTACTATCGGGCCATTAATTCCATGAATAACATCGTCTTTTTGCAAAATATCTATCACCTTAAAATAAAAATAATTTAATCAAATATCCAACTATATCTTTTAGAAAATTTAGCACGTTCATCCAAAAGTTTTGAATCAAAAGTCTCATCAATTATAATCGCATTTTTTTCTCCACGAAGACCACCTATTTTTATATTATCATCAGTTGAAATTTCGCACTGTTCAGAGAAAACCTTTTTTATAATCTCACTAAAAGACAAATCTTCATTTCGCACAAAAATATGTGTATTTTGACCTAAAAAATTAAAAATCTTTCTTGAACTTTGTTTAATACTAAACAAATACTGACTAGTCATAGCGAACTTTAACAGTCTTTCTTTAGATAAATCGAAAATTTTGTCAACCATATTTTGTTTTTCTTTAGAAATAATCCATCTATCTTCAAGCCTCGTAGCCAATACATCAGAAGAAATCTTATGTCTCATAGCAGAAAGTTCTTTTTGAATTAACGCACGAGTATCATCAATTATCTCATTTTCTACTTTTTGAATCTGGGCCTTTTCCAAAGTTTGTATTTCTTTAACTACACATTCTTGATAATTCATCGCAAACTTATCTATCGATTCTAAAAATCTACTCAATTCAGGTTGTTTATCTTGTGGTTTGTTTAGCAATTATATATCACCTATTATACAAAATAACAAATTTTATCAAAATCAAAATTTAATTTGGGTTAAATTTCTATACCTATAGATTCTTTTATATATTTAGATATAACCTCACCTAATTTTCCAGTACTATGTCTGTCCGGGATTTGTACTACCAACGACTGAGTTAAACTAGATCTCCATTCATTTATCCAGTTTATACACAAATTCATTAAACGTTCAGTTATTAATATTATACCAATATTTTTGCAAGACGCAGCGTGTATTAAAGCATCTTTAACTTCATTTTCAGTATGAACTACTACACCTTTTATCCCTGCAAGCCGGAGTCCCATAGCGGTATCCACATTATCGCTGATCAGAAAAAAATTCATGACACAAATTCAACCCTCCTAGTTGAAACGACCTCACAAAAATAATAAAGCATCTAACTTGTTTAAAATCATCATAGAAATAACAAAACCATAAATAGAAATGGCCTCGCCTAGAATAGTAAATATTATTAATTTACCTAACAGAGTAGAATCCTCAGTGAGCGCCGCAATTGCCGCCGGAGCCGCATATGCTACAGCGATGCCTCCGCCTAACCCAGCAATGCCTACAGCGACCGCTGCTGCAATTAATCCCAAACCATAAGATAACCCCCTAGAACTAGCTTGAGCTTCGCGTGCAACTTGATCCGCTGCTTGAATAGTCTCCGCCGTTTGAGCTTTAACGCAGACTTTCGATGCCGCACATATAAAACAGGCTAAAGATAAAATAATCATTGAAATTATTTGTGAAAAGAAAGCCGTCTTTTTATTGGCGCCTCGTTTGATTCCATAAAACACCATAATACTAGACACAATTATGAAAACCAACGGCACATAAAAGTATAAGTTAAACATAAGCTGCCTCCCTGACTCAACAATATCTATTTTGGTATAAACAAAAGACACATTTTTATAATAATTTATATAAAATAAAAATACAAGTATTTTTTGTAAATTTAATTTTATTTTAACATTACAGGATCAAATGGCCGACCACCACCTTTAAAAAATCTTCCGAAAAGCTCGCAAAACTCGAGCCTCATGACCTGTAGCCCTACTAATAAAGCTTCAAAGCCTATTACAAATAAATTTCCTAAAATAATTACTGGATAATATAAACTTCCTGATAATTCAGCCAAGTTAAATACTACCATCATCATTCCATAATGAACAAACACAAATACTCCTATTCTAACGAATGATATAGTATTGGTAAAAAATCCTAAAATTAATTCGAATATTTTAAAAAAATTAGTTAAAATATAATTTCCCCACTTATTATTAAAATTAATTTTATGATCTATTATTAAAATTTTTAGTATATCTTTTAAAAAAATCAAAATCAAAGGTAATACTAACAAGACGATTGAAAATAAACTTCGGGCAAATCCTGTTTTTAAAAATAATAAGTCTGTAATAAAAAACATCATAACACAATAGAAAATAAGCCCACACAGACCATTTCCTGAAAGAAATGCTTCTGCTATTTTTTTCTTTTTTACTAAATAATAAACATTCATACTAATTACTAATATTAATAATAATATGCCTATAAAAATCGCACTAAAAATTACAAGCATCATAGTCTTTGAGTCCATAATTTCTATAGGCTTATTATGCATACCCAACAAATTTTCATAAATTGGATCCAACAAATTTTCAAATCCAAAAACCGAACCAAATAACATTCCGAAAAAACAAGACGCTAACCCCGAAATAAACATAATTCCCGCCAAATTATTCTTTTTTTTGTGATATATTACATATCCACACAAAGCTAGAACTAATCCCTGACCCAAGTCTGCGAACATAATTCCAAACAAACAAGTATACGTAATTGCGACAAACACAGTAGGATCAAAATCTCCATACAACGGCATACCGTAAATTTGCACAAAAAATTCGAACGGAGAAAAAATTTTTTTATTAATAAGTTTAATAGGCGGATTAATATCAGTATGCTCTTCTGCAGCTTCAGCTTCACAATCTATATTATTTATTAAATTAATCTTTTTTATAAAATCAGAGACTTCGCATTTAGGAACCCATCCTACTATGACAAATTTATCCTCATATTTAGCCGTCGCAAATTTAATTCCACTAAATTTACCGATTTTTTCAAGATATTTTAAAATCTTAGAAGCATAAATTTTAGTATCTTCCCAAAATTTATCTATTTTTTTATGAATTTCTAACATTTTTCTTTTAATATTATTAATTTTTATATCTATTATTTTAATCTCTTCTGATATTTTACAAGATTTAACAATTAAATTACTATCTTTAAATCCCATATTATCAAGTTCTAGTGTAATTTTTTTAGAAACATTTTTTATAAAACATACATAAATATAACAAAATTTTTTATCTCTAGAAACTTCAGTTACAATCCAATTCATATTTTTACTTTTAATAATAAATTCATCCAAAGCATCAATATCTATTTTACCGAAAAACACATCAATATATTTACAATTATAAATATCAGAAAAGCGAATGTCAAGACTCAAAAATGGTTTATATTCTAATAAAATCAACTGAAAAGCTTTCAAACCATCATTCAAGTTATCAAGCTCTTGCACATATTTTTTTATTCTACTAGTAAAATACTTGACAAAATTTTGCACCTTTACAATAGGAATATCTACACTTTCAATATTTTTTATAAATTTTTTGTTTATTTTTTTCGCGCTATCTAAAAAATCGACCAACAAATTTTCAGTACCCTCAGAATCTTCAATCGGTGAAAACTTGTCTATATTTTCATAATTTTTATAAATTTCAAAACAATTATCTACATGAAAAACTCCGGATTCTGCACAACAACTTACAACTTGATCAAATTCATTCATGAATCCTGATATGCTAACGAATTCCATTTTAGATATCATAAAATTACCTTCCGAATAAAAAAATCTAAAATTATCTAATTAACATTTTTTCAACTTCATCCTGTTTTAATTCATATCTTTTTCCTTCTATAATATTCGTTATATTTATGATCTCAATTTCTTTTAAAAATATATACGATAACGAAATTACAATCGGTAAATTTGAAAATTTTATGTTACGTTTAGCCCAAATAAATTTAATGCTTTTAGGAATTTTGTCTATATTATCCAAAAAAGAATGATTGTTAAATTTTTTGAAAATTTTAATTTGTTTTACTTTATATACAAGATCATCAAAATTTTTAATACTAGCAAATTTATATATTTTTCTTATATTATATCCCGGAAATTTGAACATCAAAGACTTTAAATAACTATCGCTTATATTATAATTTTTACGCAATCTTACGATCCTGATCAAATTCATAGCGTCGATATAATCTACATAAAAATTATTAATTATTTTTAAAAAAGCTTTAGAAAGATTATCTTTAACGTATTTCATGATAAATTCAAAAAAATAAGAATACAACAATGTTTCTATTGTATTTATGTCAATTTCACTTACTTTGAGATATCCTAAAGATTTTAAAATTTTATAATATACCGAAAATTTTATATTTTCCATGAATTGTTCATAATTAACAATATTATTAAAATTATTAAAATTTATTTTGGTATATCTAACAAAATAATTAGGCAAACACAATTTACAATCTTTAACATTTCCGGATTTCAAAAAAATCAAAAACCTCAGAATATTACTTACTTCTGTTTTAATTTGGATATAATTAACAAAATTTTCATTAATAGTCTTATCGAATTCGACACAATGTGATAAACTATTAAAAAAATTTTCTCTCAACCTAGCTTCCAACTCTCCCCTATGAAGTTCATTTTTATCAGAACCCGTTAGTATACCTGGATAATATCCAGCGTTACTGATGAATTCGGCAATTTCCAAAATATTTTTACAGGAAAATAACTTATTAAAACTTTCAGGATTCAATATCCGTTTAGAATATAAAGCTCGAACTTTTACATATGCTGCGGTTGAAATAAATTTACACAAAAAATAAATCACATCCATTATTTTTTTATTGAATCTGACCTGTGACAGAAATAATAATATCTTCTATTATTTTTTGATTGTTATCTTTAAAAGATTGTCGTAATCTTTCTATACTTTTTTTGGATTCCATTTCGATACTATTGATTTTTTCAGAAGCTCTTATTTTTTCTATTTTCTTTATTATTCCTATATTTATTCGTGCTTTACCTAAATATTCTTTGCGTTTTTTTTCACGCAATTCTTTTACTTTTTCATAAGACTTAAGTTTAAGGCTCTCGGCATTAGGCAACGATTCCCTTTTAATTTTATCGGCATTAAGAATTTTATCAAGCATATTTTTCACAAAAATCACCTTTATATGATATATTTGCTTAACCAGCATAAAAACATTTAAAAAAACTAAAAGTCTCATATAAATCATATTTAGAAATAATCTCGAACGGCGAATGCATAGATAATACAGGAATACCCATATCCACTACATCCATGCCAAGATTAGCTAAATATTTTGCTACAGTGCCTCCCCCACCGACGTCCACTTTGCCGAGTGCTGCACTTTGCCAGGTTATATTATTTGATTCTAATATATTTCTTATATACGATAAAAATTCTTCGGATGCATCTGATGCTCCTGATTTACCGCGGCTTCCTGTATATTTTGTCAATGCTACTCCACGATTAACCCATGAACAATTTTGGTTATCAAAATGCTCGGGAAACGTAGGATCAAAAGCTCCATCAACATCGGCAGAAATGCATCTGGATTTTGAAATTACATTTCTAGTTTTTAAATTTTCAAGTTCTGCAAAATCAGCTATAAAATTACGTAAAAATACAGATTTTGCTCCAGTATTCCCATCGCTTCCGACTTCTTCTTTATCTACAAATGCCAAAATCGACGTACTTTTTGGGGCATTTTTATCTAAAATAGCCTGTAATCCAGCATATGAACAACATCTATCATCATGGCCATAGGCTCCAATTAAAGCTTTATCAAAACCAATATCGCGAGCCTGAAATGATGGGACTATTTCGAATTCTGAAAAAGCAAAATCAACTTCCGTTATACCATATTTTTTGTGCAATATATCTAAAACTTTTAATTTTATAGCATGTTTATCGTGTTTATTATCCAAATTATTTTCAGAATCAATTAAGCCTTCGCTACCAACTATTACTTTTAAATTTTCACCAATAAACACATTACTAATACTTTTTTTCATTTGTTCTGACGCAAGATGAGGTAACAAATCCGTGATACAAAAACAATAATCATCATTAAATTCACCAGCGACTATATCAATATGTTCTCCATTTTTCAAACTAACCCTACCATGAATCGCTAACGGAATCGAAAGCCACTGATATTTTCTTATGCCGCCGTAATACTGCGTTTTCATGCATGCAAGTTGATCAATTTCATACAACGGATTTTGTTTTAAATCTAATCTAGGACAATCAATATGAGATACTATAATATTAGCACCTAATTTCAGTCCCTGAGTTCCTACTACAGCAAGTATTATATTTTTATTGCGATTTTCAACAAAAACCTTATCCCCTGCAGTGTAATTTTTGTTGTTATTAAACTCCTCGAAACCTTTACTTATCGCGAGATTTCGAGTAAATTTAACGACCTCTCTTTCAGTCTTTGCACTGTTCAAAAATAACTTATAATCCTCCGAAAAATCAAAGACATTTTTTTTAATTTCTCGAATTTTATCCGGGTTCGAAAAAAAACTTTTATTTCTTCTCAATAAACAGGAAATATCATCTAATTCCAAATTTGATTTTGAACTATTTTTCAACATATTCACTAAAATAATTCCCCCATATTAAAATTATTCGCTGGGAGAGATTCTAATTTATTTAAAACTTAAAAACAAGTTATTTTTTTTATTAGACTTATTTCCAAAATAAACAATCAGATCAAAATTACAGATATCGGAGATCAAATTACATATGAGACCAAAACGTTTTACAGTTTCTGTATTTATTGGCTAAAATTTTAAAACGTTTAATAAAACCAATAACATTTTTAATTTTTACTCTTTGACTTGAAATTTCATATTTTTTTCTTTTTCTGAATTTGTAAGCGGACATCTTTTAATTTTCTTTTTTGGAATTTCTAAATTTTTATGGAATTCATGAATTTCTTGAAATCCGGTATCCGCTAATGAGTTTATCTTGCTATTTCGTTCGATTGGCACCCTCGCGAAAATTACACTCACATCCTTTGTACCGATATCGCTGCCTCCCCATAACCACGCCATTTTACCGGCATAATCCCATCTCCTCTCTAATATTGATACGTTGGCTAAGTTATTTTAACATGAATATATATATAAGTCAATACTATATATCAGAAATTTTGTATTTTATTAAATTCTAAAAAATTTTGGATAATTTTGTATTAATTATCTAAAAATATCTAGTAAATTACTACAGGAGTTGGAGTTAAATTAAATATAATTTTTTGTTTAATTTTAATAAAAAAAATAATTTAAATAAAAATTTGTTATGCATTTTAGGCGGGCTTTTTGCCGGGATATGCAGCATAATTTTTGGTACTGGCGGGGGCATGATTATAGTTCCTATATTAGTCAAATTAGGTCTTACTCGCAGAGAGGCCCACGCGAATGCTATTGTAGTTGTGAGCGTCTTAAGTTTGATTGGAAGTATAATTGTATTTATGAACAAATTTGTTGTGTTAAATGAGATAATTTTGTTAGGCTTGTGGTGTATTTTGGGATCAGTTTTAGGTGCGTTCGTTCTTAATAAAATAAATCAGGTTTTTTTGCGAAAATTATTTGCTTGTTTTAGCGTGTGGGCTGGTATAAGAATGATCCGAAAATGAATAATATGATTTTAAATGCCATTTTTTGTACGATTTCTGGGATGGTCTCTGGTATGGGTTTGGGTGGAGGCGCGATTTTAATTATGTATCTTACGTCTTTGGCGGGGATCGAGCAGATAAAAGCTCAGAGTATAAGCTTGGTTTTATTTGTCCCCATTGCGTGGGTTTCGATATTTATATATTCTAGAAAACGTATGATAAAATGGAAATTAATAACATATATGTGCGTAGCGGGGACCGTGGGCTCGATTGTCGGAAGCTTGTTTTTAAGAAATATTAATTCGTGGATTTTAAGCAAAATATTTGGAGTTTTTTTATTAATTATGGGGGCCATAATGTTTTTTAAAAAGTAATTTAATTTCCCCAGGATGTTACGCAAAATCCAGCAAATTCGTCATAGGTTTCGTCGTTCCAGGAGGATTTTTTTAAGAATTCTTGTAATTTTGTTGTGATAATATTTTGCCACGAAATCGGTGCCGCTGTGCATATATTTGGGATATAATTATTCGTGTTTAGGTTATTTATTGTGCTGGTTTTTAAGATGTTTTCTTGCGAATTTACAGAATTAATATCATATGGTAAAAAGTTCAAATTTTCGGTTAATATTCTCTGTGCATGAGGTGAATTTTTTATCCAGGCTATAAAATCTTGTGATGTTTTTAAATCATTAGACTTCGCATTTATCGCAAGATATATAGGACATGATATTGTTATAGATGAATTTAACTTTTTGGGGGTTAAATTTATGCTTGTGATATCGCTGGCAGATAGGGGCATTTTAAATGGCAATAAAATTAAATTATTTGCACATTCGGGGTCGAGTTTCGCAATTTTTTCAAATACAGAATCTTGCGCAACTAAAAATAAAGACTGTCCTTGTACAAATTGCCGAATCGCTTGAGATTCAGAATTTATATCGTCGTCTATAAGAGAAGTTCCGCGGCCTGTAATAGTATGACTGGTTATTAAATCTATTGATTTCATGAATATTTTAAATAAATTTGAGTATGATTCCAAATTATTAACTTCTCTAAAATCAGAGCCTGTAGAAAACTCGGCAGCTATCGCATGATTAAGTATATTCATATACGGCGCTTGCGATGAAATCGAAAATGTGCAGACTAAGTTTCCAGAGCCAGTAGCATCGGCCAATATTTTATATTTTTTGTCATTTAAATACAAAGTATTAGAACTTCGATTTTTAGTATATTCGTCGATTTTATAAACAAAATCGCTGAAATCTTCAAACGAACATGACTTCAAATCGTTCAATATATTTTTTGTTATACTTTCACCAAATATTTTAGAAATTATTTTAGAATTTGTTACTAATCCACAACTTTCTACAGATAACGGAATTCCACAACTATTAATTTCGTTCAAGCCTATTTTTAACTTCTCTGGGATATTTTGTGTTACATCTTTTGCAGAAGCATCCGTTATATTAATAAAATCCAATATATTACCACTGTTTTTTTGTTCTTCTAATTCATCAAAATTCACAATCGAAAACACATCCGGAGGAGAACTGGATTCCATGTAATCCGATATTTTCTCATTTTTTCCAGTATTAATAATTTTTATCACTTTACCCGAATACTGTTTATATGCTTCAAACAATTCTTTAAACTGGCCTATTGTGACATCGGAAAAATACATTGAGATATCATAATCTTTAGGCTTATGAATAACTTCGTTTTGAATTGAATTAGTTTGTCCGCAGGCGCTTAAAAATAAGATTATGGAAATCATAGGGAATATATATAAAAAAAAATGTTTATTTTTTATTTTTATATTAATTTTAAACATAAAACAGAAACAACTCCACATTTATTTTTAAATAATTTTTTTACACCAGAAAATAATAACTCAAGTTATTTTCTCTTAATTTTTTAAAAATATGTGAATATATTAATATTTTAATATTTTAAAATTATATAATCGAACTTATTTAAAATCTTAAATAAGAAAATTCCAAAAAAATTTTTAATATAAATATAATATATTTTTGATTTAATTTTTGTTTAAAATTACTAAATTTTTATATATTTTTTAAAATTTTATATTATCTTAGCACAACCACCAACATCATTTAATATTTCAGTAATATTTTCATAGCCTCTTTGAACATATTTTATGTTTGAAATTATACTAGTGCCTTCGGCAGCAATAGCGGCAATTATTAACGCCGCACCTCCACGCAAATCAGAAGCTGTAACGTTTGCTCCTGAAAGCTTTGAAACCCCTTCGACAATCGCAACATGACCCTCAACTTTTATATCAGCGCCTAATCGTAATAAT
The DNA here is from genome assembly GCA_036245095.1 of Candidatus Improbicoccus devescovinae. Taxonomy (GTDB): domain Bacteria; phylum Bacillota; class Clostridia; order Oscillospirales; family Acutalibacteraceae; genus Improbicoccus; species Improbicoccus devescovinae. The sequence goes on from BSWA01000003.1 coordinate 69,941, forward strand.
TCGCCAACGTGTTTATATCTGCTTTTGAAAATAGTTTCTACGAAAACACTAGTTCCGTTGGCTAATAAAAGCGAACTCATTACGGGTGCTTGAGCATCTGTTGGGAACCCCGGATATGCCATGGTTCTTATAGACTTTACAGATTGTAATTTTTCGGGCGAAACTATTTCGATCTTGTTATTATATTCTTTTATAAAACAGCCAGATTCTTCAAATACACTAATACTAGAATTAATATATTTACTAGATATATCATGTAAAATAAGATGACCATTAGTAACAGCAGCAGCACACATATAAGTAATAGCAACTATTCTGTCGGGAATTACTGTATGGTATGTACCATGAAATTTTTTATTACCACTAATTATGATATCACTTTCACCTGCTCCAAAAATTTGCGCTCCAATTTTATTTAAAAATTCAGCTAGATCTATTATTTCTGGCTCTCGAGCTACATTATGAAGAACCGTTGTACCATCACATGCTAACGAGGCCAACATTAAATTTTCAGTAGCTCCTACACTAGGAAAAGGCAATGTAATACTAAAGCTTCTATTTATTTTTTGAATTTCACATTCAATAACCCCACCACTTTCAGTAACTGCAATCCCAAGCTGTTTAAATCCATCTACATGCAAATTAATGGGCCTAGGACCAATTTCACATCCTCCCGGAAGAGTAGCTTTTGCAAATCCGGTTCGTGCTATCAATGCACCTAAAAATATAATTGAAGATCGCATTTTACGCATTAAATTTTCAGGAATATCATATTTAGTTAAATTCTTTGTATTTACTCTTAATACATTATTTTTAAAATTAACATCACATCCTAGATGCAATAGAATTTCAACAGCAGTATCAACATCTGAAATATGTGGACAATTATTAATAATACATTCATCTTCACACAAAAGAGTAGCAGCCAAAATAGGTAAAATGCTATTTTTTGCTCCTTGAATTTTTATTTCTCCATTAAGTTGACGTGAGCCTTTTATTTCGAATTTGTTCACCTAAAAATCACCTTCTAGCGAATAAAAAAATAAGCAAAAACATAATTTATTTTTACTTTTTCATAATATTCGGCTAGCTCTAAAGATGTCATTAGAAACAAAAATCCAAGACTTTAAATCTCCAGGCTTAAACGGTTTTTGATATCACAAATACATATGTCAGGCAGTACAACTCTTTTTATATAAATCGGTACTGCCTTATCGGGTTATTATTCAAGGTCATCATAGGGTAGGGATGCCATTGCTTTTATAACATCTCGAGGCTGTTTATGACAGATAATGTCTAGCTCTGAAGCCGACGTGAAATCTAATTTTTTATTGTCGGCTTTACGTTTTGGGTCCAGTGGAATAAACCCAATCATTTTTTTGTTGCGCTTATTATCAAAAATCCCGAAACCAGGAACACCATTACATTCTACTTTTCTAACCATTTTCAATCACCTCTAAAATAATTTTACTAATAATTTTGTTAGTATTTAGTAACTGTATTAATTATACATATTATTGTTTATTTGTCAAGATTTAAAATACAAAATACTAAAATAAATCCCCAAATTTTATTAGATTTATTTCCAAATTAAACAATCAAATCAAAATTACAAATACCGGAGATTAAATTACACCTCAGGCCAAAATGTTTAATAATTCCCACTAGTTTTCCCAATTATTTTTTCGCCTTTTGACGCATAATGATATCAACGAGAATACAAATCAAAAAAGATAATAATACAAAAAATAAAAATTTACAAATTAACCTGATACACTCTTCCAGGTAATACATTTATTATACCCCAAAGTTCCAGTTGTGCCAATAATGTAGATAAAATATGCGTCTTAAACCCAGTAAGAATTTTTATTTCATCTATGTGTAATTTATTGTGATCTAACACATTTATTATTATTTTCATATTTTCAGTAAGTTCATGATGTTCAATTTGCCTATGTTCTTGTGGAATTACACAAGATTGTGAAACTTGTGATTCTTGAAATTCAAGTTGTTTAGATCTTTTTTGCAAATTACTAGGCCTAGGAGGAAAATTTATATTTGAATAATATTTCTTAATATCCAAAGAATCTTTTATTACTTTTGCACCATCCTCAATCAATTCAAAAATTCCCTCAGACAAAGGATTCTCGGCAAAAACAGGAGTAACAAAAACATCGCGATTCTGTTCAGCGGCGAAATTAGCGGTCACTAATGCACCACTTTTTTTTCCAGCTTCAACGACTATAGTTCCATGAGATATGCCCGAAATTAATCGATTTCTTAAATAAAAATTGAAATTTCTCATAGGATATCCGGGTGGATATTCTGAAATTAAAACACCATTCTCTGAAATTTGATTTCTTAAATTTTCATTTGTTAATAAATATGGGAAATCAATACCACAGGCCAAAATCCCAACAGTTTGACCTTGCGCCGCAATGGCTCCCTTATGCGATGCAGTATCAATGCCAAGAGCTCCTCCACTTACTATTAATACATCTTCTGACGCAAGGTCATAAGCTGTTTTGAATGCCATCGCACTTCCAAAATAAGAGGCCGACCGACTTCCTACAATAGAAATTACAAGCCGAGAATTAACACATGTTATGTCTCCTTTTGCATACAAAACACAAGGTGGATTATCTATGCGTTTTAAAAGATCTGGATAATTTTTATCTGAAAATCCAATTACATTATATCCCAATCTTTTGCATTTGTCTAACACCAACTGAGCATCTGTCAAAGAATATTTTTGCAAATTTTCCAATTCATTACGTTTAAATATTCCATAAGAAGCCCAGACTCTTTCGCCGCTATCATAAAAATCTTTTATAGGATTTTGTGAAGACATAACAAATCTTACTTTATGATTCCCAAAATTCAATGATCTCTGAAGCCAAATCCAGTATAATACATCTTGCATATTAAAATTTACCTAATTATTTTTTAAATTTATTTTTATATAACTCCCAAAGCACTATGCCAACAGTCACCGATACATTTAAAGATTCTACATTTTTATACATAGGAATCCGCAGTTTAACATCACAAGTCTCTAAACTTTTACTAGTAAGCCCAACTCCTTCATTGCCGACTAAAATTATATTTTTAGAATATGAATCCACCTTACTTAAAATCTCAATATTTTCATTAGAGCCATGAGGAGTCAACCCAAAAATTTTAAAATTTTCTTGTTTCAATTCCAGCAAATACTCCAAAAAATTTTCGACATAACTCACAGTTGTCCTTAAAACCAAACCTGAAGAAGCTCTTATTACTTTAGGGTTATATGCATCACAACATGTTTTACTCGCGAAAATATATCTAACCCCGAACGCATAACATGATCTAATAATAGAACCAAAATTCAAAGGATTTTGTATATTTTCAACAAAAAAAATATTATTTGCATTTTTTTTTGTTAAAAATTCACATTTTTCTAATTCAACAGGTTGTTGGCACACAAAAACCGCTCCCGAGCACGACACAACTGAAGCAACAGAATTTAATATCCCAGCTTTTACGACATAACTTCTATCTGAACTAGACAAAATTTTTTCTCGTACCGCAACCTCCAAATTACCAAATAATTTTTCATCAAAATAAGATTCCAATATTTTTATACCAAAACCCAACATTTCTAACATTAATTTTATGCTTTCTACAACAAACATACCACTACTATTTCTAAAAGAAACGTCTCTTAAAAGCCGGAAAATATTTTTAATTTTTTTATTATTTCTTGATGTCACAAAACAACAATCAAAACTCATTATTTATTATACATTCCCGACAGCTTCTGGCTGTCCATTAGCCAAAGCCACAAATGAATTAAAATCAGAAATTGCAATTTCTGCAAGCATTTTTCTGTTTAAATTTATATTATATTTCTTCAACTTCGCGATAAAACAAGAATAATTCGTGCCAATCGACCTACAAGCTGCAGAAATTCTTGTAATCCATAATCTTCTAAAATCTCTCTTTCTATGTTTGCGCCCAATATACGCATAATTCCCCGATTTCATCACCGCTTGTTTTGCCATTTTAAAATGCTTACTTTTAGCCCCCCAATAGCCTTTAGCTAATCTTAAAATTTTCTTTCTTCTTTTTCGTGTCGAAGTTCCGCAGTCAATTTTAGGCATCAAGCTTACCTCCTAAATATGGTAACATTTTTATAACTTGTTTATAGTTTGTAACGCTAGCTACAGTACTCTGTCTTAAAAATCTTTTCCGTTTGCGCTTTTTTTTAGACAAAATATGATTTTTATTAGCATGCCACCGAACCAACTTGCCATTAGCACTCATTTTAAACCGCTTTTTGGCACCTTTATGAGTTTTTATTTTATACATTTAATTCCCAACCACCTTTCTACCGAGTAAATTACAGAAATATCATCTATTAAATTTCATTTTTCAAATAAATACTTATATCCCAGACAAATCTAACAATATTTAAAATATTTAAATTTTCCAAACTACTTTAATATTATTATTTATATCATGATACCAATTATAAACAAATTTTTTATATTTCAAATAAATACTTATATCAGAGACAAATCTAACAATATTTAAAATATTCAAATTTCCCCAAACTACTTTAATATTATTATTTATACTACAATACCAATTCTAATACAAATTTTACATATATTAACTCAAACCATCCCATCATCTATAAAATGATTATTTTTAGCTCTTAACTAATTATTTCAGGATTATTCAAGTCACTTTCCCCGAGATCATTTTTTTGCTCTTGAATACTATCTACAGGATCATTCGCGGGCAAATCCGACATAACATCCGCCTTTAACAGGAATTGATCACTAGCCTCGATTTGATTTTTTTTAACCAAAAAACACACTACGTGCCGAGACTCAATAACAATGTCGCCAACACCAGCAGCAAATTCAGAACACATCGACATAAATTTCAACAATACATTACGGCCTATATCGGGGCGCGAATTTTCCCGGCCTTTTAATTTAACGCTCACTTTTACTTTATTGCCACTGTCAACGAACTCCTTGACTTTATTTGCTTTAGTAGCAAGATCGCCAATCCCAATATTCACCGATAACCTAATTTCTTTTATTACACTCAAAGATTTTTGCCGTTGGCGAGTTTTTTTCTTTTTTTTATCACATTCAAAACAATACTTACCATAATTCATAATCTTGCACACTGGTACATCTGAACTTCCGCCGATTCTAACTAGGTCCAGATTATCAACTAACGCCAGATTACGCGCTTCTTCAATAGGGACTACACCGAGCTGAACGCCTTGTTCGTTTAGTAAACGAACAGTTCTAGCTGTTATTGTACCATTAATTTGTATCTGTTTGATGTTGTTATTATTAGCTATCAAATCGCCCCCTTGCGACAATGAAAAATATTAAGACCTTGGAAAATATATCACATCAAAAAATGTTGTCAATCTTTTTTTAGACATTTCGTAAATTTATATTTTAAATTTCTTAAATTAAATTCACCTGAAAAAAACTAACTTAGGTTATTTTGTGCGATATTGCCAGGTTAATACTTGGATTGTGATGCCCGATATAAAATTAACAAAAAAAACCATTCACATCCTTTAGAATACAATTTATAACTTAAACTCCTTCTAATTTTTATTGTATTAGCATTATTAAATTTGTCAATAGCTTTTTTGTAAACTAACAAAAAATATATCTAATTATATCACATTAATAAATTTAGTCAAGATATTTTTTTTGCACACGCCATTGCTCCTTGCCGACATTCCCCTGTTATACACGGCGGTCCCGCTGTCGCAAAAATGTTAGGAGCTATTTTCTTAACTAAATTGAGCATTTCATTAGCCGCATTTCGAATTTCCAGTTGTGCACGATTACAACAGCGTAATTTGAAAAAATTCAACAAACTTCTAGCATTAAAAGTACAAATTATTTTACTTTCTGTAGCGCCGGGTAGGATGTATCTAGCAATTTCCAATATATCTTTTTCTAGTTTTTTTGTTGTATTTTCACATAAATTATTATTTTTGCATAAAAATCTTGTTATTTTCTCATAAGATTTTTTTATATTATTTATTTCTGACAAAAACTCGAAATTAGCAGCTGAATTATCAGCAATTTTTTTAGGAATAATAAAATTAAATTTATTTTCTGGCACATATCTTTGACTTCTCACACTGAATGACGCAATTCTATGTCGAGTAATTTGAGATAAAAAAACTCGCGATACTTTTTCTATTCCAAACGTAAAAGACGCATGTTCTAATGGACTTTCGTGGCCTAATTTTATCAATTTTTTTATAAATAACCCACATTTTTCTTCATCCATTTTATTTAAAATTTCATTAATTTCTAAACTTGAATAACAAAGCTTAGCTGCCGCTGTAATTAGTTTTTCAGGTTCCGGTGTATGAGAAATTAAAGTTATTTTCATACGTATTTCTCCTATATTTCTTAATTTCATTTGTTATATTTTAATATATTTTTTTAAAATCTTATGAGAATTTGTTTCAATTTCACAAATATTAATATTTTTAGAAACCTTTGGGATCGCACTTTGCTTCAAGAAAATTAAGTATTCTATATTCCCGTTAGGACCAGTAATAGGTGAAAAATCTAAATTCTCAACGGAAAAACCATAATTTAAACAAATTTTAATTATTTTTTTGATTATTTTTGTTATTAATGCCGAACTTTTTATAACTCCATTATTATTTAAATCATGTTTACTTGCTTCAAATTGCGGTTTAATTAGGCAAACCCCATAAATATTAACACCTTTATTTAAAATTTTTGTTACATTATCCAAAACAATTCCCAAAGATATAAACGAAACATCAATAGTAAAAAAATTTATATTATCTTTTATTAATTTTGTGTTAATATATCTTATATTTGTACGTTCAATATTAATTACCCTAGGATCATTCCGTAATTTCCAATGAAGTTGCCCAAAACCAACGTCTACAGCATACACTTTTATACAGCCATGTTGAAGCATGCAATCAGTGAAACCGCCAGTCGACGCACCTACGTCAAGCGCAATTTTATTTTTTAGATTAATTTGAAATTTTTTTATCGCTTTTTCTAATTTTAGACCGCCGCGACTAACATATTTCAAATTTCCTGTTAATATAATTTCGGAATTTTCGCAACACAAAATACTCGGCTTTTTTGTAAGCTGATTATTAACTAATACTTTACCTTCTTTAATTAAAAATTTAGCTTTTTCTCTGCTTTCAGTTAAACCTTTCAAATAAATTAAAATATCTAATCTTTGCTTTTTTATTAAAATATCACCAGAATTCAATTATATTTTTTTTCATGCCGTCATAATCAATAAAAAATTTTTTTAATTGCTCATCAATTTCAGCATGTTCAACAAAAGATTCGTTTATTGCCACAAGCTTGAACTCGCCAGTGAATTTTTTAAAAACAAGATTTGAAGCGAATTTCTCACCTACACCACCATAATTAATGTGTTCTTCAAAAAATAGAATTTTTCTAAAATTCAATACAAAATCCACAGAATTCATATCTATAGGTTTTATGACGTTTAATTTAAGTAAACAAAATTGATGATTTTCTTTGAATTCTTCTAAAATTTTTGCCAAAAATAAGAAAATTCTACCATAACTTATTACTAATAATTTTTTGGATGAATTTAACAAAAAATTATCTGTGGGAGTTATTTTTATGGGCGAATTGTATCCAGAAATATATGAATAAACCTCGAAATTTTGATTATTATAATCAATCCATTTAGGCTTATAAAATTCTCCACCTTTGGGATATCTTATAGCAACGGAACATGTGTCCGAAATTGCTTGATTTAACATGTTTTTTAATTCCGTAAAATAACTGGGAACATAAATTTTTAAATTAGGTATAATATTTAATAACGAAATATCAAAAATACCTTGATGAGATTCCCCATCATTACCAACTAATCCAGCTCGGTCAATGTTAAAAATAACTTTTAAATTTTGCATAGAAACATCATGTACAATTTGATCAATAGTTCTCTGCAAAAATGTGGAATATACACAAAAAATAGGAATCATTCCGCCTGCAGCCAGTCCAGCCGCGAAGGCTACCGCATGAGATTCAGCTATACCAACATCTGCAAAGCGTTCTGGAAATTTCTGCTCGTATTCCTCAAGGCCCAAACAACGAGTCATAGCGGCGGTAATTACGTAAATTTTTTGATTTTTAGCCGAAATACTACATAATTCTTTTCCCATCACACTTGAAAAAGACTCAATATTTCCAGACTTCGATATACCAGTAAAACAATCAAATTTGTTTATTCCATGAAAAATATTCGGGTCGTTTTCTGCGAATTTATAACCTTTACCTTTTTTTGTCACGACATGAAGTAAAACTGGTTTATCATTTTTTTTAATTTTTTCTAAAATATTAATTAAATTATATATATCATGGCCATCAATTGGACCATAATAAACAAATCCCATATCTTCAAAAATAGTACTTTCACGCAAAATAGAAGTCTTAATTGTTTGTCTAGATTTTACCAAAATTTGCTTTAATTTACTCCCGAATATAGGAACACTGCCCAAAAATTTATCTAATCCACGTTTAGTATTTAAATACATAGACATGACTCTTAATTTCGTGAAATAGCTAGAAATAGAACCTACATTTTTAGAAATAGACATTTTGTTATCATTCAAAATAAGCAAAAAATTCTTCCCGAACCTACTAGCATTATTCATGCCTTCATACGAAATCCCACCAGTCATCGCGCCATCACCAACGATAGCTACCGTTTTAGGAATAAAAAACTTATGATTTTTATCCCGTATATTGCATTTATTTAGACTTCCTGCGATTGACAGCCCTAAAGATGTCGAAATCGCTACGCTACTATGCCCAGTTGTAAATTTATCAAATTGACTTTCTTTTTTATTCGAAAACCCGGAAATGCCGTTTTTTTTTCGTATAGAATCTATGTTTTTAAATCTTCCAGTTAGCATTTTAAAAGCATAACATTGATGTCCAACGTCCCAAACTATGTTATTTTCTTGTTCGAAAAATACTCTCAAAACCGCAATGGTAAGCTCTATGACTCCTAAATTAGAAGCTAAATGGCCTCCATTTTCAGAAACTAATTTTATTATCTTATTTCGAATTTCTTCAGCAAGAAAATTTAAATTTTTAACATATTTAAGATCATTTGGTGAATTAATTTTGTCTAAAATGCCCAAATTATGCAACCTCAACTCTAATAAACATATCATACGACGATTGTAGCTATAATTTTGATTAAAATACTTAAAATTTAATTTGCATAAACAGCTAAAATTATATTTAAAAATTATATATTTTTAGTTAAAATGCCTAAAATTTAATCAACAGAATATGGTAATAATGCCATATGACGTGCTCTTTTTATCGCTAAAGTTAAAACGCGCTGATGCTTGGCACACATGCCGGTAACCCGCCTAGGTAAAATTTTAGCCCGTTCTGACATGAATCTTCTTAATTTTAATGGCTCTTTGAAATCAACCAAAACGTTTCTGTCTACACAAAAAGAACAAACTTTTTTCCTACGCCTACCTCCACGAGTTCTTTCATCATCGCGTCTTTCTTTATTTTCCGCCAATAATATCCCCCCATTCTTATGCATGTAATTTTAATATTTTTTTAAAACGGCAAATCATCCTGATCTTCGGTATTTCCGCCTGAAAAGCTACTTGCACCGCCACTTGTATAACTAGAACCCGAATTTTCAGCAGCATCCTCTGGTATAGGATCCGCATTATTACTATTTTTTGACTCCACAAAATGAACATTGTTTGCGATTATGTCATATACCTTGCGTTTAACTCCATTTGCATCTACATATGACCTAGTTTGCATCGATCCATCGACACCGATGAGCTGTCCCTTGCCAAAATGATTACATACAAACTCAGCAGTACTACGCCAAGTTACGACATCGAAAAAATCAGTTTGGCGATCTTCACCCTGCTTAACAAAAGACCGCGAAACAGCTATACTGAATCTGCACATGGCAATATCAGATGTGGTATGACGCAACTCAGGATTAGCAGTAAGTCTTCCAACAAATGCTACAACATTTAACATTTAACTTCTCCTTAAAATCAAAAACTTATTTTTTTGTTTCCTCGCTTTTTAATATTAAAATCCGCAAAATTCCCTCTGTGATTTGAGCTACTCTTTTCAACTCAGCGGGGACGTCACCTCCTGCACTAAATTTAATACAAGCATAAACTGCCTCCGTTTCGCCATTAATCGGATACGCTAACCGCCGTTTACCCCATTTGTCAACAGTAATATCAGAAACTGGTGGAGCAAATGAAACATCTATACTTTCTGAGTTATTAGCATCCTCTGATTCAGCTATAGTATCTATGGCCTCTGGAACAGCCAGGCTATCTAGTTTTATTATATCTAAAAATTTTCTTATAATTGAATCAATAGCTTCTTCATTCAAAGTTTTGTTAAACAGCACATAAAGTTCATACTTTTTAAACACTGGTTTGGTTAAAATCGCCAAATAAATTCACCTCCTTATAACTGATCGTCTCATAATGCGACAAAAAGATAACAATATATTTAGATTATATTTTTTACTATTTTTTTGAAAAAAATCAATAATAATAAAAGTTCTTTTTATTTTTTTGTATCATTCAATAATTTTATGATGAAAATAATATTTATTTTGTTTATTATTCTCAAAAATCAAACAACATTTTAGACATGCTTATATAAATTTAGCATTAGCCTATTGACAAATCCGAAAATATAAATATTATTAAAATTAGAAGGAAGTGAACAAGTTCATGAAATTATGTATATTTAGAGGGGGGGGGTAATATGAGTGGTCAGAAATAAAAAACAAAAGAGTTATACCATGTTTTCATATTTCCAAATAAATTTAATATTCTAAATATTTAGAGGTTGTTTTATGTCTAAAATTACAATTTCAAATTTAAATTTTAACTATGAAAATAGTTGCGATAGTATTTTTGAAAACGTTTCTTTTATTATTGATACCGATTGGAAGCTCGGATTTATAGGTAGAAATGGCCGGGGCAAAACTACTTTTTTACGGCTATTAATGGGAGAATATGCGTATAATGGGAAAATTTCTAGTGCTGTGGGTTTCACATATTTTCCGTTCGATGTGTCGAATAAAAGTAAATCTGTGATTAAAGTAGTATCTGAAATTTATTCTGATTTTCAGCAGTGGGAATTTCAAAGGGAAATTTCACTTTTAAATCTGGATGACGAAATTTTACAAAAGTCGTTTGAAACACTTTCTAATGGCCAGCAAACTAAAATTTTGCTCGCAATTTTATTCTTGAAAGAAAATAATTTCTTGCTTATCGATGAACCAACTAATCATTTGGATGCTGAGTCTCGTGACATCGTTTCAAAGTATTTGCAAAGTAAAAAAGGCTTTATTTTGGTTTCGCATGATCGAGCATTTTTGGATTCTTGTATTGATCATGTCTTGTCAATAAATCGTACAAATATTGAGGTTCAACAAGGTAATTTTACGTCTTGGTGGCTGAATAAAAAATATCAAGATGATTTCGAGTTTACTGAATCCGAAAAACTAAAAAAAGACATTAGACATCTTGAAAAATCTGCTAAACAAACACGTGATTGGGGAGATAAAATCGAGGCATCAAAATACGGTGGAAAGCGTGATTCAGGGCTTAAACCAGATAGAGGCTTTATTGGTCATAAAGCTGCGAAAATGATGAAACGTTCTATTTCAGCACAAAATCGTAAAGAAAAGCTCGTTAGCGATAAATCTAAGCTTTTGAAGAATCTCGAAACTGCAGAAAATCTAAAGTTAAATCCTTTGATTTATCGTAGAAATAAGCTTGTTGGAATTTCTAATTTGTCAGTTTTTTATGATGATATTAGGGTTTGCGAAAATGTGAATTTTGATATCAAAATTGGCGATAGAATTCATCTTCATGGCAAAAATGGTTGCGGGAAATCAAGCGTTTTGAAATTGATTTTAAACAAACAAATTAAATATTCAGGGGATTTAAATATTGCAAATGATTTGAAAATTTCTTATATTCCACAGGATACGTCGTATCTAAAAGGCGACTTGACTGGTTTTTCTAAAATTAATAATCTAGATGAATGCCTATTTAAAACGATTTTACGAAAACTCAATTTTCAAAGAACTCAATTTGATAAAAATATTGAAGATTTTAGCAGTGGTCAAAAGAAAAAAGTGCTGATTGCTAAAAGTTTATGTGAACAAACACATCTTTATATATGGGACGAACCACTGAATTTTATTGATATCCTCTCTCGAATTCAAATTGAAGATTTGATTTTAAAATATATGCCTACAATGATTTTTGTAGAACACGATAAGACTTTTTCAGAAAAAATTAGAACAAAAGAAATAAAACTGTAAACTCAAAACAAAAAATATATGTATTTCAAATAAATTCACTTTGGTGCGGGCAACAGGACTCGAACCTGCATGATAATATCACACGAACCTGAATCGTGCGCGTCTACCAAATTCCGCCATGCCCGCAATATTCATTTGCTTTGTTTAATTTTAGTTGTATAAAAATAAATAGCAATATAAAATTTAAATCTAGATGCGGCTACACAAGAGTAATTTTGAATTTAACATTTCGAACATTTCGAATAAAATTATTAAATCAAATTTATGGAAATTTATTCATACCTGGAAAAGGGTCTCAGGCGTGGAAGTCATTAGGTTTTTGACAGCTTTTACAATGTACGTTGGCTTTGTCCTAAAACTAAATTATTTTTGTAAATTTCTAGGAAAAAGGAGCACGGAAACATGTAGAATACTAATTGTATGTGAGCAGTTTCATGCACCGAATTGCCAATGAGATTGGCAAAAATAATTCAGTTTTAGGACGAGGCTATTACTATTAATAATAGGTTAATATTATGTGAAATAAAAAATAAGAAGACATCATACTGTTATTTCGAAAAATAAATTTATTAAAAATATATATATTTTAACAAAAAAAACGCTGAAATTTAAGAATATCTTAATATTATAATAAATAAATATGTTATAGAATATTAAAGAATTTAAGATAATTAAATAGAAATAAAAATATGGAGGACACAAAGTGATAAAAGGCGCCAAAATAAGAATGCGACGGCGGTCTTTACTTATGGCAATTTTAATGTCTGGAGCTTGTTTCGTTTATTTAATATATAGACTTGTGATCCTACAAATTGTCCAAGGAAGTTTCTTGGAAAGTATGGCTGTTGATCAGCAGTTGACAGATACTAAAATTTCTGCTCAGAGAGGAGCTATATATGACCGCGATATGAACTTACTTGCTCAGAGTGCTAGTGTGTGGAATGTAGCTCTTGAGCCTAATAGCATAAAAAAAGATGATATTAGAGAAAAAATTTGTCAAAATTTATATGAGATTACCGGTGTGGATAAACAGAAAATTTTTGAGTTGTCAAAAAAAAGAACTTTTTGTAGTATAATTAAAAAAAAAGTTGATGCTAATGTTAGAAATAAAATTATAGAATTTAAAAATAAACACGGCATAACCGCTGGAATAAGATTAATAGAAGATTATAAAAGATATTATCCGTTAGGTAGATTCGCGTCCGCAGTTTTAGGCTTTACCGGCGTTGATGGCCAAGGCTTGGCCGGGCTCGAGGCTTATTATGATAAATATTTGCGCGGTGAGCAAGGGAGAATTGTGAATTCTCGCAATGCTATCGGTACGGAAATGCCATATGATTATGAGCAAATGATAAACCCAAAAGCAGGTAATAATCTTAGGCTTACTATTGATAGTCGAATACAACGTATAGTTGATAAATATTTATTAGAAGCTGTTATTAGTAATAAAGTTCAAAATCGCGGTGTTGCTATTGCCATGGATGTAACAAATGGCGAAATTTTAGCTATGTCTGTTAAAGAAGACTTCGACCCAAATGAGCCTTTTAAAATAGTCAATGAAACTGAGGAAATGTATCTTAATAGCTTGCCAGAATCAGAACAGAACGCTGTTCGTGGCGAGATTTTATCTAAACAATGGAGAAATAAAGCTGTAAGTGATACATATTATCCTGGGTCAGTATTTAAAATGGTAGTTGCTTCTATGGGGATGGATTTAGGATTAGTCGATGACAATGCAATATTCACGTGTTCGGGCGGTATAAAAATCAGTGAAAGATCACAATATATTAGGTGTCATCGGCGCAGAGGTCATGGAGCACAAAACTTTGCAAAATGCTTCTGTTCTTCTTGTAATCCGGCGTTTATTTCTTTAGGACAAAAAATAGGTACGGAAAATTTTTTTAATTATTATAAATCTTTTGGGTTTCATGAGCGTACGGGAATTGATTTACCCGGAGAGGCTACGGATTTATTTTTTAGCCAAAGTGGTAAAATGGCACTGATAGATCTAGCTGTGGCATCTATAGGCCAAAATTTCGGGATTACTCCTATACAAATGATCACTGCTGCTGCTGCTATAGCAAATGGCGGGAAACTAGTGCGTCCTCATATTGTTAAAGAAATATTAAATTCTGATGGGGAAATTGTTAAATCTTTTGATACAAATACTAAAAGAACGGTGATATCTTCGGAAGTCGCTAAAAAAATTACAAATTTAATGGAAGAAAACGCAAATACAGGTGGTGCCAAAAACGCTCATGTTGCTGGATTCAGAGTTGCAGGCAAAACAGGTACTTCTGAAAAAATAGGTTTAAGCACTCCTGGACACAAAGATTATATTTCATCTTTTTGTGGATTTGCTCCTGCAGACAATCCGAAAATTGCATTATTAACTTTTTTAGACACACCTCGTGGGGATTATTACTATGGCGGTATTATTGCTGCTCCTATTTTTGCGAATATTATGAATGAAGTTTTACCTCTTATGGGCATTCCTGAGGAATACTCTCCCGAAGAGATAAAAAAATATGGCACAACTGCTCCGGATTTTCTGGCTAAAAAACAAAGTACCGCAAAAGAGCTAGCTATAATTTCGGGTTTTACGCCTATAATTCTTGGTAAAGGCGAATTAGTTACTTCTCAAATGCCTATTCCTGGCGAACGTATTCCTCAAGGCGGGACCATTATTTTATATACTGAAATTTTAGATGCCGAAACTATAAAGGTTCCTGATTTTTATGGGCTTAATATCAAAGAAGCCAAAGAGCTCGCGTTAAAAAATAAATTAAATATAAAAATTTCTGGCTGTAAAGATGATACTGAAAATTTAGTTGAAATACAATCTCCTAAAATAAACACAATAGTACCTATAGGATCAGTTGTAGAAATCAAATTTATTTCAAAAGAACACAATGAGAATATTTAATATTTAGGAGGAATTCAAAAAAATGTTTACTAATATTCATGACTTGTGTAATATTTTAACTATGATTTTAGCGTTTTTTATTACTATAATTCTAGGCAAATATTTAATTCCCGTCTTGACAAAATTAAAATACGGCCAATCGATACTAGAAATCGGGCCTAGCTGGCATAAATCTAAACAAGGGACCCCTACTATGGGTGGAATTACTTTTATAATAGGAATAATAATATCCAGCTGTATTTTTGTATTTTTTCACTATTTTTATGCTAGTTTAAACAATTTTTTTGTAAATAATGTCATGATGACAAAAGTCATTTCAGGGATAATAATGTCCGCATTATTTGGGATCATAGGATTCTCCGATGATTATATAAAAATTAAAAATAAAAGCAACATGGGATTAAAAGCAAAGCAAAAAATTTTATTACAATTTTTAGTGACTGCTGGATATCTTGCAGCTATATATATTTCAGAGACCTATTATTTAGGCACAGCTAATACTTGGATAGAAATCCCATTTTTTGGGCGTATTAATTTCGATTTATTTTACTGGCCATTATGTTTGTTAATTATAACAGGAATAGTAAACGCTGTCAATCTTACGGATGGTGTCGACGGGCTTTGCGGTTGCGTTAGTTTTATTGTCGGCATAGGATACATGTTGATCGCCCGAATTTTAGGTTATACAGAAATTGGGATTCAAGCAGCAGCATTAATCG
Source organism: Candidatus Improbicoccus devescovinae (assembly GCA_036245095.1). GTDB lineage: Bacteria > Bacillota > Clostridia > Oscillospirales > Acutalibacteraceae > Improbicoccus > Improbicoccus devescovinae. The sequence continues at coordinate 86,018 of BSWA01000003.1, forward strand.
GAGGTTGTATAGGTTTTTTATTTTGGAATTTTCATCCTGCCAAAGTATTCATGGGCGATACAGGTTCTTTGTTTTTAGGAGGTTTAATATGCGCTTTAGGATTCGGCACTGGTAAAATAATAATTTTAATTATACTCAGTATGATTTATATATTAGAAATGTTTTCGGTCATAACACAGGTAATATATTTCAAACTTTCCAAAGGAAAAAGATTATTTAAAATGTCACCAATTCATCATCATTTTGAAATTATAGGATATAAAGAACCAAGAATTTGTGCAATTTTCACATTTTCTAGTATAGTTTTTGTTGCAATTTCTATATTACTAATAATCTTAGGAATTTTATAAAAAACAAAAAATAGGAGAGACAAAAATTGGGAAAAAATAACAAAAAATATTACGGTTCACAAGTTGTAAAATTCCCCATACTACCCAAGAATCATAAAGAGAATAATTATAACACAAATTTTAAAAAAAGCAACAAAAAAACCAAGAAATTTTCTTTTAGAAATATAAAAATACTTTCTTCAAGATCTGAAATCGACATACCGTTTTTACTTTTAACTTTGGCATTAGTAACAATCGGGATAGTAATGATGTTTTCAGCCAGTTATCCCAATGCATATTATTTACATCATGAGGACAGCTTTTTTTTCATAAGAAACCAATCAATTTTCGCAGCAACCGGGATAATATTTATGTTTATAATATCTAGATTTAACTATAAAAATTTAAAATTTATGGCAACTCCGATACTAATAATATCATTTGCATTATTAATTTTAGTATTACTCATGCCGCCAATAAACGGAGTAAAACGCTGGATTCAACTAGGACCATTAGGATTCCAAGCATCAGAAATAACTAAATTCGCAATTATATTAGTATTTGCTAAATTAATAGACAATAATTTTGAAAATATGCACAGTTTCAAGAAAGGAATACTCCCATTTTTGTGTATTTTAATACCAACAGCGGCATTATTAGCACTTGAGCCACATATATCATGCACAATAATAGTAATACTTTTAGCAGCTGCTATGCTATTTATAGGCGGAGTCAAACTTCGCTGGTTTGGGGCAGTATTAGGCGCGATTCTCGCAGGGATAAGTTATTTGGTATTATTTACCGATAAATTAACATATGCAAATCACAGAATATCTGGCTGGCTTGATCCATTTAATGCTCCCGAAGGAGTTGACACATGGCAAACTCGACAAGGCTTATATGCAATTGGATCTGGCGGAATTTTAGGCCTAGGCCTTGGAAATTCCAGACAAAAATATTTATACATTCCCGAGCCGCAAAACGATTTTATATTCGCAGTAGTATGTGAAGAACTCGGCCTAATTGGGGCTATTATAATTTTATTATTATTCGCCATGTTAATTTGGAGAGGCGTCGTTATTTCAATAAAAGCCCAAGATAGATTCGGGGCCTTACTAGGTATAGGACTAACGATACAAATAGGCCTCCAAACGATTTTAAACATAGCTGTAGTAACAAACACCATCCCGAACACAGGTATAAGCCTTCCATTTTTTAGTTATGGAGGAACTTCATTACTTATGTTACTAGCGCAAATTGGAGTAATTTTATCGATTTCTAGGAAGTCCAAATTAGAAAAAATTTAAATTTAATATTGATTATAATTTTATTATATAATATTATTAAGAACATCATATTTTGGAGGTCATATGAAATTTAATTTAGATAAAAGTTGGCTAAAAACTTTAAGCATTTTGACTTATAGCAATATAAGCGAGAAGACCCTGTTCGATAAACTTGCTGAAAAATTCTGTGAAATTGATGCGCAAACATGTGTCAAAAAAGCTCGAGATTTTGGACTAATAAATGAAGAAAAGTCTATAATTAGTAGTTTATATAATTATATTAATCAAAAGAAGCTTTCTGATCGTGCAGCCAAGCGTAAACTCATACTCAAAGGATACAAAACCGAATTAATTGACGTAGTTTTTGAAGAAAATTTTGCAGATTTTATAAATGAACAAGAAAGAATACGTCATATTTTCACGAAAAAATACGCAAAAAAATATGAAAACTGTGTAAATTCTCCAAAAGACAAAAAAAAATTGACCATTAATATAATTTCCTACTTTCTCCGGCTAGAATTTAACAAAGATAATATAAAACAAGTGATGGATATTTATAATGAAATTAATTAATAATATGCCTAATTTTTTAACAATTTTGAGAATATTTTTGACGCCAGTTATTTGTTTTTTACTTTTTTCAAACTTAAAATTCAAATTTTTAACAGCATTCATAATTTTTTGCATAGCATCTTTAACAGACTATTTAGACGGAAATCTAGCCCGTAGGACAAATCCGACAAATTTCGGTAAATTTTTTGATCCTATTGCTGATAAAATTTTGATGTTTTCGAGTTTAATAGGTTTACTAGTACAAAACATGATTAATCCTTGGGTTATAATTTTATTATTATCTTTAGATTTTATTGTAATGTTCTTGCGCATTTTAATGGCCCAACGAGGCAGAGTTCTTGCGGCAAATAAATACGGGAAATTAAAAACTTTATCTCAAATGCTAGCAGTTATGATTGCTATGTTATTAAAAGCTTTATCAGAAATTTGGGGGAATTTTAATATAAATTTAACATTTTTATACAATGTTTTATTTTATATTTCGTTTATAATGTCCATATTTTCGTTATACAGTCATATTTTAAACAACAAGAAAGAATTGACTGAAATTTTCAAGGAGTGAACGGCATGAAACTTTATAATTCTTTTAGTCGAACCAAAGAAGATTTTGAATCTAGCATAAATTTTTCAGCCAGATCAGACAAAACCATAAAAATTTATGTCTGCGGTCCTACTGTATATGATTACATTCATATCGGTAACACGCGCCCGATGTGCGTATTTGATGTTTTAAGAAGATATTTAAAATATTTAGGATACAATGTGAAATATGTACAAAATTTCACCGATGTAGACGATAAAATTATAAATAGAGCACATAAAGAAAACACAGGTTTTTTTGATATTTCCGAAAAATTTATAAAAGAATATAAAATAGATGCAGCCGGATTAAACGTAATGCCAGCGGACGTACATCCTAAAGCTAGTGAAACTATACAAGAAATGATAGATATGATAAATATTTTGATCAAAAATAAACATGCATATGCCACTGAATCTGGTGATGTTTATTTTGACACATTAAGTTTTGAAAATTATGGAAAGCTTTCGAATCAGACTTTGTCAGATTTACAAACAGGCGCCAGAATTGATCCAAATGAAGCCAAAAAAAATGCCACTGATTTTGCGCTCTGGAAAGCCTCTAAACCCGATGAGCCCTTTTGGGATAGCCCATGGGGTCTTGGGCGCCCTGGCTGGCATATAGAATGTTCTGCAATGTCTCGCAAATTTTTAGGTGATACTATTGATATTCATTGTGGTGGCCAAGATTTAATGTTCCCGCATCATGAAAATGAAATTGCTCAAAGTGAAGGATGCACTGGTGTGAAATTTTCTTATTTTTGGCTTCATAATGGGTATATTAATATAAATGATACAAAAATGTCTAAGTCTTTGAATAATTTTTTTACTGCAAGAGAAATTTCTGAAAAATATGGCTATGAGGCAATTAGATATTTTATGATTTCTGGTCATTATAAGAGCCCGTTAAATTATACTGAACGCGCTATGCAACAAAGTATTAGTTCTATCCAGCGACTTTATAATTTTAAAGAAAATTTAAATTTCGCTATAAATAACAAAATTTCCGAATCTGGAGTTAATTTATTAGAGAATATCAACAAATACAAACAAGATTTCTTGACCGCTATGAACGATGATTTAAATACTTCTGATGCTTTGGCTGTAATTTTTAGCATGATAAAAGAAGCAAACATAAAATTATCTGATTTTGATGTTAAATTTTCGGTTAAAAATTTAGAAAAAATTGCTAATTGTTTCAATGAATTCACTAGTATTTTAGGCATTTTGTATAAAAATGAAAATAATATTAAAAATCAAGAAGAAATTGACATTTTATTAAAAGATCGTGATTTAGCTAGAATAAACAAAAAATGGGAAAAATCTGACGAAATTAGGGACAAATTATACAAACTAGGAGTTGCCGTAAAAGACACTCCTAACGGTACCAATGTTTTTAAATTTTAAAAATAAAGGCAGGGAAGTAATATTAATATAAGAACTAGATTTGCGCCGAGCCCGACCGGCTTTATGCATATCGGTAATTTAAGATCTGCACTTTATGCGTATCTCATAGCGAAGTCTAAAAATGGCAAGTTTATTTTAAGAATAGAAGATACTGATCAAGCCAGATATATTCCTGGTGCCGAAAATGTAATATATAATACTCTCAAAATTTCAGGATTAAATTTTGATGAAGGCCCGAATATAGGCGGTTCATTCGGGCCATATATACAGAGTCAGCGAATTGAAATATATAATAAATATGCACAAAAAATGATTGAAAATAACAAAGCTTATTATTGTTTTTGCCCAAAAAAAATACACACAGACTCAAATATCACACATGATTTTAAATGCAATTGCAGAAATTTACCGCAAGCAGAAATTGATTTAAAATTAAATAATAAAACACATGTTATACGTCAAAAGATGCCTATATCTGGAGAAACTAAGTTTGTTGATGAGGTTTTTGGTGAAATAATTATACAAAATATTGAGCTTGAAGATCAAATTTTGGTTAAATCTGACAAATTTCCAACTTATAATTTTGCAAATGTAATAGATGATCATGAAATGCAAATTTCTCATATAATTAGAGGGAGTGAATATTTATCTTCCACGCCAAAATATAATCTTATTTATGAAGCGTTTGGTTGGAATATACCGAAATATATTCATTTGCCGTTAATACTTGGTAAAAATGACGATGGAACAACGTCGAAACTTTCAAAAAGAAATGGTTCTATAAGTTTTGAAGATCTCATTAATGACGGTTTTTTGCCCGAAGCTGTTATAAATTATATTTCTTTATTGGGTTGGTCACCAAAAGATAATCGTGAAATTTTCAGTCTTAAAGAACTTGAACGAGAATTTAAAATAGAACGTATAGGTAAATCTGCTGCTGTTTTTGATTATAGCAAACTTCTTTGGATGAATTCCGAATATATTCGGTCTAAAAGCACAGAAGAATTTTCTGAAATTATCTCAAATTTTGTTGACAATAAAAAATATAATGTTATTATAATAGCGAAAATTTTGCAATCTCGAATATCTAGACTCAGCGAGATATTACCAAAAATCAGTTTTTTGTTTGATTTACCAGAATTTGATGTAAGTTTGTTTTTTAATAAAAAAAGTAAAACAAATGAGACGAATGTCCCGGAAATAATTAAAAATATAATTAATAAATTTGAAAAATTAAACAAAAAAGACTGGGATCATGAAAATATTTATAGTAATTTTTTACGAATATCTGAGTTAATTAATATAAAAAGCAATGCTATCATGTGGACAGCTCGTATTTCGGTGACTGGCATGGCTGTTACTCCAGGAGGAGCAGTTGAAATTTTTGAAATTTTAGGAAAAAATGAAGTTCTCAGACGTTTAAAGATTTCGAGTCATAAATTTTAAAAATGTATTTTTTTTGGGGGGGTTTTTTTGATTCAATTAGACAATAATTCAGAAGAAACTAATAATTTTTTAGTAAATATAATCAAAAAAGATTTCTTAGAAAACGGAAAATATTTTGGCAATAAAATTAATACACGCTTCCCACCCGAGCCAAATGGCTTTTTGCATATAGGTCATGCAAAGGCTATTTGCATAGATTTTACCATGGCAGAAAAATTCGGTGGTGTTTGTAATCTTCGTATGGATGATACAAATCCTGCAAAAGAAGAGATGATTTATGTTAATTCTATACAAGAAGACATTCGATGGCTTGGCTTCGATTGGGAAGATAGATTTTATTTTGCTTCAGATTATTTCCCTGAAATGTTTGAAATTGCAGAAAATTTAATTAGAAAAGGTCTAGCCTACGTATGTGAGCTTACTCAGCAGCAGACTAAAGATTTTAGAGGAGATTTGAAAATCCCAGCAAAGAGCCCGTTCCGCGATAGACCAATCTCGGAAAGTATTAAATTGTTTTCTGAAATGAAAAATGGAAATTTCTCCGATGCAGCTATGACTTTAAGAGCAAAAATTGACTTGAATTCTAGTAATTTTAACATGCGAGATCCTGTTATTTATAGAATTATGCACAAAAATCATCATAGAACTGGAGATAAATGGTGCATTTATCCTATGTATGATTTTGCTCATCCGATAGAAGATGCTTTAGAAGGCATAACTCATTCGTTGTGTTCGTTAGAATTTGAGAATCACAGGCCGCTTTATGACTGGGTTATTAATAACGCGGAAATTAGAGAAAATAAAAATTTAAGGCCTATACTTTCGAGGCCAACTCAGATAGAATTTTCTAGATTAAATTTAGATTATACTGTTATGAGTAAAAGAAAACTTATTACTTTAGTTAATAATCATAAAGTTTCGGGTTGGGATGATCCGAGAATGCCAACAATTAGTGGGCTTAGGCGGCGTGGATATACTCCTAGTACGATAAAAAAATTTTGCTCTAAAATTGGTATTTCTAAGTCTATTGGCTATGTTGAAACTGAATTTCTCGAAAATTGTCTTCGCGATGAGCTGAATTCGTCTGCGACTCGAGTAATGGCTGTTTTGGACCCGATTTTGTTGGTTATTACTAATTTTGATGATGAAAAAACCGAAGAATTTGACATTCCTAATAATCCTACTGTTAAAAATTCCGAAACTCATAAGATAACATTTTCTAAAGAATTATTTATAGAAAGAGACGATTTCAAAAAAGTCGCACAAGCAGGATATCACAGATTATATCCTGATAATATCGTGAGATTAAAAAGTGCATATGCTGTAAAATGCACGGGTTTTGATGAAGATTCTAACGGAAATATATCAAAAGTATATTGCGAGTATTTTCCGGAATCTCATGGTGGGGCTAATATTAAAGGCACAAAAATAAAATGTACAATACATTGGGTAAGTGTCAAAAAGGCGATATCTGCGCGTGTTAATCTTTATGAAAAATTGTTTCTTATTCCCGATCCTGAGGCAGAGGGTAACATGTTTGACCAGATTAATCCTGATTCTTTGAAAATTTTAGATAATTGCAAACTAGAAGAATTTATGGTAAATTCTAATAAAAATGTGAATTATCAATTTATGCGGCAAGGCTATTTTGTACTGGATCCAGAAAAAACAGAAGATGCAAGAATGATATTTAATCGTTCGGTGACGCTTAAATCAAAATAAAAGAGGAAAGTAAACATGAAAATTGGTATAGTTGGCCTTCCGAATGTTGGTAAAAGTGCACTTTTTAATGCATTGACAGGAGCTCAGGTTAATTCGGAAAATTATCCATTTTGCACAGTGGAGCCTAATATTAGTGTCGTAAAGGTTCCAGATGAGCGTCTTGAGAGTTTGGCTAGTATTTACAATACACAAAAAATTATAAATGCAGTTATAGAATTTGTGGATATCGCCGGATTGGTTCGCGGTGCATCTAAGGGAGAAGGCCTTGGAAATAAATTTTTATCACATATTCGAGAAGTGGATGCAATAGTTCATGTTGTTAGATGTTTTACAGATGCAGATATTATTCATGTTAATGGAAATATTAATCCGGAAAACGACATAAAAACTATAAATATTGAATTGATTCTTTCTGATCTAGAGACAGCTGAGAAATATCTAGAAAAGACAAAAAAAAGCATAAAATCAGGTCAGGCAAATGAAGAGGATTTGGCTTTTTGTTCTAAATTAATATCATGGTTGGAAGCGAGTAATCCGATTAGGCTTTTGCAACTTTCTGAATCAGAAGAAAAAATTGTTAAAAATTTACATTTTTTAACTTTTAAACCTGTAATTTATGTAGCAAATGTCAATGAAACTTATTTTTTACAAAAAACAGATAATAATTATATCAAAGTTAAAGAAATATCAAAAGAAGAAAATACACTTGTAATTCCTATATGTGCTGAATTTGAGTCCCAAGTTGCTCTTATGGATCCCGCTGAAAAATATGAATTTTTAAAAGATGCCGGTATACAAGAATCAGGATTAAATAAATTAATAAAATCTTGTTATAAATTATTAAAATTAGTGTCGTTTTTGACAGCAGGACCAACAGAGGTAAGAGCCTGGACTGTGTCAGAAGGCACAAAAGCCAATGAAGCAGCTGGGAAAATTCATACAGATATACAGCGTGGATTTATTCGAGCTGAGGTAATTTCGTATGAAAATTTAATAAAATATGGCTCAATTTCTGTAGCAAAAGACAAAGGAATATTAGCATCCGAGGGTAAAGAATATATAGTAAAAGATGGGGATATAATACTTTTTAGGTTTAATGTATAAAATTGCAAATTCAATATACTCAGGAGGCATATATTGAAATATAAAAACAATAAATTTTATTTAATTTCTTATATGTTTTTAGTAATATTCGGGATGTTTGTTTTAATGTCTGCAAGCATAAAAAACAGATTGATTTTCCCGGTTGCAAAAAATGCAACTCAGGAATATAAATATGTCACACATATAAGTTCAGGAGGCTCTACTTCTATGTCTAGATTATTAAATATATTAGGTGAAGAATTTAATAATTATTATCCTGAATTTATATTTGAAAAATTCGAAACTGGTTCTGGAGCGGCTGTTAATGAAGTTTTAAATGGTGGCTATGATTTGGGCGATATTTCTCGGAATTTGTCAGAGTCTGAAAAATCTGATATTTTAGACGAAAATATTATTGCTTTCGATGGAATTTCAGTAATTGTAAACAAAAACAATCCAGTGTATAATTTAAGTTCTGAAAATATTTTAGATATTTTTAATAAAAAGATCACAACATGGTCAGATATTTCTGGGATTAATGCTAATATTACTCTAGTTGGCCGTGAAGAATCTTCAGGTACTCGCGAGGGTTTTGAAGATGCTATTTTAAATAAAACCTTAGTATATGATATAGAATTCCCCGAATCTGGGGATGTACTTTCACGGGTTGCGAGTGATCCGAATGCAATAGGTTATGTTTCGTTTTCTTCTGTTTCAGAGGGCGTCAGGAGTGTGTCTGTAGACGGAATTCCGTGTAATTTAAATAGTATTTCTAAAGGTATGTATAAATTTTATAGGCCATTTATACAAATTTATTTAAAAAATAAGCATAATTATGTGCTAAATAAATGGTTCGAGTTTATTAAATCAGAAATTGGACAGGAAATAATAAAAAAAGAAAAATTTGTAGGTAATGTAAATTTTCATGATGAGGCTTCTGTATGAAAATTACTAAAAATTATGAAAACCATGAAAAAAAAGATTTAAAATTCTGGTCTTATATTTTATCTTTAGTAAGTATTTTTAGTTCTATTATTTTTTTAAATTTACCGTTTGGAATTAAAATAAACGAAAAATTGTATAATATTTTTTTAATCAAAATACCATTTTTTAGTGGCTTTTTATATGAGTTTGATTCTAGCTCAAATATAATTAAAATTCCATTATATATAAAAATTTTCAGTATAATTTTATTTTTTAGTATATTATACACAATAGTTTTATTATTATTTAATAAACCCAAACTGGCTTTTTTGTGCAATATACTCATATTTTTGTTTATATTTAGTATAATATTTATAAAAAAAATTTTAAATTCAAGCAATTACGTAATAAATATAATAAATTTTAATAATATTATAATTTCGCTAATATTTTTATTTTCGTCACAGATTTTCATAATATTATCAAGAGGGTTCCAAAAAGCCGGCGAAATTTTCTTCAACATCATAGCTTGTTTCTCCGTCGGAGCAGTATCTTGCATGATAATATATATTTTTTTTATGGGAGTTCCCGCAATATTTGAAATTGGTTTATTTAATTTTATATTCGGCATGATCTGGAAACCGTCGCAAAATTTATTTGGCATATTTCCGTTTATAATTTCTTCAATTATAGCAGTTTTAGCTGCCATGATGCTAGGCGCGCCTATTGGAGTATGTGCAGCAATGTTTTCGGCCGAATTTGCGCCAAAAAAATTGGCTATATTTTTACGTGTAATTTCGCGGTTACTAGCAGGGATTCCTTCGATAGTATTTGGATTTTTTGGCATGTTAATAATAGTACCAGCTATAAGAAAAATATTTCCTAATCAGACAAGCGGCGACAGCTTATTAGCAGGAATAATAACTCTTGCAATTATGATATTGCCTACAATTATTAATATATCTGAAGATGCGATTAGAAGTGTACCACGTGCATATAAAGAGGCTGCATTGTCGCTCGGAGACACTGAAGCTAAAACGACGTTTAAAATTATTTTGCCAAATGCAATACCTGGAATCATGGCAGGTATAGTTTTAGGCGTTAGTCGGGCTATTGGAGAAACAATGGCTATGATTATGGTCACAGGAAATATAGCTAGAATGCCAGAAATACTCAGGCCTGTGCGACTATTAACTACCGGTATATCGCTTGAGATGGCGTATTCTTCAGGGCTTCACAGACGCGCTCTCTTTTCTATAGGATTAATATTATTTTTATTTGTATTTATAATTAATTTAATTTTCATGAATATATCGAAAAAACGAGTTAAATTTTAAAAATACAATCAAAAGGTGATAAAAATTAAAAAAATTATTAATAATTCAAGCACTTTTTCCCAAAAAATAGTAGCGAAAAAACATGTTTTTTTAGAATTTTTTTTGAAATTTATTTTATATTGTGCATCATTCATAGTATTTTCTATATTTTTATCTATTATTTGTTATATATTCATAAACGGAATACATTATTTGAATATTAAATTTATATTAAATTCATATTCTGAAGTCATACCCGAGTTAACTGGAATACTTCCTATGTTAATAAACACATTTTACATTATAATATTAACACTAATTTTAGCCGTGCCGCTAGGAATCGGAACGGCAATATATTTATATCAGTATGCAAAAAATAATATACTAACGAAAATAATCAAAATTTCAATAGACATACTTTCAGGCATACCCTCGATAATTTTCGGTTTATTTGGCTACACGATATTTTGTGTTTTTTTCGGCCTAGGAACATCAATTTTAGCCGGATGTCTTACTATGGTTTTATGCTCGATTCCAATAATTATAAAAACAACAGAAGAATCATTACGAATAGTTCCTACACATTACATTGAAGGCGCCGGAGCTTTAGGAGCTAAAAATATAAGAATATTATTCACCATCACACTACCTACAGCGATCCCAGGGATTATAACATCGATTATACTAGCTGCAGGTAAAATTTTAGGCGAATCTGCGGCATTAATTTACACTGCAGGAATGTCGTATCGGATGCCCAAAAACTGGTTTTCACACATATTTGAAAGCGGCCGAACTCTTACTTTGCATTTATATCAAACAGCGAAACAAGCCAACACAGAATCTTCATTTAGACTTTCGTTCGCGAGCGCATTATTGCTTTTAATTTTAGCATTTTTATTAAATTCAATTTTAGATTTAATCGCATTTTTATTCAAAAAGAACAATCGCTGACTTTTAAGTTTAGTATTTTCAAAAAAATTGTCAATAGTCTTACGATATTTTATAAATTCACCCACTTACTTAATTTTGATAATTCACATATTTTCAAGATTGTCAATATCATCGCGCTAATTTTACATAATATATATTAATTATAAAATACAAAGTTCAATTATTTTATGTTACAGGAGCATCGTCTTTTATATCATCCAATCTTTTATCTATTATTTTATCAATCAAGCCGTAGCGCTGAGCATGATAAGCGTCCATTATGTTATCGCGTTCGGTATCTTTTGCAATAGTTTCATACAATTGCCCTGTATTTTCAGCTAAAATTTTATTAAGCTTTTCTTTTGTACGGATTATCCAATCAGCATGAATTTTTATATCTGTTGCCTGGCCTTTAACGCCTCCTAAAGGCTGATGAATCAAAATTTCACTATTAGGCAAAGCTGTACGTTTGCCTTTAGCTCCAGCCGCTAACAAAAATGCGCCCATACTAGCAGCTAATCCCATGCAAATGGTTCTAATATCACATTTTACATATTGCATTGTATCATAAATAGCAAACCCATCGGAAACAGAGCCTCCCGGGCTATTTATATAAAGATTTATGTCTTTAGAGGAATCCTGACCCTCTAAATATAGTAATTGTGCCACAATTAAACTGGCAGAAGCTCTATTAACTTCATCATGAAGAATAACAATTCGATCATTTAGGAGGCGAGAAAATATATCATAGGACCGCTCTCCACGGCTAGTTTGTTCTATTACGTAGGGTATCAAGTTCAACAGCAACACCTCAGAGTTAAGATCTTAACGTTTAATATCGACGAGTATTATTATTCAAATAAAAAAATTGTCAACATAAAATTTATGATGCCTACTAAAATCAATTGAAAACTATCTGTAAATCAGTTTTTTGATGCCTAATTTATAAAAACATAAACTTATTCACTTCTTACATTAATATTAATGGTATTTATATTTTTAAATTCATCAATAGTTTAATTTGTTTTTGTATAATTATACTTAAATATTAATAAATTTTAGGTATAATATACAAAACATAATATTTTAAATTTCTAAAATACATAAATATTCATGTTTATAATTCAGCAAATTCTCCTATGCCGTAAACCTATTGACTAAACTCGTAAATATGTATATTATTAAAATTATTAGGAAGTGATTATTTGTATGGAATGTAATATTATCGCAGCCAGCGACTATACTAGCATAAATTTTAGTGTTTTCAAATTCTCATAAGGCTTACTAATAATAAATTTTATTTTTTGAAGTCTAAAAAATTATAAAAAACTGTTGACAAATTTTAAAACAAATATATTATTAAAATAAAAAAATAGGAAGAAAATTTATATCGCACATATCTTAAAAAATAAAAATAAGGAGTATTTTTTTATGAATTTTGCACAAAAATTCATCGTAATTTTAATATTCAGTTTATTTATTGGAAGTTCATCGATTATTTATGGGAATAGTTTAGATGAGCCACGAACGGGATTTGCAATTTTATATACACGCCAGCAACAGGTTGTTTCGAGACATTTGGTTAATTTTTTTCATAGGCTGGGCATAGTCATTGTTTCAGCAACCCCCGAATACCAAGAAAATAGCCCCGGGCAGAGTCCACATGGACGACCAACTACAATCACAACAGCAAGTGGTGACGAGATTGACCTACACATGTACGCGAATGGTTCCCCGTTACATTTGGTAACATTTTTTTTCGAGCCTGTGGGCGATCCGATTGTGCAATTAATCACAATAGGTTACACATATATTGAGTCTGTGTATCTAATCCGAAATTACATAGCCCGGACATTTGGCGCAACAGATGGAATTGTGACGACACATGAAGTGTACCAACTCGGCTCCATCGAGGGACTAACCTGAATACTTATAAACTAGAAGGCGTATTTATATGAATTATTAAATATTAGACCTATCCTAAAACTGATTATTTTTGCAAATTCCATTGTCAATATAGATTTTCGACAAAGAGTATTAGGGTTTCTCGATGAGAGAATATTCTTAGAAAAGCTAAAGAAATTTTAAAAGTAAGCATAAACGCAATCAGGATGGAAAAAATTAAAGGCAGCGACTTCTAAAGTATAGAAAAATCCATCTAAACATTAAGCCACGAATCTATGTTTCCTAGAAATTAGAAACTTACATTGTTGAAAATTCAACGGCATATCTAAAAAATATATTAGAGACTTTCGCAAATAGGCTCAGCTTTTAAATATCAGAGTATAACTATGAACACCATGTCATTAGGAGTTCTAGCAAATTTAAGCTATCTTCCAAACAGCTGAGTCATACTGCAAAATGGGGATTTTAAACACGATTTAATGTTTTGTTCAAATAAAAAAATAAAACTTACAGGGTTGAATTTGTAAATTTTCTTGAAAATTAATGAAGAATTTATGTTATCTTGTGACATCAGTTTGAATGATCTAGAATTACTTGCCGCAAAAATATTAAAAATACAAATAAAAACCCATAAGACACATATCCCTTTTAGAATTCCGAACACCCCTCCTAACATGCCATTTATTCGAGTTAAAACAGGAAATTTAAAAATTTTAGACACATAATTAACAATGAATTTAATAATAATTGAAAAAATCCAGTAAATAACTGCAGCACATACTCCGGTTAAAACATTAATAATAATAGGCGAAATCAAATTAATTAAAGCTATAACAAATTCACCATTATTTTTGGTAGTAACTATATTGCCAATATATTTATTTCCAAAATCATCGCTGGGAATAAATACGCGAATTAACCAAGGTAGATTTTCTAAAATTTTATGCTGATTTATAAAACCTATATTTAAAAGTGATTTATTTATAAGTTTTTCCAAAAAAGAATATAAAAAATTATCAAAAATAAAGCTAGCAACATATCTACAACTTAAAGATATAATAATAACAGAAGTAATGGTTCCAACAAGATACAACACAGATCTAATAATTCCACTTTTATAGCCTGATCTCCAAAACAATCCCAAAAATAATACAGTAATACAATCTAAAACTAAATGATAAATAATCCTCACACCCTTGAACTTTTAATTTAAGTATAAAATATCAAAAACGCCTGTCCCTAAAATATATGCACAAGAGTTTGAAATTAACTCTATTTTTTTAGTACAAACAGGATTTTTTATTCTACAATATATCAAACCATAAGCATCATATATTGTGCAAAAGTTTTCAGAAACCGCAGAGACCATACCATTTTTATAAGAAACAGAATTAATTTTAGATTTAGATTCAATATTAGAAATAAGATTGCCTTTTTTATTGAAAATTTTTATAATTTGATTATAATCATCGCAGTTAGGAGATAGAGTTATCGCTACTCCATCATTTTTATTTATGAATTTCGAACAAAGCTTTTGATCATCGTATTTAATTTCTTTAAAACTTCCATCATTATTATTTACAAACACAAGCGATCTATCTCCAATAGCAACTACACTATTAGAATTCGAAAAAAATTCAATATTAAAGAACATATTATCTTCAATTTTTATATTAAATTTAGGGATTTCCTTATTAAGTTCAAATATTTTAATACTAGAAGTTGGCTTGCCATTTTCGGTATAAATGCCAGCAATAGCGGCCTGTTTGCCATCATCATTCAATGCCATACAAGTTGGATAACAATTAGCAAAACAATATCTATATTTTAATGAATTTTTAGCATTAAAAATAAACATTTCTGCGAGATACTCTAAAGAATCGGCGATAAATCCATAATCGCCTTTACAAGATATAGAAGCATCGGTTATTTTATTTTTTAAATCCCCACAAAAAATCCGTTTATTTAAATATTCCAAGCGAAAATTATGCCCGCCGAGATCATATAGCAAGACACGATTATTAGCAACTTTCATTCTAGGAACACTCAAATCATGATTGTCACTATAAATTTGATTACCCTTAGAGTTAAAGACACTGAAGCAAGAATTACTCAGGCATAAAACTTTTCTATTTATCTCACAGAAGTTATCAGGTTCTATAAACTGACCAGGAATATCTACAGGAAAATTTCTTGAACCAAAAAACGAGGATATATTATTTTTAATCCCCAAAATAAACTGAACCGATCCCGAAAAATTTAAATAAAAAATTGAAGCTAAAGTAATAACACATAAAACAATGAACATGAATATAAATTTTATATAAATTTTATTTTTTTTTTGTTCAGATTTCACAACAATATTTTTTTGGTGCATAATTTAAATCCTTATATTTTGATACGATACATTATTTAAATATAGACCGCAAGCCGGTAAAGTAGGACCTGCATTTTTTCGGTTTTTTGAGTCAAATATAATTTTTAAATCAGAAATATGGATTTTATTTCGCGCAATTTCCAAAAGTGTGCCTACGATAATTCTAGCCATTCTGAATAAAAAACCATTAGCTTTTATATTAAATTCTATTATTTTTGCATATTTTTTTATATTAATACATAATATTTCTCTAACAAAATCATAATTTTTGCGTAATTTATACTGAATATTATTACAACAAAAAGCAGAAAAATCATGTTTACCTACAAAAAATTCGCACGCATCTTTTAATAACTCGAAATTAAATTTATAAGGATAATAAAATACTCTATCAGCCATAAAAGGATCTTTAATTTTATGATAATACAATTTATAAACATATTCTTTAGCAACACAAGAATATCTAGCATGAAAATCTTCTGAAACTTGAAAACAAGATTTCACAACAATATCATCAGGCAGTAAAGAATTTAAAGCATGTATAATAGAACCTGGTGAAATACTCGAAAAAATTTTAAAACTGACACAATACATATTAGCATGAACTCCAGCATCGGTGCGAGAACAGCCTTTAACATCGACATTAGATTTTACAATTTTCCGAAGAGCATTCTGAAAAACCTCTTGAACAGTAATAGCGTTTTTTTGAATTTGCCAGCCATGATATTTTGTCCCAACATAGGATATAATTACCAAGAAATTTTTAATTTTACTCATGATATTGTTAAAAACTCACAAAATTTTAATTTAGCATTCCAGAAAAATATAAATATCAAAAAAATTACCGTAAAAGCAACAGCCCAAAAATCGAATGCACTAAATTTATGAATTTTCAAAGAACCTCGACTATTTGTAAAACCATAGCATCGACATTCCATAGCGACAGCTACATCTATAGCATGCTTAAAACAAGAAATAAAAATCGGAACAAATACCGAATTTAAGGACTTCAATCTGACCATCAAATTTCCTTTATTAAAGACAGCACCTCGCGCTTTTTGAGCTTTAAAAATTTTTTCAAACTCTTCAAGAATCATTGGAAAAAACCTAAACATAAGCATTACCACAAACGAAATATCCTCAGTATTAATATTAATTATTTTAAGTGGAGAAAACAAACTTTTTGAAACATATATAATATCAATAATAGATGAAGTCGCGAATATCAAAGTGCCTACAAGAGTTAATATTAGCATACCCAAAAATGTAATCAAAGAAATTCTAAGTGCCCCATCAGTAATATTAATTTTTTCAAATAAATGTATTAAAACTTGACCTTTAGGATTCCACAAATTCACAAAAAACGAGAACCCAAAAAACAGAAAAATAAATTTCATTTTTCTAATAAATACGCGAAAATTAACACGTGCCAAACACATAATAACTATGACAAAAACAAGAATCATAAGTCTCAAAAAAACATTTTTCCCAAACAATAAACACGATGTAATCAAAAACGACAAAAAAAACCTAATTCTAATATCGAGTTTACTAACAATTGTATCCTTAAAAATATAGTCATTGAAAAACATAAATTTACTTTAATTGCCCCTTAAATTTAATAAAAATTTAATTTTTCTTTCAATATGCCTCACCCCAATAAACACTTGACGAAGCCTTTTTTTCGCATACTACGCACCCATGATCTGAAGCCTCAAATAAACATTGATTTTCATCCAGCGGAATACATCGAGAAGAAAAGCCGAAATTATCTTTTATATATTGTTCACAAACGTCAGAACCACACCATAAAGTTTTTATAAAACAATGCTGCTTACTAACTGTTTTGAATTCAGATAAATTTTTAACGACAAAAATTTTATCTCTACAAAATTTTTCAGCATTTTTATACAAATTGCACTTAATTTTTGTTAATATTACTGGAATTTCTGTTAAAATATTACTAAAACCACAAGTTATTTTTTCGCGATTATCCCGTCTAATTATCACACAAGAATTTGAATCCACATCTTTCGGGCCTATTTCCAGTCTTATTGGAACACCTTTCATTTCATATTCAGCAAATTTCCAACCAGGAGACTGGTCTGAAACATCAAGTTTAACTCTAAAATCTCTATTTAAAATATTAAAAATCTCATTACATTTTTCAAACACAGCATTATTTTTAATCATAATTGGAACTATAACAATTTGAATCGGAGCAATATCTGGTGGTAAAACCAAGCCATCATCGTCACCATGTGCCATAATGACGCTCGCGATAACCCTAGTAGTAAGGCCCCACGAAGTCTGATACACAAATTCAGATTTATTATTTTTATTTTGAAATTTTACATCAAATGCCCGAGCAAAATTATTACCAAAATAATGGCTAGTCGCTGCTTGCAACGCCTTACCATCTTTCATCATACATTCAACAGTATAAGTAATATCAGCACCAGCGAATTTTTCGCTATCAGTTTTTCGACCTAAAATAACAGGAACACATAATATATGCTCAAAAAAATCCCGATACAAATCCAAAATAGAAATAGCGAAACTTTCAGCCTCCTGCGAGGTCGCATGCACAGTATGACCTTCTTGCCACTGGAATTCCACGGACCTCAACAAAGGTCTTGTTGACTTTTCCCATCTGACAACCGAACACCACTGATTATAAATTTTAGGCAAATCCCGCCAAGATTTAACAGTTTTCGAAAAATGTGAACAAAACAACGCCTCCGAAGTTGGACGTATACATAACCGTTCAGTCAACACTTCATTGCCCCCGATAGTAACCCAAGCCACCTCAGGAGCAAACCCTTTAACATGGTTTTTTTCTTTTTGCAACAAACTTTCCGGTATAAGTAACGGCATTGCTACATTTTCTATATTTTTTTTTCGAAATTCATGATTTAAAAAAGACATAATAATTTCCCATATAGCATACCCATAGGGGCGCAAAACAACGCACCCTCTAACCCCAGTATAATCAATTAATTCCGCTCTAACAACAACATCTGTATACCATTTCCCAAAGTCAACATTCATTGAAGTGATTTTTCTTACTAATTTCTCCAAATCACATACCACCTAAGTTAAACCTAAAAACTGCATAACAAACATTTATAAAAACACATAAACTTTAATTATACTATTAAAATTATCATTGCCTTGGGTAATTCCCATCGGCCTTGAAATCAACTTTACTTTTGTGTGTTCGCACCCAACCTCCGGTCAATAGACCAAGCCCCCCAAATACGCCCATCATAACGAAGGGTAACCCTATCAAAAATTTAATATCGCCGGCAAGTTTCGCTGTATCCTCAAACTGTTTCCTAGCAGTTGATTTTTCCGGATTAATCTCTGCCATTACACTTCCTCCTTAGATTTTTTTGTACAATAATAAAAACAAAATATAACAACTATTTGCTCACAAACAATAAAGCTTTTGAATTATTCCTACTGTAAACTTCATCATTTATAAGTAGGTTATTTATCGAAGCCATTACTTTATGTCCAGTACTTTCTGTACCGTTCCCTTTACTGCAGGCCAATATATATCCCGCGTATTGTCAATCGCCCGCAGTCCCCTATCGCCAACGGTGAACACTGAACACACCGCCCATATGACAACCAATACATGAACAAACATAAATTTATCCCTCCTTTTGTAAAATATACCAAAAAAATAACTTTGTAATTGAAATTTTTGTGAAAACTAAGCTAATTAAAACTCAAAATCGATACATTTTTAGTATGTCTATCTATTCTTCCGAACTTAACAATACCAGCAACCAACGCAAACAATGTATCATCCGAACCTTTCCCAACATTTTTACCAGGGTGAAACTTAGTCCCTCGTTGTTTTAAAATTATTTCCCCGCTGTTAACTTTTTGGCCATCCGAACGTTTAACACCTAAACGTTTTGACTCTGAATCTCTACCATTTTTAGTAGATCCCATACCTTTTTTGTGGGCCAAAATAATCACCTCTTTGCTAATCAAAAAATAAAAAACACAGTATAAACTTCTAAATCAACTAATCTATTTATGACATCATGCTGAAAAAGAAATTCTCACTCTAGCCCTCTGATGGCGTTCTCCCATGGCCCGCTTGTGATTTTTTTTAGGCTTATATGTGAATATTCTAAGTTTCTTCGACAGCATAACTTCAAAAACCTCTCCAGTAACTGTTAATCCCGAACAAGAATCACTATTAATCAACCTCTGAGTATCATTTAATTTGGCGAATATAACATTGAATTTAATATGGTCGCCTATATTTTTGTTCAAATTATCCAAAAAAATCTCATCCCCAGATCGGACCAAATATTGTTTACCAGTGGCCTGAATAACCGCATACTCCAAAAAAACATCCCCTTACAATAAGCTTCATAAAATCCCCTAACTACCACGAGATAATCTAACTTTACAATACATAAAAAACAAAGTCAATATTTTACATCAATTTTGCCCTCCAAAAATAAAGCAATTAAAATTAAAATTATTGTGCATATTAAATAATTTTTCTAAATTAAATATTCACACGGAGATTTAGTTTGGGAATTTGAGAAAAACCTAAAGACTTGAGTCGGATCAAGCATGTAATAAACATTTTTAAAAACTAAACATCTAGCATAAATTAAACCTTAAACCAAAATGTTTTCGATGATCTCGATATTTAAGTGATTTTTTGGGCAAATTAAATATAAATTATGACGTCAAATCAAAAATCCTAGTGGTCTCGTTATCCAAGGAGACCCATTTCAAAAATATAATTTGCAACGCCAAGGAGATAATTATGATAAAAAACAAAAAAATTATTCTTATATTCAGAATATGTTCATTTGTATTTTGCACAATAGCTCTAATGGCTCAATTCGGAGTATTTACTGGTAATTTTTGGGCCTCAAGTTTATTGTATTATACCGTGCAAAGCAACATAATGATATGGGGACTATTTGGGTCATTAATTTTTTTTACTATTATAGACATAATAAACAAAAATCACAAAAAATCTGGAGCAAGTTATCATCCCAAATTATGTGCTACTGTTATGTTAGCTGCGATGGTAACTCTTATTATATTTTGGACTGTACTTGCTCCTCAATTTGAAGACTTTGCGTTTTCATTGACATTTAATAGCATAGGACTACATTTAATATCACCATTATTAATATTATTTGATTATATATTTTTTACACAACGCGGTGTTCTTGCAAAAACTGATATCTGGATATTTACTATTCCTCCATTAGGATACTATATCCAAGCAACGATTTTAGGATTTTCCGGAGTGTTATATCCAAGTGCTGAAGGAAAAGAGCCAAATCATTTCCCTTATTTTTTTATAGATTATTATAAATCCGGATGGATGGTCGCAGTATACGTAATTAGTATTATTATTTGTTTTTTATTTTTAGCTAGTTTAATAATATATTTTGATAATAAATATTCTTCTAAGAAAAAATAATGTCTAATTTTTTAAATTCTTAGTTTTCGAATTTTGAAATCCACATTTAATACAAATTTGACTACTTGGGGAAAAAGTCTTTAATTTCACAATCTGCACCAATATTATTAAATCAGCTTTAAATATATTTGTATTAAGAAATTATTAAACTTTCGACTTATTATTTTCTAATTCCGAACCAGTATTGCAGTTTACACTTGAAATAGCCCACTTGCGAAGTTTTATTCGTTCACTGCCAGATTCAATAACAACATAGTCACTATCCTGGTTTAAATTTATTATTTTACCAATGATGCCACCGATTGTAACAATTTCATCGCCAATTTTGATGCTATTTCGAAAAGCTGCCTCTTGCTTCTTTTTTTTGTTTTGCATCCGAGTAAGTATAAGAAAAGTGCCTCCCACAAGTAGCGCGAACATTAGATTTACATTGCCGAAAATTTTCTTGAATATTCCGCCCGATGAATTAAACATTTATAAAAACACATCCTATATAAATTATTTATAAATTATTTTGACTTATTTTTGCTTGTTTTTTTAAGTTGTTCGAAATCGAACCTAATAGAATTCGGTTTTCTGGAATTATTATGAGTTATCACTGGGCTTGAGATATTCAAAACAACGTCCTTGTTTATTACAACTTTTTCTATAGTATAATCTGAAGGTACATCAAACATAGGCTTACTTAAAATATCTTCGAAAATCGCCCGAAGGCCTCGAGCTCCACTATGCTTTTTCAATGCCTTTTTAGCGATTTCTCGCAATGCATCGTCATCGAAATCCAGATTTACATTATCTAGCTCGAACAACTTTTTATATTGTTTAATTAATGCATTTTTAGGCTCATTTATTATCCGAACAAGCGAGTCTTCGTCCAGACCTTTAAGAGCAGTTATTACAGGAAGCCGGCCTACAAGCTCCGGAATCAGCCCATATTTAATTAAATCTTGAGTCTCAGCCTGAGCCATCCAATCTGTAGTTTCCTTTTCTTTTCTGTTCATAACTTTAGCGCCAAATCCAAGAGAAGACGTTCCAATGCGTTTTTCTATAATTTTTTCTAATCCATCAAATGCGCCTCCACAAATAAACAAAATATTTGACGTGTCTATTTGAATAAATTCCTGCTGAGGATGCTTTCTGCCGCCTTTTGGAGGCACATTCGCAACAGTACCCTCTAGAATTTTCAAAAGTGCCTGTTGCACTCCCTCGCCGCTAACATCACGAGTAATCGACACATTTTCTGATTTCCTGGAAATTTTATCGATTTCATCGACGTATATTATGCCCCGCTGAGCATTTTCTACATTAAAATCCGCTGCCTGAAGTAACCGAAGCAAAATATTTTCGACGTCATCGCCCACATAACCCGCCTCGGTCAATGTAGTAGCATCTGCAATAGCAAACGGCACATGCAAAGCTTTAGCTATTGTTTGAGCCAACAAAGTCTTTCCAACGCCTGTCGGGCCAAGCAAGAGCACATTGCTTTTTGACAATTCAACATCGCCTGGTCCAAAATATATGCGCTTATAATGATTATACACAGCCACCGACAGCGTGATTTTAGCCTCATCTTGTCCTATAACATATTCATCTATATGTTTCTTTATTTCCTGAGGCTTAGGCAAAACCTGACCAGTCTGCGCTAATTCGGGCTGTTTTGCAGAGCTTAAATGTTGAGAACCGTCAAGTTGATCATCATCGACAAGCACAGTATTACAAAGATTAACACATTCATCACAAATAGAGACCCCAGGGCCAGCTATTATACGTTTAACCTCTCCTTGAGACTTACCACAAAAAGAACATATATGTTGTTCCATCTTTTAACCACCTTCGGCTGATATACATAAAGATGTAAGAAATAACACCGTAAAACCATAGATTAACAACTCGAAAATCGCAAAGACATCATTGCCTGTGAGTATTTTATTTATATATTTTTTTATTGCAATAGCATATTTGTGAAAAAAATATTTTTTAAACAAAAAATAACTCATCGTAGCCAGCCAGTATCCAAAACATGAAGTTTCTTAAAGGTAATCTGTAATGTTTAAATATATTTATGTTTTACATAAACCTAATCACTTCCTTCTAATTTTAATAATATACATACTTGCGAACTTCGTCAATAGGTTAATAGCGTAGAAGAATTTGTCGGATTATAAACATAAATCTCTTTACATTTCATAAATCTAATCATTTCCTTCTAATTTTAATAATATACATACTTGCGAACTTCGTCAATAGATTAATAGTACATGAGAATTTGTAGAATTATAGATATAAATATCTATATATTATAGGCCTTTAGGAGATATATTTTGTGTATTGTGCATAAAAAACTAATATTTTAATATATATCTTATAAAATTATCATTAAACTATTGATAAAAATCACAAATATATATATCATTAAAATTAGAAGGAATTGATTAGATTTATGAAATGTAAAGAGATTTATGTTTATAATCCGACAAATTCTTCTACGCCATCAACCTATTGACGAAACCCATAAGTATGTATATTATTAAAATTAGAAGAAAGTTGAATAAGTTCATATAAAATATATATATTTATTTAAAAAATCCGAGTTGTTTTTAGACATTATTATTTAATTATTTTAAATACATGTTATAATAAAAATTAGGAAGGAGATTTAATTATAAACAATAAATTTCAAAAAAATATTTCTAATATTCTTATTTTTTTTATGTTATCTTCTCCTATAAAAGCGACCTCAAACAAATCGAAATTGGCGAATATTCCGATAGGAAATTCAATAAAAAAGCAAGAACAGAAAAAATCAAAAGTCATTCCTATCGTGCTAGGTTCAACAATAACTTGTGTTGGAGCATATACTTTGCTTACTGTATGTGCGAAAACCGCTTTGTATCCCGGCATTACTTGTAGAAAAGATCCGATTTATAGCAACAAAAAACTTATTGTTTCTGAAATTAATATTAAGGGCTTACGTGGAGCTACTTATAAAAAGAAGCACCCTGAGGGTGAAAAATTTAAAGGCAAGTATGTGATAGTATTTCCGGGTAACTATATGCTCGCAAGCGAGATGATACCTTCTGTTGAACCTTTTTTATCTGAAGGAGCTACTATTGTGGCTGTGGATTATCCTGGATATGGCAGCAGTAAATTGAGGTTACCGGCACTACGATTAAATCAGAAAAAAATATATGAAGCTGGGGATAATATATTTGATTATGTTAATCAAACACTAGGTATTCCCGAGCAAGAGATGATAATTTTTGGTTATTCATTGGGTGGAGCAATAGCATCACACGTTTTTGCGAAAAGCTGCCAAAAAGAGAAAGCTCCACATGCAGTAATATTAGCGTCACCTTTGTGTGGTGTTAACAAAGTTTCGATCCCAATTGCGGAGTTTGTTACTGGTTCCGAGCTAAATACTGTAAAAAATTTCAAAGATATCGAGAAAATAAAAGATACGTCTAAAATCATTAGCTTAAAGAGAAAAACCAAAATTATTATTTTAGGCGGCGGTCGTAATGATTGGCTTTCAGATTCTGTAACTGGTCTATCTACCAAACTTAAACATGATGGTTGGAATCCTGATATTTTTATTTCGACTGCACTTGGGCATTGTGATTTGACTAATATGATTTCTGGAAACTTTAATAAAATTAAAAATAGTTTACACAGTGATTTAGAATCTTTGTTTAAAAAAAATTTAGACATTCCAAAAAAATGATACTTAATTATATAAATAATGCGAATCGCAAAAAAAATAATCAGTTTTATAATGGCTCGTATGAATAAAAATTAATTTTTTTGAAATTATTACAATTATATTATATTTCAAAAATAAAAAATGTTTGGAGCTGTTAAAAATGAATTATATCAATGCTTTCTGGGTCAGTGGTCTGATCTGCGTTTTTGCTCAAATATTAATAGACAAAACTAAATTAACGCCCGCAAGAATTCTCGTATTATATGTTATACTTGGTGTTATTTTAACAGCCGTAGGTCTATACGAACCCCTCGTGAATTATGCCGGAGCAGGAGCCACAGTGCCTTTAATCGGCTTTGGATATACAATGGCAAAAGGAGTTATAAAAGCAATCAAAGAAAAAGGCTTCTTAGGTATTTTATCCGGCGGATTAACTTCAAGTTCTGCGGGAATAGCAGCATCTGTATTTTTCAGTTATCTTGCTGCATTATTTTTCAAACCTAATGATAAAAATTAATTTTATGAATAATTCAGCATCACAAACCTAGAATTCAGGGTCTGCCGAACATAAAACCCGTAATATATCACTTCCAAAGAACATAGAAATAGTATGAAATAAACTTAGTAATATAAAAATAGCTAATTCATTAAGTTTTAGATACGCCGTTGGATTTTTAACTTAAAAATTATTAAAAAATAAAAAATTTAAAACCTGAAGCATTCAGTTGACCGGAGTAAAACTAGAAAATTTCCCAAGAATTACTGCTCAATTTTGTATAGACATTATCTGGTGTCAGCCCTATCTCAAGTCTATAATTATTTAAATTTCATATTTTCAACACTTTTGCAAAAGAAACACAAGTAACATTTAGAGCTCCCATGTTTAATATTTGCTGAGCACATTCTGTTAGTGTAATTCCGGTAGTACAAATGTCATCGACTAACGCTATATTTAAATCAGACACATCGAGTACTGTCTCAAACGCATTTTTAACGTTTAGCGTACGATCAACCAAGCTCAATCTTTTTTGAACCAAATTATTTTTGTTTTTTACTAATACATTCGCAATTGGAATTTTCAGTTCTTTGCTTAAAGCTTTTGCGATGTCCTCAGCATGATCTCTGCCTAAATTTTGTTTTTTTATATTATGCATTGGAACAAAAGTTATAATATCAAAATTTAAATTTGTGTATATTTCAAGAGCCCTTTTTATAAAACTCGCTAAAATTTGCGAGCATGTTCTGAAATTCGCGAATTTGAAATTTTTTATTAATACAGCTGCAGTATCCCTATAAATAAATGCTGAAACCAATTCTATTTCCCTATTTAAAGTTCCTGATGGCATCGAATATTTAGCAGGAAAAAACTCTTGTTGAAGTTTTCTTGCGCATACTGAACATAATTTTACACCAAACGTTTTACAACATGAGCATTGTTCCGGAAACAGTATATTTAATATAATTTTAAATATATTCATTTTATATAAAACAACTATATTCGAATTAATTTTTTATGATTATTTATTACATATCCACAACTGCCAGGTTTGCCATCTTTTCCAGTACTACCTTTAAATACCCAATATTTAGGATTCGGGCCACTTCCCCTACCTGGTTCGCCCGGCAAGCCCGGTATAAATTTAGTATTTTTATCAACAAAAACAACAGTATGATCACAAGAAATAATGCTTCCTCCATTACCGGCGTTTCCTCCATGACCGCCATTTCCACCGCCTATAAATGGAAGATGCCAGACATTTGAATAAGTAGCATTACCACCATTAGAACCATTCCCTGCAATTAAATTTACATTTTCAAGTTTCAACACACCGCTAATTCCTACAATCATAGGACATGGTGTTTCTCCATTTGTGCCGTGCGCCTGACTTATCCAATATGCATCGTCTTTATCACCGACACTAAAGGCCTCGGCACCTTTTATGGTCCCATTGCGAATGCTCACACAAGTATCATCATCATATGAATATACATCTTTATATACTACAGAATTATAGGCGCCAACAACTTTCGGTTTATAAGTTGTCTGCTTAATAACATTTGTTTGGTATCCATTTGTCACAATAATATTCTTATTTTCTTCTTTATTAATTACATATCCAGGATGATGAATTACTTTCGACACAACTTTTCCTAATAATGTTTTTTTGCCTATCGAAATTTGCACATTCGGATTCCCATAAGTAATAGTATGACCATTTAAATCCAGCGTTACGCTTGAAGGTACCTCCACAGGATGAGTAATTTCTATATCTTTTGTGAGAATTATTTCATTTATGCCTTTTATGTCTTTTTTATCTGAAAAAAATAGCAAATCACTTTCAGAATCTACCTGAAATTTTTGTGTAGTATTCATTGATTCCTGAGCTTGTATATGTTTTTTTTGTGGAATAGAACAACAAATTGCAAAAACTAATAAAATTTTTGCTAATGCAAATTTAAATCTTTTCATAATTCAAACACTCCTTAGAATTTGGTGCATATTAAAAACTTAGAAACCTATGTATTTTAATTAACACCTATTATACACTTTTTATTAATAAATACAACACTTAAATTTTAAATTTAAATATTCCGATCATAAAAACATTCAATTTAATATTCAAATCAAAATGCACTAACCGGATTTGGGTCAATAAAAATAGAAACATATTTGCTTGTTTTTTCATAATATTTTTTTAACACTTGTGTAATAAAACTTCTGAAATTCTTATCATTTTTGCATTTTATTATTATTTTATATCTGAATTTATTATAAGCTTTTTTTACAATAGCAGGTGTAGGATTTAAAATTCTCAACGGCATATCAGGGAAAAACTTACGAGCATGTTTTTTTAACAAATTGCAAAAAAAATTACAAACAGAGGAAGTATTTTCGTCTATTTTGCCTATAAATCCTATTAAGCATATATCACAAAAAGGCGGAAATAGTAACGATTTTCTTATTGAAATTTCATTATGATAAAATTTTTCATAATTTTGATCCAATGCAAACGAAATTACTGTATTTTCTGCACAATAAGTCTGAATTAATGCCTCACCATTTTTTTCGCCTCGTCCGGCCCTTCCTGTAACCTGAGATATTAACGAAAATGTTCGTTCATAGCTTCTAAAATCAAGATCAAACAATGACTGATCTGCAGATACTACACCGGTTAACGTAACATTTTTAAAATTATGTCCTTTTGCCAAAATTCGAGTACCGAGCATAATATCATATTTTTGCTGCGAAAAATCCTTGAAAATTTTTTCATAACTATTCTGTTTACTAATAATATCCGCATCAACTCGCACGCAACGCGCATTAGGAACTAATTTTTGAATTTCATCTTCTAATTTTTGAGTACCAACCCCCATATAACATATTTTATTTGAATTACAATACGGACAAACCTCAGGTAAAGAATATCTAGAGCCACAATAATGGCATTCTAATTTTTCAGTATCTTTATGAAAATTAAGCGATATATTACAATTTTTACACATTAAAATCTGATTACAATTAAGACATTTTATCAACGTACGATATCCCCGACGATCAAGCAATAAAATAACCTGTTCTTTCCGCGCCAAAACTTTATTTATATTTTTTATTAAAATTTCGCTAATAAACAAATCATCATCACATTTTGATACAATATTCATATTAACCAGATTAATTTTTGGTAACATTGCACAACCGAATCTATTTTTAAGTACATTAAACTCATATTTTTTAATTTTTGCGAAATAAAAAGACTCAACGGATGGCGTAGCAGATGTCAAAATAAGTTTTGCACCTTCAACCGAGCATCTAAAATTCGCAATTTCTCTCGCATGAAATCTAGGACTCGCCTCAGATTTATAAGTAATTTCATGTTCTTCATCAATTATTATAATTCCCAAATTTTCAAACGGTGCAAATACAGCACTACGTGTTCCAACAACAATTTGCGCATTGCCAGATTTAATTTTCATCCATTCTAAATATTTTTGTTTTAGAGTCAGCCCACTATGAAATAACGATACACAATCACCAAATTTTTCTTTAAAAATCGAATAAAACTGTGAAATTAGCGATATTTCAGGAACCATAAAAATTACATTTTGCTTTTTTTTAATAATCAATTCACAAATTTTCAAAACAACAAAAGTCTTACCGCTTCCGGTCACACCATACAAAAGCATATTTTTTTTATTAGCACTCTCATACCATGATGCTATATTATTATAAACAATTGTTTGTTCTTCGGACAACAAAATATCACCAAATTTAACAGATTTTAAAACATTTTTATATCTTTTTTGTTCTTTTTCTACATCACAAGATTTCGGTTTATATTTAAAACTCACAGAAGCCACAACTGAAATTGCATCATACACCGTACAAAAGTACATTTTACTCATCCAAACAGCAAGCTTTAAAAAATTCAAATTCACCAATGGCTGAGCATCCAACAATTCCAAAACATTTTTATATTTACGTAAAAAATCATGTTCACAATTAGTATCTATATTTGAAATACCAACAACAACACCGATACGTCTAGTGTTAGTGCGACCAAAAGGCACTAAAACCCGACATCCCACAAAAATTATATCTGTCAAAAAAACAGGTATAACATATTCATATAACAAGTCAAAATTAAACTTCGTCTTTTCGACAGCAACTTTTGCCATTTTAAAACTTAAATTTGCGCCCAAATCGGAACCCATAACACATTAAACACCTTAAAACGGGTATAATTATACGTTCAAAAAAATTCAAAAACCAGTTACTTATCTGCCGGAACAATCTCATAAACATTTTCTTTAAAATCTTGCAACGCTAATATAACCGGGTTAACATCCAGAGGTTCCCCTCTTAACTCATGTTCCGAGACTATTTCGCGAGCACGTTTTGCGACACCAATCACTACTGAATAAGAATTAATCTTCCCGCTTAACAAATCATCATATGAATACGAAACATCTCGATCCGTTTTCGCCGACAACACAAACACATCCTTTTTAGCTTCGTTGTTATTATGTTTAATACTATAATTTATATATCTAAAATTTTAAAAATTAAATCATGTTTTATATAATATCCACAATATTCTTTAAAAACAAATCATTTTTTCCGTATAATATCCACAATCAAATTCGCACAAGTTTCAATATTATCATTCACTATTTCAAAATCATAAAAACACGAACACTTAATTTCTTCTTCCGCTAATTTTAACCGCTGCTCAATAACCTTTAAATCCTCCGAAGCCCTTTTTATTAGCCTTTGTCTTAAAACCTCAACACTAGGAGGCAAAATATAAACAGACAAACAATCGGGGAATTTTTTTATTATTTCCAAACCACCGGTTACTTCTATTTTTAGTATCACATCCTTACCTTCATCAATTTTTTCGGTTATTTCCGACAAAATCGTGCCATATTTATTACCACAATATGTTACATTTTCCAAAAAGCCATTATTTTGTTCAATTTGAATAAACTGATCATTACTTAAAAAATAATAATCGACTCCATTTTTTTCATATTCCCTGGGCTTTCTAGTAGTAGCACTAACAGATATATATAAATTCGAATATTTTTGTTTCATCCTGGCTAATACCGCGTCTTTACCCACGCCCGAAGGCCCTGAAAATACGATTAGCGATCCTTTTTTGAACAAAATCATGATAAATTCATAACATCCTGTGTATTCTGGCTTGGAGGCGTCGACCGGAATCGAACCGGTGAATAAAGGTTTTGCAGACCTCTGCCTTACCGCTTGGCTACGACGCCGTCGAGGATAACATAAATAAAAAATAATTTCAACATTTTTTTATATTTTTTATAAAAATACGAAAACTGGAGCGGACGACGGGGCTCGAACCCGCTACCTCCACCTTGGCAAGGTGGCGCTCTACCAGATGAGCTACATCCGCAAATCTCATAATTTTAATTTATGATTTATTAATCAAATTAATTCCCCTTTATTTTTTTTTTTTTTAAAACTAAACTAGTATACATAAAAAAAATCTTTATGATGGTGCCTTCGGGCGGAATCGAACCACCGACACGAGGATTTTCAGTCCTCTGCTCTACCGACTGAGCTACAAAGGCATGATGGCGACCCGGAACGGACTTGAACCGTCGACCTCTAGCGTGACAGGCTAGCGTTCTAACCAGCTGAACTACCGGGCCTCTTTATGGTGGGAACAACAGGGCTCGAACCTGTGACCTCTTGCGTGTAAAGCAAGCGCTCTAACCAACTGAGCTATGCTCCCAAAATGCCAAAAAGATCAAAATTTGTTCCCTATTAGTAATGTTAACTTGTGTGTTTACTTTTTGCAATTAAATCTAAATTAAATTTTGATTAAAATTTAAATTAAAATCATAAATTTTATGAATTATTAAATATCTGCTAAACTATACAAAAAACACTAAAATTTAACAAATTATTAATATTTTCTTAATTTAAAATTTAAATTTAAAGCATAACTACCGATGAATACTCAACTTTGATTTCATATTCTTTAAATCGAGATAGTTTAGCTTTATTCCCATCGCCGTCTTCGATGGTTAATCGTTCTATTTCATGTTCGTTAAAAAAATCGAGAACTAAGCTTTCGACAAACCCTGCCCATTTAATCCGTTTTGCTTCGGGTGATGAGATTTGGTTAGATTCGTTACTTTCGGGTTGAATCGCTAAATTATTTGTAGTTACTAATACTTGTTCTTGACACTCTTGCGATAACATTTGTTTGTTCCTCCATTTTTTAATAATTCCCATGTTTTTGCATACAGAACAAGTTTTAGTTCGAATTCTGTTGCATCTAGTTGCGTTTATATGCTTATAATTTTTTAAAATTATTAGTTATTATGCACTAAATTAATTATAGTTTTTTTAGATTATTATTAATCATACACTAAACTAGTTGCGAGTTTTTTTAAATTCTTAGTTATTATGCACTGAAATTAGTCCCGAGTTTTGTGTAATATTAAGTTATATCTGATTTTATATCCGGATCAACTTGTGATTCAGATTCTTTTTCGGCTGTATAATTATCCTCGTTTGTAGTTTCGTTTGAAGGATTTTGAATTCCCTGGTCTTTGGCAACATCAGAACTATCGTTTTTTTTAGATTCTTCGTCGTGATGCACTAAATCTGTGCCGCATTTTGTGCAATATGACGATGCTTTTTCGTTTTTATTCTTGCATTTATTACATACTACTTTGTTTTTTATCGAATCGATTTCATCATGAATTCTAGCGATCTTTTCTTTAAGAGCGTCTATGCCCGAAACTACGCTTTCAAGTTCATTTTCATCGACAGCTTTATTTTGCGTTTTAAAAGTATAATATAATCTGCCAATTTTTTCATAATTCTTTTTTTGGCGATTTTCTAGTTCAGCAATATCAATCTTAAGCTTAGAAATGTCTATGAATCTGCCCGTTTTACCGCTGATCACGCCTATTGCTGCTTTTGTTTTTAAGAAAAAATTCTCAAACATACCCATTTCAACCACAACCTTTGTAAAAAATAAAATTTAACTCATAATAGCGGCCACTCCAGGAAGCTCTTTTCCTTCGAAAAACATTAACGACGCACCTCCTCCTGTCGAAACATGCGACATTTTATCGACTAAACTGAGCTTTTTTACAGCAGCCGCAGAGTCTCCCCCACCTACAATGCTTACTATGTTAGGTGAAGCCGCTGCCCGCGCCACTTCGAATGTTCCACTTGAAAAATTTTTCCACTCAGAAACGCCCATTGGACCGTTCCAAATGAATGTCTTAGCGTTTTTTATTTCTTCTGTATAAAGTTTTTCGGTTTTTGGACCTATATCCAGGCCCTGCCAGCCATCAGGGATTTTGTCTGCATCGACAACTTTACACTCGGTATCTGGAGCATACTCTTTTCCGATTTTATTGTCAATAGGCAACAACAATTTTACATTTTTTTCTTTTGCTTCAGTTAATATTGTCTTTGCCATCTCAATTTTATCTTTTTCACAAATCGAATCGCCAACTGAGTATCCAAGAGCATTCATGAAAGTATATGCCATGCCGCCGCCAATTATTAGAACATCAGTAATATTTATGAAACTTTTTATAATTCCAAATTTATCGGAAACTTTCGAGCCTCCTATTGCTGTAACAAATGGCCGTTTCGGCGATTTTAGAATTTTAGACATAGTCGAAATTTCATGTTTTATTAAACATCCATAAAAAGACGGCAAATATTTAGTTACTCCTACTAAAGAAGCATGCTCTCTATGACATGTCCCAAAGGCATCATTAACATAAACATCGGACAATTCAGCAAGTTTTTGTGAAAAATTATCATTACAAGTCTCTTCGCCGATATCAAATCTTAAATTTTCGAGCATACAAACCCCTCCGGGCTCGAGACTAGCAATTGTTTCAGACGTAGTAGCGCCAAAAATTTGACCTGTGAATTTAACTTTTCTATTTATAATACTACTTAAATAATCGCTTATGGGCTTCAGACTTAATGCCGGGATGACTTGCCCATGCGGTCTGCCTAAATGCGAACATATAATAATCGATGCATCGCTACTAAGCAAATAATTTATAGTCTCTAAAGTCTTGTCAATTCGCGACGTATCAGAAATCTCGCCATTATCAAAAAACGGCACGTTGTAATCACATCTGAGTAATACTTTTTTCCCAGAAAATTGCGATTTTTTAATAAATTTGCTTTCTAAAAATGGATAGTCTCCATTAAAATATCCTTTTATCTGTTCCATCTTTTACTCCTTTTAATTTATAAATTTAAAATTTCACGCATACTAATACTAAACTTGTACGATTACTATTCATGCAGAATTATATTCTAAATATTAAAAATTAAAATTTCAAGATTTATTTTAAAAAAATTATTATTTTACTTGAACACTTGTGAGTATAATTCCAAATATTTTTCAAATTTCGAGATACTAGAATTTATAACAAGTTCTTCTGGGAAATTTATGCTTTCTAACAATGCAATCGCGTGCTCGAATTTCCCGACTTGAAAACTAAAATGAGCATCAGAATTTACTATCACAGGCACTTGGTATTTTTTACAAATCCTTGCGATTTCTAGACAATTTTTTGTACTACCTATACGAGATACGTGAGAACTGTTATTAATTTCAACCAACTTTTTTTTTTGCCCAAACACAGGTATCACAGATTCGTAATCATACTCAAATCCGACAGTCCCGCTATGCCCTATGACATTTATACGCGGATTTTCAGCAACACCTAACCAGGCATCAGTGCATTCTTTGATCCCATGCGGGCCTTCAAATGGCAAATCATGTAGCGAGGCTATTACCCAATCTAGCATGATTTTCATCTCAGGAAGATCTACATCACCTGCAGAATTTATTATATTTGCTTCTACACCTTTTAAAATCTTGATATTATTTATCGAATTTGGTATTATCCTCAAATTCTCAAAATACCAGGGTCCTGGCGCATCGGGAATCTTGCCAATATGATCCGTCGTAGCAACGGCCCACAATCCGGCTGATTTTGCGGCTTGTACGTTTTCAAGTAATGTGCTAAAAGCATGCCCCGATGCTACAGTATGACAGTGTGTATCAGCAATTATTTTCATTTTATTAAAAAACCTCCTAGAAGCTTTATTTAAATTATATGAAAATTTATCTAAAAATTCCATATAAAATTAATTTATTAAATTTTTATTAAAATAAATAAATATACAAGCACAATTTTAATTTACAACTTGTAATATATTTATATCAAACATTAGTAGCCTATTGCAAGGCTTAATAACATGAGGTGGTTATTTTATGTGTGGTATCGTGGGTTATGTTGGACGCAATCATGCTTCTCCGTTTCTAATACATGCGCTCGGGAAATTAGAATACAGAGGCTATGATTCAGCTGGTATCGCTGTATGCAACGATGGCAATTTAAATGTTCTTAAGAAAAAAGGACGCATCCAAGTTCTAAAAAACGCATTAAACGGACTATTTGGTTTTGATGGAACATCTGGAATTGGTCATACACGTTGGGCGACTCACGGGGAGCCTTCTGACACAAATGCCCATCCTCACACATGCGAATCCGGCAAAATTTCAGTTGTCCACAATGGAATAATTGAGAATTATATGATACTCAAAAAATCTCTAGAAAATAAAGGTGTAATTTTCAAGTCCCAAACTGACACCGAAGTCATTGTTGCTATGATGGGCTTTTTCTATAATGGCGACATATTTAACACTGTCAGGAAAACTATTCTAAGCTTAGAAGGCTCGTTTGCTCTTGGTATTTTATGCGCTGATTACCCTGAACAAGTAATCGCTGTAAAAAAAGAAAGTCCTCTAGTAATCGGCTTTGGTGACAATGAAAATTATATAGCTTCCGATATTTCGGCATTTGTCGACAAAACCAAGAAAATATGTCGTCTCGACGAGTGCGAAATAGCTGTTTTGAACTCCGATTCAGTAAATTTTTATAATTTCAATGGCGAAAAAATAGAAAAAAATTTGACAAACATAGACTGGACTATAGGCTCAAGCGAAAAAGATGGTTTCGAACATTATATGTTAAAAGAAATAATGGAACAACCAGCAGCAGTTCGAGCTACTATTAAGCCTAGAATAAAAAATAACGAAATAATCATGAACGAACTAGATAAATTTGACAAAAAATACATTAATTCCATCAAAAAAATATGCATAGTAGCCTGTGGTTCTGCATATCATGTAGGCGTTGCGGCGAAATACATTTTTGAAACCCTGATAAAAATACCCGTAGAAGTAGACTTAGCATCTGAATTTAGATACCGTTCTCCGGTTATCAATACCGAAACACTCATGATAATAATAAGCCAATCAGGCGAAACAGCCGACAGTCTTGCCGTTTTGCGAGAATCCAAGCGTCATGGCGCAAAAGTGCTAGCAATAGTAAACGTAGTAGGAAGTTCCATCGCCTCTGAATCCGATTTTGTATTTTACACCTGGGCAGGCATTGAAATCTCAGTAGCAACTACAAAAGCATATAGCGCCCAACTTGCGTCGATTTATTTATTTGCTTTTTATATCGCAAAAATACGCGATAGTCTCACAAATGAAAATTCTTACAAAAAGTATTTAGATTCTATTAATAAATTGCCAGATCTTATAACAAATATATTAGAAACCAAAGAAGAAATATACAAAATAGCCAAAAAATACACAGCATGCGACAACGTATTTTTCCTAGGCCGGGGTTTAGATTATGCTGTAAGTCTCGAGGGATCATTGAAATTCAAAGAAGTTTCATACATTCATTCAGAGGCCTATGCAGCAGGTGAATTAAAACACGGCACAATCTCATTAATAGAAACCGGCACGCTTGTATATGCTATCGCGACCAATAAACGTTTGTTCGAAAAAACCGTAAGTAATATACGCGAAGTAATCGCCCGTGGCGCGGTCTGCGTAGTAATAACTACAGAATCAAAAAAAACCGATATTTCCGATTTCGCTAGTGATATAATTTGCATCCCAGATGCCCCCGAATTTATGCTGGCTTCATTAGCGGTAGTCCCACTACAATTAATAGCATATTACACCGCGGTAATGCTCGGAAGAGATATAGACAAACCCAGGAATCTAGCCAAATCCGTCACAGTAGAGTAAAAAAATATAAAATTCATAATATTTAATGCAATCCCAAAGAAACAGCATAATTAACATAAATCAATAATAAATCTTCTGAATTCTATGCATTTGCACTAAAATACTAAAAATCATAAACAAACACAGAAACTAACTCTGCATTTACGTTTTTTAATATAACATCAAATTAATAAAAATAAATATTAAATTCGCAAAATTGTATACTTGTATATTATTTTCAAAAAAATTAAACATTTTTCATAAAAAATATATATATTTTCTGGCTTGAAATATTTAAAATATCAAACATAATTACACGGGTATTTTAGGCTATAATTAATTATAAAGGTGGGTTTTTATGATTAATAAACATATCAACAAAAGTCCAAGATTATTTGGTACAGACGGTGTTCGTGGGATTGCTAATCTTGAACTTTCTTGTGAACTTGCACTAAATATTGGCCGTGGGATGGTATTTGTTTTAGGCAAAAAGTACAAAAAAAACATTAAAAAAATATTAATAGGCAAGGACACTAGAATATCCTCTGACATGCTTGAATCAGCGATCCAAGCCGGAATTTGCAGCATGGGCGCCGATGTTATTAGTTTAGGAATAGTTCCAACTCCTGCAGTCGCATTTTTAGTGACCGAACTTAAGGCCGACGCCGCTGTTATGATTTCGGCATCGCATAATTCTTTCGAATTTAATGGAATTAAAATATTCGATAAAAATGGTCATAAATTGGATAATATAACTGAGGATGAAATCGAATATTTTGTGCATAATAACCAAGAAATTATTTTTAACAATAACAAAAATATCAAAAATACCAAAAACATAAAAATCGGAAAAGTTTTGCATGCCATAGATAATGAAGATTATATTAGTAAATATGTGAATAATATTTGCGATAATTTAATAAATATTAAAAATAACTTAAATTTTGATTTCGAAAATTTTAAAATTTTAATAGATTGCGCTAATGGCTCTGGATGTATTTATGTCGAAAAATTATTTGAAAAACTAGGAGTTCATCATAAAATTCTATTTAATAATCCTGACGGAATAAACATAAATAATAAATGTGGCTCGACAGATTTAGAGAATTTGTCTAAATTTGTAATAGAAAACAAATATAACTTGGGTCTGGCATATGACGGCGATGCAGACAGATGCATTGCTATTGATGAAACCGGCAGAATCATCGATGGAAATTATATTATGGCACTTTGCGCTTTAGAACTCAGCAAAAATAATAAATTAGAAAAAAACACCGTAGTTGGTACCTGCATGGCTAATTTGGGATTGATACTTTTTTTGCAAAATAAAAACATAAATTTTGTCGAAACCGACGTCGGCGATAGGTATATTTTGGAAAATATGACAAAAAATAACTATAACTTCGGCGGTGAAGAATCTGGTCATATAATTTTTAAAGATATTAGCACTACCGGGGATGGACTGCTTACAAGCGCTATGATAATCGATGCTTTGATTGGCAATAATATGAAATCCTCCGATATTTTGAATTTGTTCAAAAAAATTCCAGAAGCTCTAATTAACATCAAAGCTCAAAATAATGATATCGAATTCGCAAATAAAGTCAAGAGAAAAATCGCTGAAAAATGCAGTTTTTTTTCAAATAAAAACAAAAAAATATTCAAATTATTTGTTAGAAAATCAGGTACCGAACCTGTAATTCGCATTTTGGTGCAGTCTGAAGACAAATTGGCGCTGGATAACATCGAAAATTTTATTCATAAAAATTTCAACGTCAAAGACCAAAGGCATTAATTTGCACAAAAATATACTAATATTTTTAAAATTTATATTTAATATTCGTTTATAAATTCAGTATATTTTAAAAAAATCTGTAAAATTCAATATTTATTATTTATTTTCCAAAATTTATATTGACATTTATTTTTAGATTGAGTATATTAAAAATAATCTAAAATTCAATATTTATTATTGATTTTTTTGGGGGAATATATATTGGGGAAACCTGTAGTAAACGGATCACTAATTGAATGCGATAAATCAACAATGTGCCCACCGAACACTCCAGTACCTTCTTTTGTGCCTGGGGCCGCTATGCCAATACAAGTAACGCCAATTAATCGTGTTAATGCTGGCGGCGTTCCGATTGCAAACGAAATAGATGCTTTACCTGGATCAAATATTCCAATGTTTTTTGCGTGTCAATCCATGACAAACCCCACAGTAGTTGCTGCATGTGCAACAGCAGCCGCTTCAACTATGGGTGCTATGCAAAAAGCAGCTGCGCAGTGCCTTTTTACGCCTATGCCTCCCGGCAAATGGACAACCGGATGTAAAAAATGCAAAATCGGAGGTCAAGCAGTTCTTGACGAAAGTGGAGAATTGAAATGCATGATGGGCGGCACTATTAAAATTAAAAAAAATTTATTTACGGGAGCTAATGGGCAGGTAGAATGTTCATGATTTTTTGTTTTTAAACTGGTTTTATTAAATTTTTATTAATTTTTTATTAAATTTCAGGGAAATACTTGAAAAAAATTCCTCTTAAAAGTAACATTCATATGCACGATAGATATTATGTTATAAATATTGTAACACGGCCAAAATGTATTATTTATATGGCTAGTGTTTGTTGAGGAGTGTTTATGAATAAATCAGAAATCATCACTGAAATTTCAAGTAAAACAGGTGAAGACAAAAAAAAAGTGGAAAATTTCATCGAAGCATTTATGGGCACAGTTATAAATGCATTATCTCAAAGTGATAAAGTACAGCTTTTAGGTTTTGGTACATTTTTAATCCGTCATCGGGAGGCGCGTATAGGCAGAAGCCCAAGAGACGGTGCTAATATCCAGATACCGGCATCTAATTCTCCAGTTTTCAAGCCAGGCAAATCATTTAAAGATGCTGTTAATTCATAAATTCCGCTTAGTAATTTCATCTGCCAGCTCTTTGAAAATCGGAGCACATGTGGTGTGACCATTTTCACAGTCTTCGGCTATTATTGTAATACAATATTTTGGGTTGTCAAATGGAAAAAAACCCGTAAACCATGATTGAGTTACACGTTTGTTATTCTTGAATATACCTGTTTCTGCAGTTGAAGTTTTTGCGGCCGCTGTACAAGTTTTAGGCCGACCAGTGGCACTTGTGCCTATGGTTATCGAAGATTTCATGAATTTTTTCAAAAGATCTGATGTGAATTTTTTAAAGCATTTTTTAGGAGTTTTATATAAATTTTCAGCTTCGAATTCCATATTTTCATTTATAATTCCCATAACTAATTTTGGTTCAGAATACATTCCATTTGAAGCAATTGTATTAGTTAATGCAGCTATATGCAGCGGTGTAGCCAGCAATTTCCCTTGACCAAATGAAAAAATAGCAGCTTTTTTTTCATCATGAAGTTCATTAATATCAGGTAATATTCCCGCGTCTGAATTTAAATTTGGTGCAATTTGAATTGACTGACTAAACCCCAAATTTCTAGCTATTTCTAAGAAAAAATTAGGATCAATTTTTTTAGATAATTCAGCGAAATATCCATTGCAAGAACAAGCAATAGCATGATTTAAATCGATTTTCCCATGTGATTTGCGATTATAGCAATCAATTTTAGAACCACAATTTAAAATACATATCCCTGTACAATCATAAATTTCATTTTCATCTAGACCAGACTCTAAGCCTGCGATAGATGTTACTAATTTAAAAACTGATCCCACGTCATAAGAATTTAAAGCTCTATTTAAAAATGGAGATTCTGGGTCGTTTAGATGATATGCCATGTTTTCAGGAGAGAAATTCGGTAAACTTATACAAGATTTTATCTCACAATCTGGAACTTTTGTGATAATTACCGAACCTCTGTTTATATATTTTTCGGATATATTTTCTGTAATTTCTTGTAAATTTTTGTCAATATAAAGCTTCACACCTTTATTAACTGAATATGATTTATCTATTATACATGATTTTCCTCCAGATATAATATTCCCAAAAGCGTTAGTATAATATATAATTTCAATTTCACTTTCATTATTTAAATAATTATTATAAA
This sequence comes from Candidatus Improbicoccus devescovinae, assembly GCA_036245095.1. Taxonomy (GTDB): domain Bacteria; phylum Bacillota; class Clostridia; order Oscillospirales; family Acutalibacteraceae; genus Improbicoccus; species Improbicoccus devescovinae. Next base: position 126,753 of record BSWA01000003.1, read on the forward strand.
TTTTTTCAATTCCAGATATTCCATTATTTTCACTGTCAACATAACCGACCAAATGTATACTGGATATATTTTTATTAGTCCTAACTGGAATATCGAAAATATTATTGTTATTTTTGTTTATATTTTTATAATTTTTGTTTAATTTCACTAAAAAAGGGAATCCGTCTTTTAATTTTTTGGATATTTTTTCTTTGTCATAATCTATAAAATTCAAAATTCCAGAAAGCTCTGTAGGATTATTCGGATTTATAACTGCTATTTTTTTTGTCTCATTATCAACTAAAGGTATATTATTACAATCATAAATTAAACCTCTGGAATTCGATATTCTTAATTTATATGAAGATTGTTTTAGTGCTGTTTCATAAAAATTTTCATTTGTAGCTATTTTTTTTATATTAAATAACATTAAAATAATCGAACACATAAATAAAATAAATAATTTTAAAATTTTATTTATCAAATTTTTAATCACTTCTTTTTATTTTTGTTTTTTCAAGAAAATCTAAAATACACGAATATTTTAATACTAAAATAATTATGCATATCTCCGGAAACGAGTAGGAAATATTATAAAAAAATGAAATTTTCAACGAATTTTTTATGCTAATTTCATAAGAATTCCAAATTAGTATTCCCGAAATAAAATGTATTATAAATTTTGCTAACAAGCTCAAAATAATACTAATATTATTTTTTAAAAATTTATTAAAAAAATATATTAATAGTATACAAAAATTACTCAAAAAATAATCTAATAATATACTTAATATAATATATCCGACATTTGCAGCAGGAGGTATATGAAAATTAACCAAAATTTTAAAAAATTCTTTAATAATTATGAGTAAAATGCCAAATTTAAATTTATTCCGTAAACAAAAAATTATGATTGGAACAAGTTCTAATGTAACTGAACCCCCATTCAGCATCTTAAATAACACAAATTCATATTTCAATACTAGAGAAATCACTAAACATATGGCCATTTCTGATAGTACTAAATTTCTTTTATTATATTTCAACATTTTTGAACCCCAAAACCACGCGTTCTATATTATTTATATCTTTTTTTATTATAATATTATTAAAATTTAATTTTCTCATAATATTAGCTACTAATTCAGATTGATTTATTCCTACTTCAAACGCCATGAATCCTCCTAATTTAAGTTTACTACGCCATTTTTTTGTGATGTTTTCATAAAAATACAACCCATTCACGCCACCATTTAGTGCATTTTTTGGTTCCTGCTTAACTTGATAAGAAAGAAATTTTAATTCTGAACTGGGAATATAAGGTGGATTTGATATAATAGCGTCAAATTTTAAATTTTGTGTTTTTTTGTGTAATTTAAATATATTTTGATTAGTAGCTTTTATTTTTTTATTATAATCTCCAAAGTTTTGGCTTATATTTTTTAATAAAAAATTAAATGCCGGCTTATATGATTCAACAAGTTCAACAAAAAAATTAAAACCAAAATATTTTTTCAGTGATAAACCAATAGTCCCCGAACCAGCACATAAATCAATTATTTCTGAATTATTATTTAGATATTTTATGCAAGTCCTAACCAGAATCTCGGTATCATCGCGAGGAATAAAAACTCCAGGACCAACTTGAATATTAATATTATAAAATTTCCAATGACCAGTAATATATTGAACTGGTTCTCCTGAAATTACTCGTTTTAATTTACAAAAAAAATCTTTAATTATCTCCTTTTTTGGGTGTATATACAAATAATTATTATAATATTTTAATAAAATTAAATCAAGTCTTTTAATTTTGAAAACATCTTCAAATATAATCAAAAACTCATTAAAGTGTATATAATTACTATTTTTCGAAACATATTTTTTGCCATTTTTGTATATTTCATACAAATTTATAAATTCATTCCTCCTTAAAAATAGGTATAGAAATTAAAACAGTAGTCCCCTGAGTTTCGACGCTGTTTATTTCTAAACTGCCATTATGCGCTATGATAATTTCATTAGCTATTGCCAATCCAATGCCAGAACCCCGATGTGTAACATCAGCTTTGTAAAATTTTTGCTTAATTTTAGATAGACATTGTTTCGGAACTCCACAGCCATTATCAGTAATTTCAATAATTATTTTGTTATCTTTTTCGGCTAATATTACTAAAATTTCACCGTTTTCTTCAGTGTATTTAATGGAATTGTCAATTATATTTACAAAAACTTGCCGTAATCTTGCCCTATCGCCCCAAATGCAAGATATCGATTCAGGGGCATCACAAAGCAAAGTTTTATTGTCACAACTCGCACGGTCTTTAAACATGAAAACAGCTTCATTTATTTCTGCTGATAAATCGATTTTTTCCATGTTCATAATAATTCTGCCGCTCTCAAAGCCAGAAAAATCTATTAATTCGTCTACTATGCCAGAAAGCCGCTCGGTTTCTTTTATTATGACTTCTAGGCCGCGGCGTAAAGTCGATAAGTCTATTACATTTCCAACTTTCATGGTCTCGGCCCAGCCTTTTATTGCTGTAAGCGGTGTTCGAAGTTCGTGCGATATTGATGAGATAAAATCATTTTTTAAATGTTCGGATGCTTTTATTTTAAAGGCAATTTCACCAATTTTTTCTATTAAATTATCAATTTCATTGTCAATTTCAATATTAAAATTATAACTTTCATTATCATTGTATAAAATGCTTTTGGATATTATATACAAAATTTCGTCTATTTTATTTATTTTTTTGAAAACTTTAGATATAAAAACTCGGCCAAAAAAAACAAAAACCAAAGATATTGTAATGCATAAAAAAAATAAAATAATACATCCTGGTAAATTTAATATATTGAAAACTTTTGAACATAAAATAATTAAAAAAAATGTGAATAAAATTAAAAAAAATGTCAATTTTAAACTACAAAATATCCAATTTTTCGTCAAATTTTTCATAGTAAAAAAAATCTCACTCCCATTTATAGCCTACACCCCAAATGGTTATTATGTGCTCAGGCACACTTGGATCATCTTCTATTTTTACACGAAGCCGCCGAATGTTAACGTCTACGATTTTTTCATCTGCCTCACCAGTGCCGCCCCAAATATGGGTTAAAATTTGCCGGCGACTCAAGGTTTTATCGGGATTAGAGATAAAATATTCTATCATTTGGAATTCAACTTGTGTTAACAAAATATCACGGCCATTTTTTTTGAGCGTGCGATTGCGTAAATTTAATACAAAATCACCAAATTCCATCTCTTCTTTGAAGTTATTTTCTAATCTAGTAAGATTAAGAGCTACCCTTCGGTATAATGCATCAATTCTAGCAATAAGCTCTGCGGGACTAAACGGCTTCGTAATATAATCATCTGCGCCATACATAAGCCCACTTATTCTGTCCATTTCTTGCGATTTAGCTGTCAACAAAATTATGCCAATAATAGGACTGCGATTTCTAATTTCTTTGCATAATCCTACACCGTCAAGACTCGGGATCATGATGTCTAAAACGGCAAGGTCAAATTTTCTATCATGTTTTTCAAAAATTTCAAGTGCTTCCAGACCATCTCCGGTTTCATAGACTTCATATCCAGATCTTCGTAAATTTATGACTTCGAATTCACGAATATCTACCTCGTCTTCAACGACTAAAATTTTTTTCAATAAAATCACCTTAATTCGCAAGCGCTGCTTTGATCATAAGTGAACATTCAATACGCTTTTTTTCAAGATAACAAGAAATTTCATATGGATAATTTAAATTTTTGTTAAAATTCCAATTATTAGCGCGGCACCCACCTCCACAGAAAAATTTTGCCCAACATGCTTGACATTTGGTAGAACTTAATATATTCGGGGTCTCAAATCCAAAAAAATTGTCTATTTTTTCACTATTTTTGTGTAAATTCCCTAAATTAAACTTATTTATACCAACAAATTGATGGCATGGAAAAATATCGCCTTCAGGAGTAATCGCGATATATTCACTCCCACAACCACAGCCTTTTATGCGCTTAATTACACATGGGCTATTAATGTTTTTTAACATGAAATGGAAAAAATTAATGTTGGTTCCTTTCTTTTTAAGATTAATTATGAATTCTGCCATTTTTTCATATTCACTAAAAATAATGGATAAATCTTTGTTTTTTATAGCATAATCAATAGATTCTTCTAAAAGCACAGGTTCAAGAGAAATTTGATCAAATCCTAAATTGTGGATTTCTAACAAATCTTCTAAGAAATCAAGGTTTTTTCTGGTGAAAGTACCTCGGATATAATAATTTTTACCATTTCTTTGTTTAATTAATTTTTTGAACTTAGGTATAAGTATATCATAAGTTCCGCTGCCGTCAAGCCTTTGCCGCATATAATCATTGATATTCCTGCGACCGTCAAGCGATAAAACAATATTGCTAAATTTTTTGTTTATAAAACTTATTTTTTCATCATCTAATAATAAGCCGTTGGTTGTTATAGTAAATTTAATATTCTTGGAATTCTCCTGAGCCTTTTTTTCGGCGTATTCGACAGTTTGTTTTATTACACTGAAATTAATCAATGGCTCTCCGCCAAAAAAATCTATTTCAATTTTTTTTCTCCCAGAACTTTTTTTAATAAGAAAATCAATCGCCATGCACGCGGTTTCTAGACTCATTAAAGAGCTCCGACCACCAAAATTTCCATGCGACGCAAAACAATATCTACATTTTAAATTGCAATCATGCGATACGTTGAGACACATGGACTTGATAACTGGTTTATATTTCGAAATTATAAAATCATAATCATAATTATCTCGCGAAAATATCAAATTTTGAGATATCAGATTTTTAATTTCTAACAATGCAACAGATACCAGTTCATCGGAATATCCTTTGGCAATATTAGCCAATTTTTCTTCATTAAAGTTCCCATTTTCGTCAAAAGCATCCAAAATATCAAAAGCTATATCATCAAACTTATAAACTAATCCAGTATTTACATCTAAGACTATATTAAACTTGTTTAATTTATATTTGTGTATCATCTGATATTAAATCACTTAAATCCCTTCTGAATTCGTTTTCGCATTCTTGGTTGGCCACAGTGTTTGAGGTCTTACATGCGGATTGGCATGATGATTGACATTCCCCACACCCCAAACTAGATAGAGAAGTTAATAAATTAGCTCCCCAAATTACTTTGATATGTTCCATTTTTACCCCTTCTTAACCGTTGGAATTTTTTGTGTTCAAAATCTAATAATCTAAGGTTGCTTAAAGTTTACTATTATTTTTAAATAATGCAATAGTTTTTTAAAAAAATATTATAAATTTTTCCTAAATTTTTAAAATTAAATTTTTGTGGCTTAAAATATATTAAAAGACTTCACAAATCGTTTCAAAACGTTTATAATATTTTGAAATTTTAAAAATCAAATATAATATAAAAATTTAAAGCATAATATTTTTGAATTTAAAAATAGGGTGTAAATATGAAAGTTAAATCGTTTATATTAGCAGTAATGCTAGTTTTGAATCAAAATTTAGTTCATGCTCAAAATAATCAAGAGCCTAATTTAGAACTCGCTACAAACAAAGTTAATAAAAAGCTCATAAAAAAAGTAATGCTTCCGGTTGGAATTCTAGGAGTTACAATCCTTGCCGTAATCGTAGTTTATAAATTTGTTAATAAAAAGCCTATTGAATCGGATGCCAGTGATCTGAATTTAGATACCTTCCCAAAGTTCATGGAAGCAGTTGAGAACGACCCAATAAATCTTGGCAGGTTCTGGGAAAGCGCTAGCAAAGCCGTTGGCCCGGAAACAGCTGAAGCGTTTGAATTCAAAGCTAAAGCGGAATCATCTAAAAATCTCAATATAAACAATACTGATACCAATCGCATTGAGGTTAATTATGATAATGCAAGCAAAAAATACTTATCAAGAATACCTCTTACACCTATAGATGCAGCATTAGGATATAACGCACAAGCCAATTCCTGGGAAACTACAACGGTGAGGAGCCTCATACAGTGCGGTATTGCAGCTAAATCAGAATGTTTAAAGTCATGGAAGCGATGTGGTGAAGCCAAACCATCATATAAATTATATTCAGAAGCTCGAATAGCAAGATTAAAAGCTGTTATATCAGACTATCGGTATCCCCGTGATACCAAGGCCAAGGAAAGAAGTATTGAAAAGTGGAAGAAAGCCGCCATTGCGTATCATAAATTACAAACAGATGGCGATTTGAAAGCATCGTTTGGAGGAGATACATATTATTGGCATGCGTATTCAGCATTTGCGACAGCAAATGAACTCGAATGCCGGCATAAAGTTAACCCTGAAAAGACGCCTTTTAGCGAAGTTCATGACGCCTGGAAGAAGACTGCTGAGTTAGACTTTAACGTGGCTCAATCAGCGTCAGATGCAGTGAGTAAAGCTCATTTTTTAGCGTTTGCTGCAGATGCATTAAACAGAAGTTTCGGTAGATTAAATTTTGAGTTGGCTCCGTGAGTTTGTAGGAATTAGGCAAAATGATTTCAAAAAAACATCAACCAGAATCAATACTTAACTGACTGTTATAACAATAAATATCTGGGGAATTTTTTATCAAACCCTCTTGACAATCGCAAATCAGTAGATATAATAAACTAAGTAGTGAGATATATATAAAATACTGAAGTTCACTACATGGAATTCATTTGGCTATAGAATTAGTTAAGTTTAAATTTATACCAATTTTATTTTATAAAAAATCAGGGAAGGTGAATGTAAAATGATAATAATATACAAGTCTTGGCCAGTTTTACCAGGCGACTTTACGAAGAAAATAGCTATTAAATGCCTTAAGAAAGGAAGCAACAGAAATATAGACGGTATTTATTTTATCAATGGCTGCGCACGGTATACTGAAACGTATACTCCGGATAGCGCCACCGAAACGCTAGGCGATGCGGCTATAAAGGTTACAGAGTCGTTGAAAACTTCAAAAGGTTTTAAAAAAAGCATAAAAGAAATTTACTGGGATTTGGACCAAATATACCTAAAAACGAAAGGACCTACCCCGAGGGCTAAGATGTCTTACGATACACAAGTCAACGAGATATACTCTATACCTGTCATCATAGGGTTTAATTCAACGTATAAAGTTCCTATTTTAGCCCAGAAGGATGGAAAGATCGAGAAACTAGATGCAAAAATATCTAGTTGGAATGATCCCAAACGTACTTTTAAAACTTTATTTACAACTTTTTTACCAGATGTAGCGAAACACCCGTTAGCTTATACGTTAGCAATTGTACATAAACCCCACGACGGCCCCAAGCTCGACCCCGAGGATATCAATCAAACCGAAATATTTAAAATTAAATTAACGAAATTGCTATTTTCAAGACGTGTGTGCATTCTACCGAGTGGATGGACATATCTTGTAACTCATATTAAAAACTTTTTGGGAAACTTTGGTATTGGTAACCGAAAAAAATTAGAAGATGATTATTCGGAATATCAGAAGACTAAACCAGAAAAAAAACCAAAATCTAAATCAGCCGAAGGAGAAACACCAAATGTTGATCAAGCATCTGCTGATCAACAAACCCCATTGACATCGTCCAGCTCGATGACACGGTCGTTTCGGGGTAGTTCCTTGCTGATACCGAAGGCTAGTCAGATAAAGATTACGGAAGAAGCGTATAAAATTAAGTTTGAAGGAAAACCCGGTAAACAAAAAATAAATACTGACCCCGAAATAACACCAGAGAAATTAACTGGATATTATCTAAAAGAGTATATAGAATGGTTGAAAACCAGTAACACGGCGACAGGTTACGTTGGCGTGGATCTTGGAAATCTTAGTGACACTGATAGAAACAACCGTGTTATGATGACTATTAATTCCGTTAAAAAATCGATTTCTACTTGGAATCCGGAAGAAATAAAAGATATAATAGGTAAGTCAACAGAAGTGTTGTTTACAAATGAATTCGATGAGCTGGAATTAAAAAACAATGCGAATACGACAAAATATTTGGTATACCAGTTGATCACTATTGGGGAACTCAGAAATTTGAATAAAGATATAAATAAATATTACTTTCGTTCAAAAACTGATAACATAGAATGCGTGGAGACTTTAAAAGCAACAGATAAATTATATGATACATTTACTAAATTTAATAAGAACAATCCGCCGAGTGGATACAGAAAATATCAAATAGCAACTGAAGAAAAAAAGGGAATTCTAGCAAGTATAGGGAATATATCTGTCCAGGAAACTCTGCTAAACGCACCACTGCTGGATAGCGATGATGATGAGGATGAGGATGACAAAGTCTGCTTATATGATTATATAGCTGATAACGAAATATTGCCTTTCAAAAAAAGATCTGGGAAAGAAGAAATAAAAGCTAGTATCCTCCCGGTAGGTTGGGTAATTAAACAAGAGATCTGGGGGACTGCTGGATATGAAGCAACAAATACAGCAAAGAAACCTCTTACTTCCAGCTTTTGGGGCAACTTCGTACGCGATGTTGAGGCTAATGCTTATTTTAATGTTACTATTGGGGAGAAATCAATAGAAATAAAATACTTAAAAGATAAGAAAAAATTCAAAGATTATCAAGACGAATTAAAAATGTATCCGTGTAAGGTTTTAGTCCGTGAAGGAACAGAAAAATATGAACCAGATGCCCTTATATATGAGGAACGTGGTAAAGCAATAATAACACTAATCAAATTCGAATTTTCAAAAGAAGGCACAGACCCAAAAACTATTTATGGCCTCCCGAATGCTCCTATGTCTAAAATAGCAACAAAAATTGGTGCAAACGCAAACGAAATGATATATATTACAAACAAAGAACGCAACGAATTTTATGAATGTCAATCAGATCAAACATTGGAAAAAGTCTTATCAAATGCGATCCAAGCGAGCACGCTAGGTACGGACAAGGAACTCAGATTAACAACAACAGCAGCGAGTGATAAAATAAAACAAATACCCGCCTCTTCCGGAATAAATCCAGAGACGCCATCACGTCCTCCTCTTCCCCCACCGCCAAAAACGGTCACGTCCACAAATCCGACCGGGTCCGGCCAGCCTCCCCCGTCTACGCCTCCACCTAGTATGCATGTCTTAGCATCCTACACCCCAGAAAACTTGGCCCACATCCTCACCCGGATGAGGCAAGGAGATGTAAAGGCACAATCCAGAACAGAAGCCGAAAAAGGAGGCTATGTCCAATGGATGAAAGAGGCCCTCACCAAACCCGAAGTAGCAGCCAAAATACTGGAGTGCGAATTTAAGCTCATGATATATGACAAGGACAATACTCGTAAAATCGAACCACTCAAACTAAACCGGGAAGACCTAAGTCTAACCATCGCTGCTATCGTAAAGAAGTACAAACCTGCGGATTTAGACCTTGCGAAATATGATTGCACGTGTAAGTTTAAAACGAATGAAGAAGTCCCCGTGACATCTGCCAATCCAAAGGAAGAACACAACCGATATGTACTCGAAATCGCCTCAACAATGAATAAAAGAATAATAAACTTAGATTCTAAAGAGAAAAATGTGGAACCTGACTCGGATAATGATGATAATGAGGATGACCAATAGTAAAAATGAAAATATCCGCCAAATGTATAGGCATGCTAAGAATCATTAATTTGGGCAAAATTACTAAAAAAAATTTTTAAAAATCCTAAAAATCTATTTGCATTTATTTTAACAATGGATTATATTATAAAGCATGTTATGAAATTCTGGTTTGAGTAAGATTAATATAGTACTAATGCATATAATTGTTTCATAATTATGAATTTTATAGTATAATCCAACTAAAAAGCACGTTTTGGTATCAAGCAAGGACGGTGGTTTTAATTTTAAAATTAACTTGCTTATCGCGGCCAAAACGGATGATAATAACCGGGAGGAAATTTAAATGCCTATAGTTTCTATGAAATTATTATTAGAAAGTGGAGTTCATTTTGGCCATCAAACTCGCAGATGGAACCCTAAAATGGCGAAGTTTATTTACACGCAGCGTGGTGGTATTCACATAATAGATCTTCAGCGGACTTCGCGAGCAATTGACAAAGCATATGAATTTGTTAAAAATATAAGCGAAAATAACGGCGAGATTTTATTCGTTGGCACCAAAAAACAAGCTAAAGAATCTATACGAGATGAAGCGTCTCGAGCGGGTTGCCCATATGTAAATGTCCGCTGGCTGGGAGGGACTCTTACTAATTTTGTTACAATTAAGCGTAGAATTACTAAGTTATTCCAGTTAGAAAGCATGCGCGAAGATGGTACGTTTGATTTGCTTTCAAAAAAAGAAGTTTTAGGCATAAATCTCCAGATAAAAAAATTAGAAAAATTTTTAGGTGGAATCAAGCACATGAAGCGTCCTCCGGATGCCATGTTCATAGTTGATCCTAGGAACGAGGAAATTGCACTTTTAGAAGCAAAGAAGCTAAAAATCCCAGTTGTCGCCGTAGTTGACACCAATTGCAACCCTGATCTTATTGATTATATTATCCCCGCCAACGATGATGCAATCCGTGCAGTAAAACTCATGTGTAACATGATATCCAGCGCAGTTTTAGAAGGCCGCGAGGGCAGAAATATCGATGAAAATTTAGTGTCTTCTGAAGGCGAAATTATGCCACAAGAAAAGGTAGGTGGTGTAAAGCCAAAACTACAAGAATCTGGCAATATAGCCTCGCCAGAAGCTAGTACAGAATCAAAGCGGTCAGCGAGTTTACAAGAAATAAATAAAGATTTTTTCAAAAAAAATACCGACCAGAATACTCCAAAACCCGAGGTTGTTCCTGTATCTGAAAGCAAATAATTTATTATATATTATGAAAGGGTTGAGTTTTATGTCATTTACTCCAAATGATGTCAAAAAATTACGCAAAAAAACCGGCTGCGGTATGATGGATTGTAAAAAAGCATTGCAAAATTCAGATGGCAATATAGACTTAGCAGTCGTTTTTTTACGAGAACGCGGATTGGCATCTGCATCCAAGAAATCGGCTCGAGCAGCGACCGAAGGTATGACTTTTGCTGGTGTTTATGAAAAAACCGGGGTTATTTTAGAAGTAAATTCCGAAACAGATTTTGTAGCCGCAAACTCAGATTTCAAAAAATTCGTAATTAATTGTGCAGAAAGCATTTCAAAACATGATCCTAAAAATCTAGATGATTTATCTGAAATTAAGCTTTTAAATGGCATAAGTATTAGCGAAGAATTAAATAATAAAATCGCAACTATGGGCGAAAATATTAAAATAAGAAGATTCGAAAAACTAGATGGTTTAGTGTCCGAATATGTGCATTTGAATGGTAAAATCGCTGTTTTAGTTAAATTTTCTGGCGATATTGCCCTAAAAAATAATCAAGATTTTATACTTGCATCCAAAGATATAGCCATGCAAGTTGCAGCTAGTAATCCTACGTATTTAGATCAAAGTTCGGTTGATGCTGCCACGCTTGAGAAAGAAAAAAATATTTTAAAAGAACAAGTACTCGCTACAGGAAAGCCGGCGATAATTGTAGATAAAATTGTTATAGGTAGAATGAACAAATTTTACAAAGAATTTTGTTTATTAGATCAAAATTTCATAAAAGACAATAATATATCTGTTTCAGAATATATTAAGCAAGCATCAAAAACTATAGGCTCAGACATAAAAATAGAAAAATTTGTGAGATATGAACGAGGTGAAGGTTTAGAAAAAAAACAAGATAATTTCGCTAAAGAAGTGGCTGATATGATAAAATCATAGTTAAATAAACTAGAAAAGTTTGGAAAACAGGTGAATTTTTATGGATTATAACGAAAAAGTCATGGACCATTTTTTAAATCCTCGGAATACAGGCCGAATAGAAAATCCAGATGGAGTCGGCGAAGTAGGCAATCCCAAATGTGGCGATGTCATGAAAATTTATATAAACGTAAAGGGAAATACAATAAGTGAGATAACATTTGAGACGTTTGGCTGTGCAGCAGCGATTGCAACTAGTTCCGTGGCCACAGAGCTCGTGGAAGGCAAGAGTATACAGCAAGCATTTAACCTCAGAAACAAAGATATTATAGACTATCTAGGAGGGCTGCCTGTTGCTAAATTGCATTGTTCGGTATTGGCTGAACAAGGGATTAAAGCAGCGATATCGGATTTTTACAAAAAACAAGGAATTGATCCTGAAGTTGTCTTGTTTAATACAAAATGAAAACCTTTATGTTGGGCCCAAGATTGCTGGCTTGTGCAAATTTCATCAAAAATTCTAGAATAGCTGATATTGGCAGTGATCATGCGAAATTGCCTATTTGGCTTGCGATTAATTTTAAGATTAAACTCGCATTGGCTTGTGATATTAGTAACTTATGTATTAAACGGTGTTCTGAAAATATAAAAAAGCATAATTTAGGAGAAATCATAAAAACTAGGTTATCGGATGGCTTTGAAAATATTAATGAATTCGAAGTCGATGATATAGTAATATCGGGGTTGGGCGGCGATATTATTTCTAGGATATTGGGGAAGTGTTCTTGGGAAAATAAAGCTGATAAAAAATTTATTATTCAACCTACATCAAAAATTTATGAATTAAGACGTTTTTTGGTTAATAATGGTTATAAAATTTTAAAAGAAATTGTTGTTCAAGAACGCAAAAGAATTTATGATATAATGCTCATAGGTTATACTGGGAATGTCTATTATTATAATGAATTGTACCCCTTTATTGGAGAAATATTTTTGTGTAAAAATACCAAAAATTTAATAAAATATTTAAATAATTTAATCAAAGATTTAGAAAACAAGTATCATGGTGCTTTAATTAAAAAAAACAACAAAAAAGAACAATTTTATAAAGAAATTTTGTACGAAATATTCAAAAAAAAGAGGATGATTTTAAATATTATTTAAAAATATTTATGATTTTTTAAATTTGCTGGCTCCTTTCAATCTACAGGCTGATTTTGATAATTCGGGATTATTAATAGGTGCTTCAGATCAGCCCGTTAAGAGTATTTTGTTGGCTTTAGACATAACTTCTGAAGTCGTAGAAGAAGCAGTAAATTTAGGTGTGCAGCTTATAATTAGTCATCATCCAGTAATATTCAAGCCACTTAAACACATAGAGACAAATAGCCCAGTAGATATGCTGATAAAATCTGGCATTGGGGCTTTATGTGCCCATACTAATCTTGATTTTGCAGAGCATAATACGAGTGTCTGTTTATGTAATAAACTAGGAATTAAAATTCGCGAAAAATTCGAGCTTTGCGGGGTGATCGGTGAATTTGATATAGAAATTACTACCAAAAAATTTATTGAAATTATAAAAAATATGTTAAACTGTCAATCTTTTCGCTACACTGATTCGGGTAATTTAATAAAAAATGTTGCAATTGTCGCGGGTGCCGGTGGAGATTATATAAATTATATACTAAAAAAAGATGTTCAAGCATTTATTACTGGCGAAATTAAACACAATAAAATACTCGAAGCTAATTCGGCTGGAATTATGATTTTTGAGCTGGGTCACTATGTTTCGGAAAATGTAATTATGAGCTACTTATATGAAATTTTAAAAAATAAATTCAGTAATTTGGATATAATAATGTCAAGTGTCGTAAGTGATAAAATTTTTTATGCTTAAAAAATGAGGTGGTAATAAATTACAAAAAAAGTTAAATTTATTAGTAATTTTTATATTTATTGTATATTTTTTATAATCTATATACCGATTTTTCTCCTGATTTTATATTCTTTTAATAAATTAAAATCTCGTACGGCTTGGGGCGGATTTACTCTGGATTGGTATAGATTTTTGTTTTCCGATACAGAAGTTATCCGGGCGTGTATTAATACTATGATAGTAGCAGTTTGTGCGTCGATAATTTCTACGATTTTAGGAGGATTGGCATGTATTGGTGTAGTTAATACTAATAAAAAAAACAATGTTTTATTAATTAATTTGACTAATATACCTATAATTAGTCCAGAAATAGTAACTGGCGTTTCCTCGATGTTATTTTTTGTATTTTTAAATAAAATTTCTGCATTATTTCGGCCTGGATTGTTTACATTGATAATTGTACACTCAACTTTTTGTGCGCCATATACTTTTTTAGCTATTTTTCCGAAAGTAAGACAGATAATACCTCAGAATTTTGATGCTGCTCGAGATTTAGGGTGTTCTTCATTTCAAGCTTTTTTGAAAATAATACTTCCTGAAATAGTTCCAGGCATAATTTCTGGTATAATGTTGGCGCTCGCTATGTCAATTGACGATTTTGTTATAAGTTATTTTACTTGTGGAAACATCCAAACATTGCCTGTTTTAATTTATTCTATGACTCGAAAGTCAATAAGCCCTGAAATCAATGCGCTTTCTAGTATAATTTTTTTAGTTGTGTTAATTCTTTTATTACTAGTAAATTTTATTAAAAAATCTCAAAAAAAATAATTTTTTATGTTAGATTTAAATAAAAAATATTTGTAAAGGGATGTATAAATGAAATTTAAATTTTTAAAAAATAAAATTATAATTATATCTTTAATATTTTTATTATTATTTTTGAGTGTATATTATTTTAAAAATTTAAACAAAAAACATGAGCAAACGTCTGCTGTAATAAATGTTTATAATTGGGGAGCTTTTATGGCGGTTGGCTCAGATGGCGGAGTAAATATTAATAAGCAATTTACTAGAGAAACTGGAATTAAAGTTAATTATTCTACCTATCAAAGTAATGAGGAAATGTACGCTAAAATTATGGGCGGTGGCACAGATTATGACTTGATTATTCCGTCGGATTATATGATTGCTAATCTTATAAAAAAAGACAAATTGGCTGAAATTAATTTTGAAAATATCCCAAATTATGTTAATATTGACGATGCTCATAGGAATTTGGATTTTGATCCTGAAAATAAATACTCAGTCCCATACTCTTGGGGGTTTTTAGGTATTTTTTATAATGAAAAATATGTCCGTGAAGACGTGAGTTGGGATATGCTTTGGAATGAGAAATATAAAAATAAAATTTTGTTGGTCGATAGTTTGCGCGATATGTTCGCGATTTCTTTAATACGACTCGGTAAAAATGTAAATAGTCACGTTTCTTCCGATTGGCATGATGCCGCAAATGAACTTAAACTGCAACGCCCTATTGTTCAGAATTATATAGTTGATCAAATTTTTGATAAACTTAATATTGAAGAAGCATATATTGCACCGTTTTATTTTGTTAATAATATTAACGAAATTTTTAGTAATAAATATATAAAATTTGGTGTTCCTAAGGAAGGCACTAATAAATTTGTCGATTCTGTGTGTATATTGAAAAGTTCAAAAAATAAAAAAGAGGCTGAAACTTATATAAATTTTTTGTGCAGACAAGATATAGCTTATGAAAATGTAAAAGTTACTGGCTATCTTACGCCTAATTCCGAAGTTGTTAAAAAAATGCCTTCTAATATTTATGATATTATTAAAAAAGTGAAAAATATTCAAGTCTACACAGCGCTTCCCGATGATATAAATAAACTTTCAGATGAACTCTGGGTTTACGTTAAATCTGGGCAGGAGGATTCGCATATTGACAAAATATTTTTTATTTCTATTATATTATGTCTTTTGTTTATGCATATTTCACTTTTTTTAAAAGAAAAAACGTTTAAATTTTGGGAATAATACTTAAAAGAGGTTTGAATTTATATGTCAATATGGTCGGAATCTCCAGAGATAATTAGAAACTTTTTGGTGTATTTGAAAAATGTGAAAAATAAATCTGATAAAACAATTAGTGAGTATTTTTTTGATCTTAGAACCTTTTTTAGATATTATAGCGTGCGCGATAATTTAAATATTGTTAAAAATGATCAAAAATTTGCTGAAATTTGTATTAATTATGTTAATTTATATGTAATTAAAAAAATTAATAATATCGAAATTTTAGAATATATAAATTTTTTGTCTCAGTATAGAGCCAATAAAGCTAGTACTAGAGCACGAAAAATTTCAAGTCTTAAATCTTTTTTTAGATATTTGTCACAAAATTTAGAGCTAATTAATAAAAATCCTGTTGAAAATATAGAAAGCACGAAAATTAAAAAGTCACTTCCTAAATTTTTGGATCTAGACCAATGTAAACAATTATTAGAATCTGTGAAAAATATTTCTAGTAAAAATGCTCTGAGAGACTATTGTATAATTTTATTTTTTTTAAATTGTGGTATGAGACTTTCGGAATTAGTAGGTATTAATATAAATGACATAAACTCTGATGGTTCTGTCAGAATTTTAGGAAAAGGTAACAAAGAACGCATAATTTATTTGCCAACTTCCTGCTTAGAGGCTCTGGAAAATTATAAGCATGTTAGAAATATTGCGACCGGGAAAGATAAATATGCTTTGTTTACTAGTCGTAATAGACGAAGATTAAGTGTAAAAACTGTTCAGTTTTTTATAAAAAAATATTTTATGATTTCAGGGCTTTCAAGTTATAATTTTTCTGTGCATAAACTTCGACATACTGCTGCTACTCTTATGTACCAGCATAGTAACGTTGATATTAAAATTTTAAAAGAAATTTTAGGGCACGAAAATATTGCTACAACAGAAATTTATACGCATACTTCTAGTAAATTTGTTAAAGAAGCATTGGAGTCAAATCCTCTTGCTAAATTAAAAATAAATTAAAATTTAAAAAAATGCCTGTGTCCCCATGAACAAAATTTCATCGTTATTATTTTTAATAAAATAAGTAAATGGTGAATCAGCAGTGAATTCATAAGGCGGAGTTGGTAGCTTAAAACTTGTTGTTCTAATTTTCATAGCAGTAGCAGCCGCGGCCTCTGTACCTTTTTCGTTAATTTCAATAAAAGTTTTTTGAATAATATCATCAATATATGGTTTTTCACTAGATTTAATCATATCTTGCAGTTCAGCGGAAGAACTAAAAGCTTTAGTTATTCCTATCGAGTTTAAATATTCTTTTAAATTATTAATCTCTGTTTCTTGTTTGAATTTAGGTAATTTTACTTTCACTTTGTGTTTTCTTTTATGCTCAAATGCAAGATTTATGTTATCTTGATTTAACTCTTTTTCGGGCTTCGGCAAAATGATACACATGCTTAAGCCAGAGTTTTTATACTCCATTTCTAAAAATTTAAGATTCGAATCTTCATAATAATTAAATGAATTTTCTTGACACATAAAATCTGTTTGAACAATTTTACCGTCTTTGTTAGTAAAATCATGTTTTATTGTGTTATCCTTTTTAAACTCATATTTCCAGTCATCTTTAAAATAAATAGCATTGACTAAACAAGCTAGGAAATCATTGGTGTTAATTATATTTTTGATTTTATCATGAGTTTTAGAACTAACCCAATTGTTTATTCTATTAACAGCTGTACCATTGTCAACTTTTATTAAATCAGCATTAAATTTTTTTCGTATATTATTAACATAATTTTCTTTGAATTCAGCTGTATTATCGTAAGAAGTGTTCAAAAAAACAGAATTTGCCATGTTTATCTGACTTTGTGAACCAAGTTTTTCTAAAAATTTTTTTACTTCATCATTTGCGGTTTCGAGATCTTCTATCTTAAAAGCTTTTAAAATCTCATTGCGAGTATCGCCCGTGGCACCGTTAGCTAGAAGCATGAGTGCCATTTTTAAACTGTATGGCGAAATCATGAAATTTCTGTTTATCGACATAAAATTTAGAATTTTAAAATTAAAATCATTGATATAATCTTTTTTATTTGATTCACTTATGCTATATTTTGTACCGTTTTTTTTGTTGCCTATCATAGTCATTCCAGAAGTTTTATTGGGAATTATTGATAATATTAGTGCTATCGAAGTTGTACATATTTTTTTTATTTTTTGGAAAAAATTCATGCAATTCACATCCTTTGTTTTAATGAAAATTTAATATACACCTGAAAAAACTTTAACTGCTTCGCCTCGCATTAAAATATTGGTGTCTTTATATTCTATGAATAATTTGCTTTTGGGGAAATTGACTGTAATTTCATTGTTTTTATCAAAAAAATTGTTGACAATACATGCGGCAACTGCTGCACAAGCGCCTGTGCCACAAGCTAAAGTCTCTCCGCTTCCTCGCTCGTAAACACGAATTTTTATGGCTTTTTCTGGAGTTCGTGCAATTTCTACAAATTCCACGTTAACGCCCTTTGGGAAATATCCGGATGTTTGAACGGTTTTTCCAATTTTTGTAACATCAATTTTTGAAACATCGTCAACAAATATGACACAATGTGGATTCCCCATTGATATACATGTAATTTCTAGATCTAATTCATAAATTTTAATAAGATAATTTATTATTTTTGTGAGAATTTTATCAAAATTTGAAACTGGAATTTTATCGGGCTTGAAAATCGGGGGGCCCATATTAACTTCTATTAGAGATTTTGTAGGATCGGATTCTAAAATTTTTAAGTATTTTATACCAGATTTAGTCTCAATTGTGCATTCTTTTTTGTTTATTTTTTTTTCATCATACAAGTATTTTGCAACACATCTTATGCCATTACCACACATATTGCCTTCACTACCGTCGGCATTGAAAATGCGCATTTTCGCGTCGGCTATGTTCGATGGCAAAATTAATATCAACCCATCACCACCAATACCAAAATGTCTATCGGAAATTTTTTGGGATAACTCTGATGGGTTCAGAATGGGATTTTCAAAGCAATTTATATATATATAATCATTTCCACAAGCTTGATATTTGTAAAAATCCAAATTGCAAACCTCCTTATTTATAATTATATTATAACAATTTTTAAAAGCAATATAATTAAAAAAAATTAGTCTTTTATCTACTTGGGAAATAAATTAAATGCCTATTTGTATATGCATACTCTTGTGTTTATAATTAATTCTAAAATTTAGTATAATTTTGTAAAAAAAATTGACAATATTATTTTGATGTTATATAATTTATTCCAAGAATGAGTAATTTAAAATAAATTATTAAAAGGATTTGAAGTTTGAATGTTTAAAAAAATATATGATAAAAAAATAATTTCATTACTTGTATGTTTAGGACTTTTTCAATATTCTGTTTGTCCGGTAATTCAAAGTAAAAAAACACAAAGCACAATATCAAATAAACTGACAAAATCTTCTTATGTCATTAGAAAGTGGATTCAAGAACATAAGTTATTATTAGCTGGCGGTGCCTTGCTTTCTTTGTATGCGTATTATATTTATGGCCAAATGTCAAATTTTGATGATCAGTATTGCTCATTGTTAAATAAATCATCATGCATACGTGTTCTTCCAGAAACCGATATACTTAAAAAAAATTTTGTAACTCCGCGCAACACCGTAAAAATAAATTTTTTATTTGATGGCAACAAACAAATTATATTTGATAAATGCGAAAGAAAAGAAAATTCTCCCGATGGTGATAGACTGTTTATTTATTTTTGTAATGGCTCACACTCTCCAACGTATGAAATTAAACAAGTAAATGATGCCTTAGACAAGGGGGATTCAGTATTTATTTTTAAAGGCATATATTTCAAGTCAGTTAGTTCTATACGAACCATTAATCTTAGGGGGAAAATTTCGTCAGCAACGAAATCCCCGTCAAATTTTGATAAAGATGAAGCAAAATTAATGGCCAAAATTTCAGATAAAATTTCCAAATATGTTCATAAATATTATCCAAATAAAAAAGTAGTTATATATGGAACTAATTATAATTCAATATTTGCTAGTAAAGTGGCTTTGGAGTTGGCGAAAGTGCAGGAACATCCAGTAACTGTTATACTTAATAAACCTAAAGAAGGCGAAAAATTATCTCGTGTATATAAAGATATGCGTGCAGAAAGTTTATTTTCGGCAAAAAAACAGGCCCTATGTTCGTATTATATTCAATGTTTATTAAGAAGCCGTTTAAATTTAGAACAAATTTTCAAACAACTGGCAGAACTCAAAAATAATTCATCTCGTCCACAAGTTGTGGTATTAGCAGATGCTAGCTGGGCCGATTATGCAAAATATACAAAAATACTTATTGAATCAAAAGTTGATTATAAAGTACATTCGCAAAATGATTTTAATTTTAATAGTATCAATAATTAAATTATTTTAATTTTTTTTATTTTTAGTATAATACAGTTTACTTACAGATGAAACAATTATAAAGAGATGTTGTTGTTATGAATAAAAAAATATCAAAAATTTTATTAATTTTATTTATTTTGAATATTAATACTTATCCGAATATCTCTGCGGCTAATGTAAAAAAAGTAAATACAACTACAAATAAACGGATAAAAAAACCCGAAAAAATTCCTATGCAAATTGGAATCAAACATATTTTATTAGGTCTGGGATGCCTCGGGGCCTCAGTATTGCTGGCGTTAAAGCTTTGGAATTTTATGAACCCTGATAAATTTTATAAAAACATTAAAAACAGTTCAGGGAGTATTTTAGATTTCCAACCTGAAGTACAGCCATATGATTGTACCAATGATAGAGTATCAATCACAGTACATACTGTTTATGATGGAGCTAGTTTATTTCATACACATAGGTTTGATGTAAATTCACAAACAACAACTATAAACCAAATTCGTGCACTTGCAATTGAATTATTCGAACAAGATTTTGGCACTAAAGTTTTTTTAGATACGAATAATAATTTTAGAGACAATATAAAATTTAAAGCGGTATCGTCTCCAGAAACCAAAGGGAATGAAAATATTGACCCAAATGAGAATTCTACTGTAAAGGCATTCTTGGACCGCAATAAAACTCTTACTTTTGTGATTAAAAAAGAATTATATTCTATTTCACCTCCAACCACTTGTTTTCCCTCAAATAAAAATGTAAAGGTTAAGATAAAACAAATTTATCATAAAGCTGGGCCGAAATCCGACAAAAAAGAAGAAACGATCACTACAACTACCTTTAATACTATTAGGCCTGATGCTATACCTTACGAAGGTTTAAAAATTGTTAATGAAGAAATATTTGGGAACTTATCGGTCTTTAACATTGAGCAATTATTACAAAAAGAAACTTCTATGTTAACATACATTCTAAAGACAAAGGACAAAGATAAACAGCGTAAATCAGCTGTTATTCTTTCATTACCTGTGAATAATGAAGACAACGCTAATATAAAAAATAAACAAGAAGAACAACAAGCCGACTTAGAAGAAATTATGAAGAGTGATAACTTACAATTAACTATTAAAATTACAAAAAATAAATGAGGATTAAATGTTAAATTTTATTCACAAACCGGTTTTGTTAAAAGAAACTTTAGAACTATTAAATATAAAAAAAGATGGAATATATATAGATTGCACAGCAGGAGGCGCGGGGCTTTCATGCGAAATAGCTAAAAAATTAGATGCAAACGGTTGCATTTTTGCTATAGACTGTGATCCTGATGCTATAGAGGTTTGTAATATACGTTTAAAAGAATTCAAAAATGCAAAAGTTTTAGAACGTAATTTTACTGAAATAAAAAAAATACACCAAGAAATATGTATTTTTTTAAATAAAACTGTTAAAATTGACGGCATAATTTTAGACTTAGGTTTATCCTCATATCAAATCGACACCCCAGAACGAGGATTTTCTTATATGCAAGATGGTCCGCTTGATATGCGTATGTCTAAAAATGGTATAAGTGCTAAAGATATAATTAATAATTTTTCAGAGTTAGAATTAACAAAAATTATTAAAAATTTTGGCGAAGAACGCTATGCGAAAAAAATCGCGTCTGCTATTTGTATTAAAAGAAAACAAAAAAATATAAATAGCACCAAAGAACTTGTTGATATAATACAAAAGTCCGTTCCTCATTCTAATTTTGGTGGACATGTAGCAAAAAAAACGTTTCAAGCATTAAGAATTGTTGTAAATGACGAATTAAAAAATTTTAAAAAAGTTCTTGAAAAAAGTATTGAAATATTAGAATCCCATGGTAGAATAGCGACGGTGGTATTCCATTCATTGGAAGATAAAATTGCTAAACAAACTATGACGCAGTGGTCTAAAGGATGTATATGCCCCCCTGATATTCCGATTTGTGCATGTTCACACAAAGTTTTAGTAAAATTACTAACTAAAAAACCCATTATTCCTAGTCAATTTGAACAAGAAGCAAATCCTAGAAGTAAATGCGCAAAATTAAGGGTATGTGAAAAATATTGAAAAATATAAAAATATTATTATTAAGACACATAATATATATATCAGTAAATTCGATTTTATGCTTAATATTATGTAAATTGGTTTTATTTTAATTATTTTCATTATCCGGGTTCGGCGCCGCATAAGTATGAACCGCAAAAATATATGTATTTTAAATAAAAAAAATAAGAGATTTGAAATATTTTTGTTTTGATCTTATATTTTAAGAAAAAATTTTTTTAAAAAAGAGGAAGTTATGTACGCATACAAAAAAAATTCAGACTATAATATTGCAAATATTAACAATAAAAATAGTCAGAAAACAAGAGTAATAGATTTAAAAAATTCCAAAGCGATGAAGCGTAAAATTAAAAAAGCTAAATTTTTGAATTTATTCATAATTTTGAATATAATTTTCGGATCCATGATTTTGTCTTTTTTATTTTTGTTAGGAAATATTCGCTTAGCAGAACTCAGCGCAAAGTTTTCGAAATCATACAGTAAACTTTCGGAATTAAATAACATAAATTCGAATAATTCCGTTAGAAAAATGTTTAAAAATAACAAAAACTATGATAATTATTCAAAATTTAACATGCCTACACAAGATAAAGCTGAGATTAATATTTAAAAATTTATTTTTTTTATTGACTTAAACATTTGTTTATGTTATTAAACTAACAGTGGAATTTCCCATGTATATTTATACATTATTTTTTTATAAAAGGATGATTTTTTTATGTCTCTATCAGCAGTAGCAGCAGCAGCATTTCTATGCGCAGCAAATTTTTCATTACCACCTAATATTGTTTGTTCTTCACAGGCAGATACTGCTGCCCCCCAAAAAATAGTTGAACGCAGTAATAGTGTGCCAGCAATAATTGCTAACAATACTCAAAATGAAAGTAATGATAACATTATAATATTTTTTAAGAAAAAAGAAACAACAAACTATAACATAAATATATTTAATGTTAGTAATGATGTTAAAGAAAACAGCGATGACAAGAAAAATGACAATAAAGAAGTTTTGCAAATTAAACTTTCTTTGTTTAACGTTGAATCTACTATTGTTGAACCTGTAGTTGATAAGCCGCTAGTTCCCGATGACCCTTTCACAGCTAGCCCATTAGTTACCGAAAATGCTGAATCTGGAAATAGCGAACCTAATGATTCGAAGCCTTTGGAAACTCAGGCAATAAATGAATCTATTCGAAGCTTTTAAATCTTTCAACATGATTTTGAAATCATACCAAACCAATGAAATTATTGCCAATACATCTGATTGGCTTTAAAGATCTCGTGATTTTTGAAAAAATTGAAAACATAATATTAAATACATGTTTCAATTTTGTTATATTTTCATAACAAAAAATAAAAACTGATTGCTTCCGAAGAAGTTATCGATATTTATGAAAAAATTATGATTGTAATTATATTAAAATCAGCAATCAAAATTATTTATAATAAATAAAATAGAAAGCAATCAGAGTGGTTTATTCTTGTT
The DNA here is from genome assembly GCA_036245095.1 of Candidatus Improbicoccus devescovinae. Classification (GTDB taxonomy): domain Bacteria; phylum Bacillota; class Clostridia; order Oscillospirales; family Acutalibacteraceae; genus Improbicoccus; species Improbicoccus devescovinae. Next base: position 150,458 of record BSWA01000003.1, read on the forward strand.
TATGTTTTTAGAAATGCTATAATAAAATTTTAATAAACATTTCTTCTAATAAAAAAATAACTGGTATATTTGATGTCTTGAAAATTAGCTCCGATTCTAGTATAATTTTTATACATTTTTTTATTTTGTTTTCATTTATGTTTTGGGTGTTGTAATTTGCATTTTTCAAAACGAATTCTCGTCCAACATAATTTAAATCCTTTGCAGCTTGAGTTAAATTTATTGAATATTTTAACGCTAGTTTCGCTTGATATGCTTCAATAAAACTGAAAGATATAACTGAAAAAATTTTATTTGCCTCCTCACTATTACTTGTTAATAATAAGTTTATAATCTCAAAAATTTTAGGCAAATTTTTTTCTATAATTAATTTATTGATGTCAAATATATTCGGAGTAGTATATGTTAATAAAAAATTTTCAATATCCGTTTTATTGATTCCATTTTCTGTGCACGAATTACTCATTCTTTTAATATTATTGTATAATATGTCCATGTTGTTACCATATTTTTGAATTAAAAAATTAGCATTTTCTACCGAAATATGCTTCCCAAATTCTTTAGCCCAAATTATTATTTGTTTCCCTAAAATTTTAAGATCTGTAATCTGAGGGAATTCAACTACTGTTCCTGTTTTAATTATTTTTTCTAAAAAAATATTTGATTTTGTTCTTTGTTTTATGTTATTTTCTAGAATTATTATTGCAAATTTTGGAATGTCTAAAATTTTTTTAAAAAAAGATTCTAAATCATTAAATTTTATATTTTTAACTAAAATTATTTTTTTTTCAGAATTAAAAGGTAATGTTTCAATAGTCAATATTAAATCTTTAAAATCAAATTTAGGCTCTTTAAAATCAAAAATAAAAAAATTCAATTTATGTGATTGTTTTAAAATTATATCTTTTATTTGTTTTGTAAATTTTTTTATTAAAAAATTATTTTCACCATAAAAATAATATAAATTATCTATTTTTGATAATTTTATGTTTTCTTTTAATATAGAACAACTAATCTTAGCCATTTTTAAATTCTCCTTCTGAAACTATATTTATTATATTTATAATCATAATCTATCGAGAAATTTTGATTGTCAGCAATATGAACATTAAAATTACGCAGTTTTTTCTTGTTATTATTAATGAATTTGTGATTCATAGCTAAAATTATATCATCAAACCTGAGTTCTTTAAAATTAAAAGGTAAACTTCTAGCAAAGAAAATATTGCATTTTTTAATATTGTCTGGCAAAGTAGAAACATCTCCACCATCAACACACATCAAGACATTTAATTCAGTTACTAATAATTTTAACCATATTTTGCCTTTTATTTTATATATTTGAATTTTAATTATACCATTAAAAAAGCTAAAATTCTCTTCTATATCCGAATTATTGTCTATATTTTTTATACACATAAAATCAATTGAGTTTTCTATGTCTTTTAAATTATTAATCATATTTATTTTTTCCGATACATCAATTAAGCATTCTACTTTTTTAATATTTAAATTTTCAAGATAATTTCTTATAAAAAATAAGTTATTATTTTCCAATAAAATAATTAATGTTTCTTTGTTTTTGTTTATAACAATTGAACAATTCATATCATTACATAAAAATGTGGATATAATTTTATTCATATTATACAATTTATACGAAATTATCCCTGATAATAAAATTATTATAGAGGATAAATATATTTTTATTTTTTCTTTATAAAATTCTTCTATGAAAAAAATTAATGAAATTAAAATTAACGTAAACGAGATCCACAGCCGTATAAATGAATAATGTACACCAAAAGTCAAAAACGAAAATGTTGACAAATAATTCACACAAGTTATTATCAAATTTACCAAATAATTTATGATATTAACAAAAATGTTCAAATTTGCAAAAAAATTTATTGAAATTGACAACATGCTTAATATTAATAAAACCGAAACATATGGGATTGCAAAAATATTAATAATAATTGACAAAAAAGATATTCTTTTTAGATAAATAATTAATAACGGTAACGTTGAAACTGACACTGATATAGAACTAAAAATATTAAATAACAAATATTTATAAATTGCTTTTATTTTTTTGTATTTAAAATATTTTTTTGGGCTAACTAAATTCCCTAATGTAGCTGCAATAGAAAACCATAGGCTTAAATCTACACAAGAATTAGGATTTATAATAATTAATATAAAAATTGAAATAGCTAGCGAATTTAATTGGTAAGATCTTCTAAAAAATATAGAACCTAATAACCGAATTATGTTTATTATGCCAATTCTAACTATACTAGGTCTGAAACATGTTATACACATAAAACAAATAATTACTAAAATACATAAAATCTCAGATATTTGTTTTTTTTTGAATAAAAAATAAAATAAAAAATACCAAAAAGATACTAATATAAAAACATGCAAATTAGACATTACTAATAAATATGCAATACCCAAATTTGAGAATTTTTCTTTTAAATTACGATTAATTTCATGATATTCTGCAAACCAAAGAGTACTTATAAATGGAGCAGTTTGAAAATCAAATAACTCATTTATTTTTTCTTGAATTTTTTTTTTAATTAATAAATTTTTTTGTAAAAAATATTCTTCTTTGGTATTTTCAATAATTTGTATTTTATTATAATTATTAAAATATGCAAATTTATAAATATTTCTAGAATAATAATTAATTTTAGTATTAAAATTCTCATTAGGAATTAAATTTATATTAGCCTTTATTTTATCACCGATCTCTAAATCATTAAATACAGGAGAAATAATTTCCAATTTAAACGAAGGTATTTTTTTGAAATTTTCCACATTATAAACTTTAAGCAAATAATAAAATTTATCATCAATTTGGTAAGGATTTTCAATAATCAAACCTGTAACTATCAATTTCTCTTTTTTAAGATTTAAAATAGGTTTAATTTTGGTATAAAAATTAATAAAAAATACAGATATCGCCAATATTCCGGCCAAAAACACAATTAAAAAATAATTATTTTTAAACAAAAACTTATTCAAAATAGCCAATAAACCAAATACTACAGAGCAATAAATTACAACATCAACAGATAAAAACGTAATGCATATTAAAGTTAACACAAACGAAAAACTGAAAATTAATACAGGTAATTTAACAATAGAATTTTCATTCATATCAGAATCTAACACGGAGGCCAACGAAGTTTTTGTCCTCCCAAAATATGAAAATGAAGATGCATAACGCTTTGTATTGCATCGCTGCCACAATTAGAAACAACTCTAAAACCATTAGGACAGTACTGTTCAATTATTTTAGATATATTTTCAAAAATTCTTCCAACTATTTTACTATTTTGAAAATTAATTCCCAAAGCAGAGCTGATATGCTCTTTCGGTATAAATAATACATGAAATGGAACTACTGGATTAGCATCTTTAAAACAAACTGTTAAATCATCCTCAAATATTATATCTGCAGGTATTTTTTTTTGTATAATATCACAAAATACACATCCCATAAATTATAACACATCCTAGATGAAAATTATCTTATATTATCTGTTATTTCATTTTTATCTTCTATTAAAATAACATGTACATTAAATGTTTTTGGTTCATCACTTGACAATAATTTTGGCCTCCGATATATTGTCAGAGTAATAGCATCACCGACCTTGTTTTTAGAAATTTCCTCACTCAAAACATCGAACTCTGTAAGTTTTTTAGAATTAACATGAGTAATTATATCATTTTTCAAAACGCCTTTAGAATTCAAATCACTGTTTTTATTTATATCAATAATTATAAGACCTTCAGGAATATTATAATGCTGCGCCTGCGCTGAGCTCACCATCTTACATGTCATACCGAGTTTCGGCCTATTAGGAACATAACCTTTTTTAATTATAGCATTTGCAATTTCCTGAATTTTAGAAGATGGTATCGCGAAACCTATACCTTCAATTTCTACAGATCGAAGTTTCCAAGTATTCATCCCAATAACGTAGCCATAACAATTGAAAAGGCCACCTCCTGAATTCCCAGGATTAATAGCCGCATCTGTCTGAATATACTTTACCTCGGATTTATTGACAGAACGTTCTACACCTGAAACTATTCCTTTTGTCAAAGAACTATAAAAATCCAATCCAACAGGATTCCCAAGAGTATAACACACGGAACCAGTTTTTATTTTAGACGAATCAGCAAATTTTGCGGGTTGCAAGTTTTTTTTATCGATCTTCAAAACAGCTATATCAGTTTTTTTATCAAATCCTATTATTTTAGATTCAACTTCTTCGCTTTTTTCACTATCTTTAAAAATGACTGTAATTCTATTTTTGGCCGATGTACCTATGACGTGCGCGTTTGTAACAACATAACCATCTTCGCTCAATATAATTCCAGAACCTTGCCCTGCCAAATCTGAAAATATATCTGCATCGGAATCATACATTGCGACTCCCACAACTGACTTATTAACTTTTTCATATATTTGTTCAGCTGAAAGAGCATTTTCGCCCTCTGGCGAATCCTCAAAACTAATCAACGAATCCGAGTTGCTAGAATTATTACGAACATTATTAATTATACTTGAAAAATTTATATCACCAGTCTGCCAAAGGTACATTAAAGCAGATCCAAATAATATCAAAAATGCAATTAACACCAATATTATTCTTATTAATATTTTATTTTTTCTAGTATTATTTGTATAATTTATGATTTCAGGTTCTTTCATAAGTTTCTCACTGGACTCCTCATATGAGCTATCGTAATATTTTGTAAATATAACATTTTCCTGATCTTTACTATTATTAAAATTTTCTTCCATAAATTCATCCTTCCTTTATTAACCTTCCTTTCTTTAAGAGTACTCAATTTTTAATCTATAGCGCCACGCATGATATTTGAGAATTCTTCCCCGTTTATTTTTTCATGTGATATCAAATAATCAGCAACTAAATTAAGTTCTTTCATATGTGTTTTTAATATATTTTCAGATTTTTCGTAACATTTTTTTATAATGTCTTTAGTTTCTAAATCAATTTCCGCTGCAGTATGTTCCGAGTAAGTTTTAAAATGTCCCATATCACGCCCTATGAAAATATCGCTACTATCATTATTATAACAAATGGGGCCCAACGTCTCACTCATTCCGTATTTTGTAATCATCGATCTAGCCGTTTTCGTTGCATGTTCTATATCACTAGAAGCACCGGTAGAAATTTCACCAAAAATAAGAAATTCTGCAATTCTACCACCTAAAGCCACTGTGATATATTCACACATTTTTGTGCGAGATGTACACATTTCATCTTTTTCAGCAATAGATAATGTATACCCTCCGGTTAAACCTCTAGGAATTATCGAAATTTCATGAACAGGATCCTGCGTAGGGCAAAAATAGGTAACTATTGCATGCCCGCCTTCATGATATGCAGTCATTTTTTTCTCGCGGTCTGTTATTAGCCTGGATTTTTTCTCAGTACCTATTAATACTTTAACAGTTGATTCCCGAATTTCTTGGGACGTAATCAAGTTTTTGCCCCGCCGAGCCGCCAATAAAGCCGATTCATTTAATAAATTTTCCAAATCTGCGCCCGTAAACCCAGCAGTCGATTTCGCTATTGTTTTCAACATGACTTCACTGTCAAACGGCTTACCTTTAGCATGAATTCTCAATATTTCTTCTCGACCTTTTACATCTGGATATCCAACAACAACGTTCCTGTCAAACCGCCCAGGCCTCATAAGAGCAGGGTCTAATATGTCTGGCCGATTTGTTGCTGCTAACATTATAACACCTTCGTTAGTGCCAAATCCATCCATTTCCACCAAAAGTTGATTTAATGTTTGTTCTCGTTCATCATGACCCCCGCCTAATCCGGCCCCTCTACGTCTTCCGACAGCGTCGATTTCATCTATAAAAATAACACAAGGCTTGCTCTTTTTAGCCTGTTCAAATAAATCGCGTACTCTAGATGCTCCTACACCTACAAACATTTCAACAAAATCCGAGCCCGACATTGAAAAAAACGGAATATCCGCTTCACCTGCTACCGCGCGAGCTAATAAAGTTTTGCCAGTCCCAGGAGGCCCAATTAATAATACGCCTTTCGGAATTCGAGCCCCTAGATCATTGTATTTTTTAGGAGATTTTAAAAAATCTACAATTTCTGCTAATTCTTCTTTTTCTTCATCTGCACCTGCAACATTAGCAAACGTAGTCTTTCTGTCACCGTTGTCATTGGCTTTAGGTTTGGCTTTCCCAAACGAAAACGACCGCGTTGCATCGCCACCTATAACAGTTATTTTTCGCAATAATATCCAGCCCATGATACCTATAACTATCATAGGAAGTACAACAAATGTAAACGCGTTCACAAACCAAGAGGTTTCCGCTGCTTTTGTTAAATTATAAACCATTGGATTATCTGGATTTTTCTTATTATATTCATCCACATAAATTTTTATATCATCATAAAAAAGTTGGACACTCGGAACAGTATACTTAATTTCTTGTTTGTCTTTAAGCAGTATCTTTAAGTCTCCAGACCCAAGATTCATGCTATATTCAACTACTTCCATTTGCCTAAACCGATTAATAATTTGCGAATACTTAGTTGTATCTTTCGGCATCAAGCTGTTGAATAAAGTTGATATAAGTATTATCAAAATAGGAATTCCTAAAAATATTATCATATTTCTTGGTATTCTTTTTTTATTATTATTATTATTCAATTAGTTTTCACTCCTAGATATAAAATGCCTAATCTTTTATTAAAAATCCGAAACCGTAGAATTAATAAAATAAAATACATTAACATTCATTTTTTAGTTTAATACTAACAATTTCTTTAGAATTTTCATCAGATAAATAATTATTAGAAACTCCGATATTTTCGATCCAAACAATTTCCTGCTTTCTAGCCAAAACACAGATACTATTGCGCGAAGCAACCGGGATCTTCAGCTCAGTGAAATATTTCTTCAAAGTTTTTGTATGACCTCTTTTTGGAGGAGAAAAAATATCGCCAGGTAAACGAGTTCTAAAAACATATTCAGTAATACTACCTTTTAATTCAAATTTTGCAAGTATATTATTATCATTATTTAAAAAAACATTTTCCTCCTTCCTACGTTCTAATTTTATTTTATTTCGTTTATCTAACATTGTCAAGTGTTTCGTTCCTCTATTAACGAAAATTGTTTCTTTTGACATTTTTTTGTTTAAATTAACCAAATTATTGTTCAATATTCCAATTTGAATTCCTCCCGGAAGTGTCAGCACATTATTATTTGAAAATTGATTAAATTTATTTATAAATTTTAATACTAAATCTACATGTGTATAATTAATATTTTTCATATCAGAAATCTTTTCTAAAATTAATTTTAACACCCTGGATCTTATAGCTTCAGGAATATTTCTTATCGAAAATATATTAAAATTATTATTTAAATATCTCATTTCTTTTTTAGCTATATTGCATAAAAAAAAATCGTCTTTTTGTACTTGGTTAATAAAACGCGAGCTGTTTTTATCAAAAGATGAATTAATTTCTTTTAAAACCGGAATAACTGTTAATCTTATTTTATTTCTGGCATAATCAACAGAAAAATTTGAACTATCCGAAATATATGATATATTATTACTTTTTATGTAATTTTTAATATCATCTTTAGTAACTTTTATCATAGGCCTAATAATATTTTCACGCACAGCAGGAATACCGCACATACCTTTTAAGCCCGTTCCCCGAGCGAAATTAAAAATTATAGTCTCAATCGAATCCGAAAGTGTATGCGCCGTAGCGATCTTAGAATTGCACAAATTATTTGATATTTTTTTAAAAAAATCATAACGCGCATTTCGGCCACATTCTTCTATGCCCGTATGCTGGTGTTTTCGAATTTCATTTATTTCTATCGATTTTATGAATAACTTAATTTTTAAATTATCACAAAAATTTTTAACAAAAAATTGATCTCTATCACTCTCCTCTTTTCGCAAATTATGATTAACATGAGCTGCATATAAATTAATATTTCTGATTTTAGAATAATTAAACAAAAAATAAAGCAAAGAAATAGAATCCGATCCACCTGAAACTCCTACGATTAAATTTGTTAAATTATCGAACATACCAAATTCTTCTATTGTTTCTATTATTTTTTGTTCAAACACCATAAAAACCTCTTTTTTATTTTTTAATAAACGCCCAAGCAAAACCTAATATTAACCAAAAATATATTGACATAAAAGATATTTCTGAGAAAATCGCTTTTTCAAACATCGCATATGCTAGATAAGCAATAATTCCAGAAAATAATTTAATCAAAATCAACGAATTTTGAGAATATTTTTTTTCAAAAATCTGTCGTAATATAGCTAAAACGATTATTATGCAAAATATCGCAAAAATCGTAAATCCTATTATACCATAAGAAACTAAAATTGTCAAATAAGAATTATGCAAATCAGAAAATATAAGCCCATTATCAAAATAATACTTAGAAAACCTCATCAAATTACCTCTACCAATTCCGAAAATAGGATGAAATTTAAATATTTCTACGCCTTGTTTAAATAATATAAATCTCCCGCTACTTATATCATAATTTTGTCTTCCAAGTTTTACATTATCATTTTTGTCTATATCAAAATCTTTCAACAAATAATCATCTGGGACCGAATTTTTTAATTTATGAACATTAGTTACATACGACATCAGTCTTTGTGATGTACTTCTTAACAAAATAGATGCAGAAATTACTATTGTAGTATAAATTATTAAAAATAATATTTCAAGAGGAAATTTCGCTTTTCGAAAATAAGAATATTTCAATAAATTTGATATAAAAACTCTTACTATTATGTACACTATTATATAAACAAATGAGGCATTCGAATCCGTGAAAAATAAACTCAGTATATTTACTAATATACAAAAATTTAAAATTAATTTATAAATTATTTTTTTTGTATGATTTAAATAAAAATCATATAATATATTAGAAGAAATTATTGAAATTACCGATACAAATGCCGACAAATTAGAGTTAGTAAAACATCCTAAAAACCTATCTTGAGAAAACGCGATTTTATAGCCAAAGATACACAACTCGGGCTTATACCATAAAATTAATATTCCTATCAAAGAAAACAAAGTTGAAAATAGCACAAAAAATATAGACAAAAATTTTATTTCTTTTTTTATATTAATCTGACTTGTATTATGTTTCATACCAAAAAATATAAAAAAACATATAATACTGTGATAAACAAATGATAAATTCTTTAAAAAATCTAAAGAAATATTTAAAAATGACGTCACAATCCCTAAAAATACGAATAATAAAATAATATTTTTGTATTCTATTTTTAATTTATCTGGAGTTTTCATAAGATATAAAATCATACAAAAACCCCAAATAAGAATTGTGCATTTTGTATAAAATGCCCAAATATCTACGATTACTATCATTTCAAAAAAAGAAAAAACTATGTACATTGTACGAAATAAACTAACATTGAAAATTATAGAATTTAGTATATTTTTTATTTTTATAAATATAAACAAAAATTTATTATTAATTACATTTTTATTATTAATTTTACACAATTCTTTCAATTTAATTTTTATTTTTTTCCAATATTTTTTTGAAATTAACCGCTACATATTCTGCATCATCACAACTCATAGAAGTATGAAGAGGTAGTGTGATTTCATTTGCGTACATTTTGTAAGAATTTGGGAAAAAATTTATATCAAATCCCTTTTTTTTGTAAGCTGTGAACATTGGCAATGGTTTATAATGAACATTTGTAGTTATTCCTATTTCCGCCATTTTAAGAATAATTTCATTTCTACAATCTTCTGTTTTAGATACTAAATTTAAAATATACAAATGATTAGATGAATCCCCTGATTTTCCACTATCCTGATATATTTTGACCTGAGAATTATGTAAAATTTGATTATAAATTTCCACGATTTTTTTTCTTTTTTGTAGCAATGCACCAAAACGTTCAAATTGTGCCAACCCAATTGCCGCATGAATATCTGTCATATTACATTTATAACCTAGTAATATTATATCATATTCCCAGTTTCCTACAATACTTTTTTGCAAAGCATTTTTATTCTGACCATGTAAAGACAATAATGAAAGATAATCATAAATTTCATTATCATTTAAATTTAATTTAGGATTCCAAGTAACAGCGCCGCCTTCAGCTGTTGTTAAATTTTTAACTGCATGAAAAGAAAACACTGTAAAATCAGCCCATGAACCACTTGCGATATTTTTATATTTTGATCCAAGAGAATGTGCAGAATCAGCAATAATCGCAATTCTTCCTATATTTTTTTGTATATTATTACTAAAAGAAAAAATATGTTTGTGTGATTCTAATATATTTATAATTTTAGTATAATTGCACAAAATCCCACCAATATCAACTGGAATTATAGCTTTTGTGTTAGAATTTATGACAGAATCTAACAAATTGTAATCCATTTCATAAGAATCCGGTGCTAAATCTACCATAATTGGCCGGGCGCCTACATGGTATATAACACTGCATGTTGCCGAATATGTATACGGAGTAGTTATTACTTCATCGCCTGGACCGATACCTAGCAATCTAAGAGTCATTTCAAGACATGCAGTTGCTGAGCTCATGCATTTTGTATTATTTGTTGTGCAAAACGCACTTAATTTTGTTTCGAATTCTTTAGTTTTTGTTCCAGTTGTAATCCAATTTGATTTTAAAACCTCAGTAATATAACTTATTTCTGTTTCTGTGATATCAGGCGGAGAAAACTTGATATTCCTCAAAATTATAACCTCCCGAACAAGTTTAATTAAAAATTTTTATTAACGTCATAAACATAATTTTAAAATCTTGAAATACGTTAAATTTTTTTATATAATCTAAATTATATTCCATTTTTTTAGGCAATATTTCATCCGTATAAACCTGCATATAATTGGACTCCTTGATTATATCAACCTCATCTTTAAATTCAATACTTGCCATAGAAACAAGGCCTGCCGGTAAGAGCAAAGTTGCATACATCTCAGGAGAATATTCATTAATAAAAACAAACACTTCTGGTCGTGTCCCTACAAAAGTCATCTGGCCCTTTAAAATATTCAATAATTGAGGGAATTCATCTATTCTAAATTTTCTTAAAAATTTACCAATCCTAGTGACTCTTTTATCATTTTTAAATGTAATTTCACATTTTATTTTCGAATCATATTCATACATAGTTCTGAATTTAAAAATATAAAATTTTTCACCTAATTGTGTTACTCTTTCTTGTTTAAAAAATATTTTCCCTGGAGAATCTAATTTTATTAATATAATAACAAACAAAAATACTGGACTTAATAATATTAATAAAAATATCGAAAGCGATATATCTATAAAGCGCTTAAATCTAAGTTGATTCTGTTTTTCAGCCAGCAAATTATAATAAACTTTTATATCTGAATGTTTCAAAAATAAAGGCAAGTCATGCCACTTAGGTAATAAAATTATGAACACCTCATCAAAAAATATATTATTATTAAACATGTAATATCACAAAATCAGCTATTCGAGGCATCATGAATATAAAACTCATATGTTTACTGGCTATGATTTTAAACTTGTTTTAATCCAGAGAAAATTTACTATTATTATATTTTATTATATTAAAAAAGCAAGATAAATATTAATTTTTTTAATAAATTATAAAAATTAAATTTTTTTTAAAAAAACTTTACAATTAAATGTAGGCTTGCTAAAATTCGAATTATTAAATTTTATTTGTAAGAGGTGTTTGCAATGCAATCAGTAACAACTCTAGGATTAGTCTATCTCGTGGATGATGATCATAGTGTTAGGAAATTGGTCTCAGTAGCTTTAAAAGAGAATAATTTTGAAGTTCATCATTTTTCCAATGGTCTGGATTTATTAGATGCTATAACACGGAAAACTCCAGATGTCGTAATTCTTGACTGGATCATGACCCCTATGGACGGTCTAGCCGTGTGGGGACGCCTTAAAATAGACAAAAAAACAAAATGCATTCCTGTTATTATGCTTACGGCAAAAACTGATGAAGTCGATTGCGTTGTGGCTTTGGAAATGGGTGTTTCAGATTATATAAAAAAACCATTTAGTGTTAAAGAATTAATCGCCAGAGTTAAAGCTGTTACTGAAAGAAAAAATTCTTTTTCAAATGAATATATACAAAACGATGAGATCAGTATTGGGGATATTAAAATAAATTTGTCAAATAGAACCGCTATGAAACGTGAAAAGTACCTAAATTTGACTATGAAAGAATTTGATTTATTAGTCAATCTGATTAATGAAGGCGGCAAGGTTCTCACTCGAGAGCAATTGATGTCTCACGTTTGGGCTGTTGATTTTTGTGGCGATGCTCGCACTGTCGATGTTCATATTAGATATCTGCGCAAAAAAATCGAAGATGAAGCCGATAATCCTAAATATGTGATAACTGTCAGAGGCATCGGATACAGAATTGTATCATCTGAAGAACTCGCAAAAGTTGCGATGGCAAATTAAAAATTATGAGGGTTTTTATGAGTTTTAATTTTGGAATTATTATATTATTATTAATTTTATTTTACTTTTATATTAAATATTTAAAACAAAAATATGAAACATATAAAAATAATACTAAAAAAAATATATTAAATTTAGTTCATGATTTACGGTCTCCATTAACGAGTATTATAGGTTTCGTTGAAATTATCAGGGATAATAACTTTGATTCGGCCAAAAATTCAGAATATTTAGATATTATTAAATCCGAGTCAGAAAGAATGGCGCACATGATAAGTGAAATTCTAGCTGGGAAACAAGTATTAAGTCAAAATAGATCCAAAGTTAATATTAAAAAAAAATTATTTGATTATTTCAGGTATAAACCCAAAGATAATTTCATTAACTTTGAAATTAACGAGTCTATAAATTGTTGTAAAGAAATTCATTCAATTTGCACAAGCATAAAAATATTGGCAGACAAAAAAAAAATATCATTAAATTTTGACGAAAAACCAAAAGTTTTTGTGCAAATTAACAAAAATAATTTTTGGAGAATTATTTTAAATATCTTAGAAAATGCAGTTAAATATAATAATCACAATGGCAGCATAAACATATCAGTACGCGAGCAAGATGGCTTTGGAATTATAAAAATAGCAGACAATGGGATCGGCGTAGCCAAGGAAGATATTAATAAAATTTTCAAAAAAGGCTATGTAGTTGATGCGAATAATTCAGATAATACTAGTTTCGGGATTGGATTATCATCGGTCAAACATTTACTTATGCTATGTGGTGGTAGAATAAAATTCGAAAGCGAACTCAATAAAGGAAGCGTAGTCACTGTTTGGTTGCCAATTTCAAATCAATTTAATTCGAGGAGTAAAAATTTGTGTTAGAATTAGATAAAATTATGTTTAAAAATATATTAGATTTGTCACAAACATTGAGTAGTGATTTATTTGAAAAATTTGTGTATCCATGGGAAGTATTAAATAATTTAGAAGAGTATATTTTGAATTTAGGTAGCAAATTGCCCAAAAACAAGTACCAAAAAATAAATGAAAATGTATGGATTGCATATAATTCGGAAGTAAATAAAAATTCAGAAATACTTGGCCCTAGTATAATAGATGAATATGCAAAAATTAAATATGGCGCATATATCAGGGGTTCGGTTATAATAGGCAAAAAAGTAATTGTAGGAACTAGTTCGGAATTAAAAAAATGCATATTATTTAATAAAACAAAAGTTCCTCATTTTAATTATGTAGGAGATTCGATTTTAGGATATAAATCGCATTTAGGAGCAGGAGCTATAATTTCAAATGTTAGATCGGATAAAAAAAACATTAAAATAAAAATAGGTTCAGAATTAATCGAGACAGGCGTTAAAAAACTTGGCGGGATTTTAGGAGATAACGTCGAAATAGGATGCAACGCTGTTGTAAATCCTGGTAGCATCGTCGGGCGAGGGAGCATAATTTATCCACTTACTATGGTACGTGGATTTGTTCCTGAAGCACATATATTAAAAAATAATGGAGATTTAATTAAAATTATTTAATTAAAATTTAAGGCCGGTGAAATATATGTCTGATATTAATTTTGAAAAATTCAAAAGCGGATCTGATATTAGAGCAAAAGCTTCAGAATTGACTACCGATGTTCTTAAGAAAATTTGTTTCGGGTTTGCAACTTGGATTCATGAAGAAAAAGATATTAGGTTTGAAAATCAAGTTATTAGTATAGGAACAGATTCTAGGATAAGTAATACACGTATAAAAAATATAATAATAAATATGTTCAGATCTTTAGGCATTTTTGTATATGACTGCCAACTAGCATCGACGCCTGCTATTTCTATGGCAGTTAAATTATTATCTTGCAGTGCCGCGATTGAAATTACTGCAAGTCATATGCCGGCGGAATATAATGGGCTTAAATTTTTTTCAGATAATGGTTCGTTACAAAGTGAAGATATACAAAAAATTTTAAAATTCGCTCAAAATAAAAATATATTAAATAATAATAATTACAAGATCGGGCAAGTCAAGCACGCTGATATTATAAGTAAATATTGTAATATGTTAATTAAACTGGTTACAGATACTTTTAGTAATAATAAACAAAAACCGTTTAAAAATCTCTCAATAATTGTAGATGCTAGTAATGGAGCAGGCGGTTTTTTCGCTGAAAAAGTTCTAAAAGTTCTTGGAGCCGACGTAAGTCACAGTGTCTTATTAGAACCAGATGGTAATTTTCCTGTGCATGCTCCTAATCCCGATGATATGCAAGCTTTGGAATATGTTCGCAAAATTGTGCTTGACACTCATGCGGATTTAGGTATAATATTCGATGCTGATGTTGACAGAATAGGTATTATCGATTCAAAAGGCCAGATTATAAGTAAAAATTCATTATTAGCATTGGCGTCCGCATTAGTATTACGGCAATATTACAACCCAGGAACAGTCATAGTTACTGATTCCGTTGTCTCAGATTATCTCGAAGATTTCATCACAAGTTTAGGCGGACTGCAATTTAGACATAAAAGAGGATATATTAATGTAATAAATGCAGCAAAACAGCTAAATAAATCGGGCTTAGACTGTCCATTAGCCATAGAAACTTCAGGTCACATTGCGTTTCGGGATCATGATTTTATAGATGACGGTGCTTATTTTGGGATTAAAGTTGCGATTGAATGTATAAAATTAAAACAAGAAAACCAGACTCTTTCAGATTTAATTAAAGATTTTAAAATTTCCAAAGAATCCAGAGAAATAAGAATAGAATTAAAAAATAAAAATACTCCGATATATGAGGCCCGTAATATTATACAAAAATTAAAAAAAGATTATATTAATATTAAAAATTGCGAAATTGTTCGTAATAATCCAGAAGGAATAAGATTAAATTTTAAAAATTCCGATCATATGGGCTGGTGCATACTAAGAAAAAGCATACACGAACCCATGCTGGTTTTATATATTGAAAGCGATATTTCTGGCGGTGTGAGTAATATTTTGGCAGCCCTGAGCAATATAATAATAAATATTAAGGATTTAAAATTATGAAAAAAACAGTATTAATTACAGGAGCCTCGCATGGCATAGGCCGAGCAACTGCGATTGAATTCGCGAAGTCGGGATTTAACATAATTTTAAATTTCAACAAATCCGAATCGCATGCTAAAGAAGTCCTAAAAACAATAAATTCTATAGGCGCCGATGGAATTATAATCAAAGCAGACGTTGGGGATTTAACTGAAGTAGAAAATATGTACAAAAAAGCTATAAAAAATTTCCAAAAAATAGACGTTTTGATCAATAATGCAGGCATAAGCTTACAAAAAAATTTCCAATTTGTTACAGAACAAGAATGGCATCATCTTTTTGATACAAATATAGGAGGTATGTTCAATTGTACATCAATTGCCCTTCAAAACATGATCCCTAGAAAATATGGAGTAATAATAAATATTTCTTCTATATGGGGGCTAACTGGCGCCTCGATGGAGGTCCATTATTCGGCATCAAAAGCAGCAGTAATTGGTTTTACAAAAGCATTGTCAAAAGAATTAGGACCATCAAATATACGAGTAAATTGCGTAGCACCGGGCATAATAAATACGAATATGAATAAAAATTTAGATAAAACAACCAAAAAAATGTTGATATATGACACTCCATTAGGAAGATTAGGCACTCCAGAAGACATATCAAAAATTATATATTTTCTATCAGAACATGCAGATTTCATCACAGGCCAGGTTATAAGCCCCAACGGTGGAATAATTATTTAATTTATTAAATATAAACAGTTTTTATATTAAAAAATATTTAGGAGTTTTCATGAAAAAATTATTTATTATTTTATCAGCTTTTTTTTGTTTATTTATATTTACAAGTTGCGATAAAGCCAAAAACACGGTTATATTAACTTCATTTTATCCTATTCATATAGCTACTATTAACATATTAGATGGCATTAGAAACATAGAAATTATTAATATTTCACAAGAACACAAAGGATGTCTTCATGATTTTGTGCTTCAAAACAGTACTATGAAATATGCAGAAGAGGCCGAAGCACTAGTAATTAATGGTGCCGGGATGGAAAATTTCATTGAAAATATAATTACAAAAGCTCCAAAATTAAAAATAATAGATTCTAGCCCAGGAATAGACTTAATTCAAAACCAAGAAGAACACGAAGAACACGAAGAACATGAAGAACATGAAGAACACGAAAGTCAAGAGGAATCTGAAGAACATGAACATAATTCTGAATATAATTCCCATATATGGCTTTCTATTTTTAATCATATTAACCAAATAGAAAATATCGCCTCAGGATTATGTGAAATTTTACCAAAATATTCTGAAAAAATCCAAGAAAACAAAGAAAATTATATAAAAAAATTAAAAGATCTTCAGCAACAAGGTCATTTTTTACTTGACAACATAGAAAACAAATATATTATTACTAATAATTCTTCATTTTCGTATCTAGCAAAAGAGTACAATCTTGAGATTCCGCTGATAATAACCGACGAACACGATACTGAACTTTCTGCCAAAGATATTTCTAATACTATTGAGAACATAAAAAAAATAAATGCCAAATATTTAATAGTAGAATCTGGATATAAAAGCAAAACTGCAAGTATAATCTCGAAAGAAACAGGAGTTGCTATTAAAACTCTAGATGCAATAATTTCGGGAGAGCTAAATAAAGACGCGTATATTACAGCAATGAAAAATAATTTTTTAACACTAACACAAATTTTAGCCACAAACAACTAGGATTAAAGGAATAAAAATGACGCAAAAAAAATGCCAATGTAGTATAAAAATCAAAAATTTATCGGTTAAAATTAGTAATAAATATATACTAAACCGAATTTCGTTTTCGGCATATCACGGTGAGATTCTTGCGATTATTGGTACAAACGGAGCAGGCAAAACTACATTGGTAAAAACGATTTTAAATCGAACAAATCTAATAGGCGAAATTATTTTTTTCGACAGTACAGGCAAAAAAATTTTTAACCCCAAAATTGGGTATGTACCTCAGGGTTTAGTATTCGATAAAAATATTCCAATGACGGTATTAGATTTTTTTAGTCTAAATTTAACAAATCTCCCGTGCTGGATAGGTTATAAACGTACAATAATAACAAAAATAAATCATATACTTGAAAAATTCAATTGTGAAAATTTAATTCACAAATCACTAGGGAACTTATCTGGAGGAGAATTACAAAAAGTTTTACTAATTTTCGCACTCGAACCCAAGCCAGATATCCTAATATTAGACGAACCATCGTCCGGTTTAGACCAACGAGGAATTGATGCTTTTTATTCTTTACTGACACTAATGCGGAATACACATCACATGCCGATTTTACTAGTATCTCACGATTTAGCTAAAATAAAAAAATATGCAACAAAATATCTTATTTTAAATTACGGAACCATTCTAGAAACAGGATGTGTTTCAGAACTTAATATTAGTAAAATTGCACTAAATTTATTCGGATTATAATTTAAAAATACACAAATTTCACATAATTATACCCCCGCCTACAAGAGTTTCTTTATCAAGTTTATCATAAAAAACAACAGATTGACCAGGCGCAATAAATTTAATACTATCGTTAAATTTTACCCGAATTTTATCTTCACGTTCAGGCACAATTTTCGCAGGATATTCAGTACAATTATATCGAGTTCGTGCTAAGACGTCAACACCGTCCATATTACAGCCAGGAAATTTGTCATATAAAACAAAATTTACATTTTTAGCGATCAAAAAATTATTAACAGGAGGCGTTTTGTACGAAATTATTATGTTTTTAGTTGCAAAATCTATACACTTTATATAAGCACGACTTCCAAAAGACAACCCGAGTCCTCGCCTTTGGCCAATAGTATATCTATGCAGGCCTTTATGTTTCCCCAAAAATTTACCGTCTTCATCGATAAAATTACCGATCAAATTATCAACATTTTGGTAATTTTCAATAAAATCAACATAATTATTTTTTATAAAACAAATATCCTGACTTTCGGGCTTATCAAATACTGGCAATCCAAAAGACCTAGCCATATTCCGAACTTCAGATTTTTCGAATCCTACAAGCGGCAATATAATTTTCGA
The DNA here is from genome assembly GCA_036245095.1 of Candidatus Improbicoccus devescovinae. Taxonomy (GTDB): domain Bacteria; phylum Bacillota; class Clostridia; order Oscillospirales; family Acutalibacteraceae; genus Improbicoccus; species Improbicoccus devescovinae. Next base: position 169,197 of record BSWA01000003.1, read on the forward strand.
CAACTGTTCTTGACTCAACGTATAAAAACAATAACTTTGGTCTTTCGAATTCAACGATTTCTTAACAAGATATCTATTTATATTTGAATCATATCCAATTCTAGCATAGTGCCCCGTTGCGATATAATCGCAACCCATGCTCTTACTTATATCCAAAGCCTTCCCAAATTTTATATATTTGTTACAATTAATACATGGATTAGGTGTCCGGCCTTGTACATATTCACTAATAAATGGCTTTATAACAAACTCAGCAAACTCGGGAATCATATCTATTACAATATGAGGAATCCCTAAAATATGCGCAACTTTATGTGCATCTTGTATACTCATAGGTACTTCAGTTTCATTTTCTTGTGCAAATAACCTAAATGTAGCGCCAATTACAGAGAATCCCTCTTTAAGAAGCAATGCAGCTGCGCACGAACTATCAACCCCGCCGCTCATTGCACACATAACCCTTTTTTTATGCGTCATAAATTATATACCTGTCTTTTTGGAATTTAAATTTCATACCAAACAAAGTCCGACTATTTATAGCCAATCAAACGCGAAAATTAATATTAACCTATTTCATTTATCCTAACTAATTACTCCCAAGTAATCTTAGCCAACTCATCAAACAAACTAACAACTGCAGTTTTCACGCTATCAATATTTTCTTTCTTTTTTTGATCTTTTCCCCACTCGTTTAATTTTGTTTTTACAGTTGCCAATGCAGCTTTTATACTTACTTCATTCAGTTTGGTTGATTTTATATTTTCTGGATCTACATTCTTAAATTTTTCGTTAAATTTTACTATTAATTGTATTGCATATCTATGGTTATTCGGATCATCCGGCTCACCCACACTCAAAGCAATAAGCGACTTAAATAGAGCTATATCACCCAACGCTGTTTTATAAAAATCCGCAATCGTCTTTCCATCGGTGTCTCTCATTCTACTGAGAAATGCACCCAACGAGTCTAATCCCGGAACACTATGCAATCCATTATCTGTACGTTTCTGCACACAACTTGCAACCAAAGCACCGAGGCCCGCGCCGATGACTAACCCTCCTACAGTGATCGCAGCAACTGCTGTTGTACCGTACGTGGTCTGTTTTGTTTCGGCCTTAACACGATGCGCATTAGATGGAGTCGAAGCAGCGTATGCACCCTGCGGAGACGCAAATGGAGCGACTCCAACCAAAGCAGCAGCTAATGTACTAGCAAATGCTTTTCCTAAATGTTTTTTGGGTTTTTCTGGGTGTTGTTTACAAAATTCTTCTATATTTTCGGAATCTTTTGTGCAATATTTTGTGGCGCTGTTGGGATCAATCCCTTCATTGCCTGCGACAACAACCGATTCTAATATATATTCAAAAAACTCCCGATGTGTAAGGGTATCGTCTTGTTTACGACAAATTTCAAAAACTTCCTCTAGGCTTTTTGAATTCAAAAAATCATCACGAAGATCTTCGCTATTCAAAATTGTACTAATTATGTTAACTATTTTAATGGCCATTCAAAAACACCCCCGAAAATTATATGATTTTATCTAATTTCTACAAAAATAAATAATATTTCGATCACCATGAATATACATATACATATATAAATATAAAGTAAAGAAATCATATGATTTAAAATCCTATTTAAACAGCATGAAACTTGTTAAGTTATGATAACATTTCGGGTTATATTTGTCAACTTAATAATATTATTTTAACATAAAATTAATATTGCTTGGTTGAAAATCATAAAAAACTAAAAATACTCAATAATTTTAGTACAATTCAACTAGGAACATTACTAAGAAAATTTGTATATTTTTTAGCCAATGCACTTTTTTTTCTAGCAATATTGTTCTTAGGCATTATACCTTTTGAAACCGATCTATCCAATAGGCTTATCGCCTCCGAAAATTTAGATGCTTTCTCTGCAGGATCTTGAGATTTTAAAAAACTCTTTACCGATGTTTTAAGTTTTGATTTGAAACTCTTATTCCTCAAAGTTTTCACTGCAGTGATTTTGACTCGTTTTTTAGCTGATTTTATATTGGGCAACAAACTCTCCTCCTAAATAACTTTTTATGAGACTGAAGATTGATTTCATTCTAGCAAGATATATTAAATAAATCAAGTTAATTTTTTTATTAAATTTAGATGAAATTATTTTTTTGTGAGAATATTGAATTTTTGGGAGTGCTTACTAATTTCCTTTTATGACATAGTAAAATTCTCCTTAAATTTAAATCCAGTTTACCATTTACACAAAAATTAGATATTCTTTTCTGCATTTTCTTAGTAATTCAAGAGGATATTTTAAACTTTTTATTTATGAATAGCTATACTTACTTACTTGGTTATTCATTTCATCACCATTTTTTATCTTAATAATAGGATTATATTTTCGGATAGGCCTATTTTGTTTTGTGAATTTTGACTAATTGATAATTTCAGCTATAAATTGTTTAATATTTGTAACTTCTTTAACATCATATATTTTATATTCAATCCCTTTCTTATCAAGCATAGGTTTTTCACATTTTTTAAAAATTTCGCCTACTTTTTCTTGGAATACAGTTGCTGATCCTTTTGCCTTTCCTGCATAGGCCTTAGATAACGCGGCCCATACTATTGATTGGTCATTGCCAAGATCAGGCTTCCCCCAGGATTTTACTTTATGAGACGCATTATTAAACCAATCCCAAGTCTCAAATACCATTCCACCTTTGGTCTGTTCAATAGCTTTGGAGCCTGTTTTTAAAGCATATAACCAAGCAATTTTTTTGGCTCTTTCGCCGCTATAAAATACCGCACCGTCTTCTAGAGTTGTAAAATCTAATTTTTTCACCTGTTTATATACAGTATTGACATCCTCAGAATACAATGATACATATATTTCTTCAGCAACTTTTCCGGCTACTTGCCCTGCCGTTCTTTCCTTGAATTCTTCAATTCCTTTGGCAAAGTTAATGTCTTTAAATTTTCCTGAATTACGGCGTATATATGCCACTAATTTTTTTGGAAGTTTAACATTATCTGATAACCAGATTTTCGGTAAATTTGGTAAAGAAAAATCATCGCTGATTTTTCGAATTGTTGTATCAAAGTTCATTTTAAAATTCCCCCTCTCTTTTAGATTTTTTCACTATCGTCAATTATTTTTTTCAGATTTACAAATGCTTTTTCAAAACTTTTTTTGCGTCTTCAAGGTCAGCTATTTAACAAATTTCCCACCGTCATTCGAACTCACCTTACTTTTTCGGAACATTTGCTTAATATTTAAAATCTTATAATTTCATGAGATACTGACTATTTAAACATGTTAACAGTTTATTCATAAAATGTCAAGTTTTAATTACTCAAGGAATGAATAGACTTCTTTCCAAACTAAACAAACGGTTAGTCCTTCGTCGTCAACAGATTTATGATTGCCAGGGAAATTAAAATTTCTTTGGGATTTCATCTTCCCAACGACATTGATTCAAAAAATGTTGCGGGATTTGGAACAAACTACATATCGGCCCGAGTAACGTACATATGAAAAAACGACTTCTGCTTTTCGATATCCATCCTTAGGTTTTAAATTTAATAGACCTATCCTAAAACTGAATTATTTTTGCAAAGTTAGAGGAAAAATGAGCACAGAAACGTGTAGCATACTAGTTGTATGTGAGCAGTTTCGAGCACCGCATTGACGATGAAATTTGCAAAAAGAATCAATGTATATGATAGGTCTATTGAATTTTCCCTCTCATAGTATCTCTAAGCCCCTGTATTGCGCCTTTTATCGCATTGTAACAAATTAAACCTACAATAGGCGTTTTGCCTAGACCATAACTAACATAATATGTAGGTCGACTAGCATAATATCCTATAGCTTGAATAGGCCCCTTATATTTAGTTTCTAAAGACTCATTAGAGTCCCCATTGTCTTTAACGCCACCATTAACTTTTTCTAAATTAAATCTTTCTTCTCGAGTAAATTCATTTTTTATTTCGTCGATAATTCTTTTTAACTCTAACGCTTCTGAACCAGAAATTATTAATCCAAAAATTTTAAGTGTTTTTCTTAGTTCTTCTGCAGAGATGACATTTGTAAGTTTTTTTGCTTTATTTTCGTCTTGGAATATTTCTTTAATTTTTATTTCATTCATAAAAATCACTACCTTATACTACCTTATAAAATGACTAAATATTTATAAATTAAAGTTTTTTTCTTTTCTTTCTCAAATGATCTTGGCCCCATTCCTGCCAAGAATCATAAAAACCATCTACTAAACCTTTAGGTACGCTAGCGATCACAGCTCCTGTGGTATAAAAAATGGATCGAACAGGGAAAGAAAGACAGCGGCCAATAAATTCAAGTGGTGTTAATCTGACAGCATCATTCGATGGGTCATCACGTGATTTATCGCTGCTACCAGCATGAATTCGCATTAATTCTTCTTCATTTAAGACCTGTAAATTTTGTGAATCTACATTTTTAATAATGTTTAAAATTATTGATATTAACTCATCGATTTCCGAGTCTGTAAAATACATTTTTCTTCTAGACAATATTTCTTGAATTTCATTTTTATTTGTTGAACTTAAGATCTTAAGAATAAGATATTTATTTGTAAATAATAATAGTAATTTCTGATTCATAATTAACACCCCTTTTTTATCATTTTTAGTTATATTAATATTTTATCAAATTAAAAAAAAATGTAAATACAAATTAATCAAATAAAAACAAGAAGGGGATTCGAGTCTTGGAGTTTGAGGGGAATTTAAATAGATGAAATTTAACCAACTGAGTTAGGCTCAAATCTAGGTAGTGTCTACGCAAGAATAATAAACATTATAAAATTAAAGCAATCGTGCCTGAACTTCGACAAAAAGAAGTCATTTTTGCATACCACAAGGCTTTATTAGACAATATCTAGGGATAGCTATAATTATTTAGCTGCATAGTTTAAAAGTGCAAAATATTCTAAAATTCTCGAATTCGTAGTATTTTATAAGAAAATCAAGCGACATTTTAAAACAATTTTATCTACGATTAAATACTCACGCACAAACACAAAAGTCGAGGCAATAACCAACGTTCAAAAATTATCAGACATAACTTTGGTTTTAGAAATGTGAATAATTTGATGAGCTTAATTTATATTAAAACTAGCCCTATTCTTCATGATATTTAATAAAATCGCTTCTCACTTAAATGTTATTGAGCCCGATTTAAGAATGCCAAATTTTGGATAGACACTATCTAGATTGTTAATTTCTGTTGAGAAATCAAAATTCCCGAACTTATTATCTGGACAAATATCTCTTAATGGAATCATAACAAAATCTCGGAATTTTATTCCTGGATGAGGCAAAGTGAGTTCTTTGCTGGTGCAAGACGTGTTTTCATATAACAGTAAATCAATATCTATAATTCTAGATGCATGCGTAAATGGGCGAGTGCGACCGAGCGCAGATTCTATGCCAAAACATGCGCCTAGTAACACGTGAGGACTTAATGTAGTTTTAATTTTCACACAACAATTAATATACCTATCCTGGGCATTTGGAACTTCAAATGGTTCGGTTTCATAAAAATTAGAAACTTTTTCGAGTTCGGTATTTATTAAATTAGAAATCATGTCAATTGCGGACTTTAGATTTTCTAATTTATCACCCAAATTAGAACCTAATCCTAAGATTGCTTGCATGTATAAAGCCCTCCTCTAGACCTGTCTACTATCATTCACGAAATAGCTCATTTCAATAGCATATATCCAAAATTTTCTCACTCATGCGTTGGAGACCCGTATTTTTCTACTTAATAGATTAATTATTCCCATAACCGAGTTTATTGTACACTATCTATATATTTTTTGGAAGTAATATATTAAATTTTTAATGAGATTTTCTTTGTGTTCAAGATATATTCCACAAAAATAATTAATTATTTATTAAGCTTTTGTTAAATTATAATATATGCAAATATTCCATGTCATATATACGCAGCGCAACCTGAAATTCTGCCAGACTTTCACTAGTGCATATGCCAGATTCCAAGTTTCGGGAAAATTTAGGATGCCCTCCTTATTTCAGAAGATGTGCGCAGAGTTTAGGCCCATTTCAGGCCCGTATGCCCGCCTTTCGAACAATGCTATTATTGGGAGGTCGATTCTATAGAAACATAAAATATATTAGACTTCTTTCCCAACTAAACAAT
>BSWA01000004.1:0-34359 GCA_036245095.1 Candidatus Improbicoccus devescovinae
TTAGCTCTTTCTTCGGCTCTGCCTTCCTTTTTAGCCCTGGCGCAATCGCTCAAATAATCTTTAACCATTTTTTGAGCTCTTATTGCTTTAAGTCTCATTTCTTGATTTAAACTTATTCGGCTTAATGCTTGTACTGCCATTTTTACACCTTCTTCATATTTAATTATATCGTTTAATATATTGATTTTGGATTTATCATTTGCGTATTTTAGAAAAAATCCCCAAATTCCTGCTTTATCCGGTTTTGATAAATTCTTCTCTTTTATTTTACTCATTTCGAGCGTGATAATTGCCGTTTTCCCTTCTAAGCTTACACGATTTTTTTCATCGTAATACTTAAAATTATGAACAAATGCTTCATCTTTAAACTTTTTGCCTTCAGCAAGAAGAGTTATTTGATAAGCATTTTTTAAATCATCATAATTGTCTTCCCCTTTATTTTCTTGCGAAGTAAATGATTCCGCCAAATAATATTCACTTCTGACAAGTTCGTCAGGCCTTTGTTTAAGCGCCATTTCAACCGTAGCTAATTCGCCGTTATTAAACTGACAGTTAAAATCATATCTTATTTGCTTCTCATTGCTGTGTGTAATCGGTTTCTCATTGGCCATGACTGAAACTTCAACTACTTTTCTTTCTATAAAGACTGTCAAGAAATCTTTTAATGCGCCTTTTGATTCTTTGGTATTTGATGTAAAAAGCGCTTTAAAAATAGGATCAAGTTTTGGATCCAGTAAATCTTCGTTCGGTTTAATAAAATATTCTCGCACAAAATTGCTCTCCTTTCTTTAATTTATTTTTAACTTCGGATTCTTGAATATTTGAATTTTTAAAATCAAGTAAATTTAGATTTAAAAAATCTATTTAATTTCAAAAACTACTTTTATTATACCATGTGATGCAAGATAACCCAACCATTTTATTTGTGATTCCCTGTTTCTAAAACCCGATAGACACTTCTTACCGAATAACCGACACGTCTTGAAATTTGGCCGGCTTTTAAGCCGTCAATATAACGCATTGTAAAAATTTTATGATTGATGCCGACTGATTTTTTAAAAAGTTTCTCCATTTCTCCTAATTTTTGTTCCAGAAAATTAAGTTGTTCAGATTTTTCTTTAATTTTATTATCAATTATTACGATTTTATGAATATATTCAATAATTTTTTTGTCGGGGATTTTTGTCTCTTGGACATTAATTTTATTTGGGAAAAAACTCTAGTTTTTTCACCTGAAATTTCAGTGTATAACTCTTTGCATATTTCTTCGCCGCAAACTCTGCAAACTGGAATTTTATAATTTTTATCTACTATATGTTTTTTATAATATTCTTCTAAAAAAGAACCAATTTTTATCAAATTAAAACATCTCGATTTTTAAAAATTTTTTTATCCCAAATGAGCATATTTGTTTTCATATTTTTCGCCTCTAATGTTGTAACCGCCGTTCCCAAGCCAATTCCCGACTTTTTCCCCCGTTCGTAAAATCTTGAATTTCGGCGTTCCAGGCTTCCAAAGCGGATTTTCTTCCAAAAATTTTCTGCTTTCGACGGTTAAACCTTCGTCGTCAACAAATTCACGATTGCCAGGAAAATAAGATTTCTTTGGGATTTCGTCTTCCCAACGTCGACCGTTTAAAAACGTCGCAGGATTAGGCACAAACTGCATATCGGCCCAATTCCCGGAATTCTGCCATTTTGCTACTCCCTCGAGGATTTCCCGAGTTACTTCGCTGTCAGGTTTGATTCGGTTAAATGCCTTAAAAGCCGCTTGTTTAGCTACTTTTTTCGGATATGCAGACCAGAATTTTTCAAACAAAACAATAAAATTTTTGCTCTTAATTGCCGTATTTTCTTGCTTTTGTGGATTTCGTTCATCAAACCACATATTTTTGACTAACTTCATATAAAGACATTTTCAAGAGCCTCCCTTTAGATAGTGTCTACACAAAATTTGACATTCTTAAATTAATGAAATAAACTTAAAAACTATGAATAATTTACAAAACAGACATGATTTTAAAAACCGAACAATGGCTTAAAATAGAACCGATAATCAAGAAATTAATCGGAACTTGGGGGGAGCAACGCAAAAGATAATCAAACTTTTGTGAATGCCTGTTTTTGGATAACTCGAACAGGCGCACCATGGCGTGATTTGCCACCGCAATATGGCAAGTTTAACGCTGTTCATCGAAGGTATAAACGATGGTGTGATCGTGGAATTTGGGATTCGATTCTTGCTGAATTGATAGATGACCCAGATTTTGAATGGCTAATGATAGATGCGTCCCATGTCAAAATTCATCCACATGCAGCAGGAGCAAAGGGTGGAAACCAAGACATGGATCGCACAAAGGGGGCTCAATTCCAAAATTCACCTGGCTGTGGATGCGCATGGTATGCCGATCAAAACTACTATCACAGAAGGTACCAAAGCTGATTGCAAAATGGCTATCCCTCTCATTAAAGGGATAAAAGCTGAGAATTTACTTGCCGACAGAAGCTATGATAGCAATAAAATTGTTGAGTTTGCAAAAAAATGTGGTATGAATGTAATTATCCCACCAAAAAAGAATCGGAAGATTCAACGAGAATATGATAAATACTTGTACAAGTTACGCCATTTGGTTGAAAACGCTTTTTTAAAACTAAAACGACTTCGTGGTGTAGCCTCGCGTATGCAAAAACGACTTCTTCTTTTCGAGGTGCGGTCACGATTGCTTCAATTTTACAGTGGTTGAGGATTCTTGTGTAGACACTATCTAAAACTCTTGCGAATATTTTCTTCGTATTCAGAAGTTTTCTGAGGCGTGTAAGCAAAGCATTTTCCTTGTCTTAAGCAAATTCTTGGTCTTTCTTTTCCACGAGGTTCACCTTTTACTGTAAATTTAACTTTCATAAATTAAAAAGCCTCCATATTTTCTAAAGATTTTAAAGTTTGAGTAGCTAAATTTTCTTTTGTTTTGATATCCAAATTTGATTTAGAAATAAATTTCATGAATTTTCTAAATTCTTTTTTCATACAATAAATTTGGACCGACTGAACAAAAGCAATAAAAAAAAAAATTAAACATAAAAAAATTAATAACAAAATTAAAGCCAGTAAATCACTCATAAATTTTTCTCCTTCGAATTTTTAAATTTAGATTAAATTTTAAATAGCAATTTCAGTTGTAATTTTTAAAAATTAAAATTATTTAAAGTATTACAATTTGGTTAAATTTTAATTAAATTAATATAACTTTTTCTTAACATTTCTTAATATTCAATATTAAAAAAATATTAAAATCAAAAAAAATTAAAAGCCGCTAATATTAACTCAATGTTAAACAGCAGCCTTAAATAAATTTTTAATTATTAAACTAGGATTAAATTGTTGTAAACTAAAGGTTATACTTTTATTAAATTTGATAAAAGTTTCTTGTGTTCATTTTCAAGAATATTTTTTCTAATACTTAAAATTTTAGATACATCTCGGCCACTGATGATATCCTTAATTTCAGGGATTGAAAATTCCATTTGTCGCAGTGAAACTATTTTGTAAAGATCAAACAATTGGCCGGCTTTGTAATAGCGATAACCCGTCCATTCGTCAACTTTCGTGGGCTTCAAAAGACCAACTTCGTCGTAAAATCTAATAGTTTTCACCGTAGTTTGACTAAGCTTTGAAAACATCCCGATACTGTACAAAAAACTCACCTACTTTCGCCTGATGATTTTATCTTACGCCCTCCTGTTATAGGAGAGTCAAGGATTTGTGCGACTTAATTTTTAGTTAAATTTTATCAATAATTTGGTTCATCGATTTCTACAAGCTCTAGGTCGTTAAAATGAGTTGCCATCTTATTCACAAAACTTCTTACGCCCAATATTTCTGTTTTTGTATGGCTTCCAATAATCAAATTGATTTTATGAAATTCAGCGTAAAGTTGTAAATACATTCCGTATTCACCCGTTATGTATGTATCGCAATTTTCTTCTATAGCACTATCTAAACACGTTGTTTCATGACCACCGCCCGTTGCAATTAAAATTTTCGAACATGAATTACTGTTGTTTTTAAAACTGCGTACTTTTTCGCCTAAAATTTCCTCACACTTTTTAATCAAATCATCGAATGGCTGATTGTCGATATTTCCTGCGATACCTACTAAATGCCCAAAATAAGGCAACGTGAATTTTTTGTTTGCTACTCCTAACGCATCTGCCAAACTCGAAGAAGTGCCAAATTCAGCTGCATCGAGCGGCGTATGAAAAAAGCAGTGATTTAGTTTATCATCATTTAACAAATTATTGCAGTAATCTTTTTGATTGTTCATAAACGGCCATGCATCATGGTGAGTTATCAATAAGTCAGCACCAAGCTCAACTGCATTATTTATTACGAAAGGCGTGAAATTAGTTGCGTATGCGATTTTTCGTATTTCTTTATCAAAATTGAATTTGAAATTGTATTCCCACGTTGTATCTTTCAAAACACCGTCTGGAAACATTTTAATAATCGTATTTTTAATTTCGGTTAGTGTTGCCATTTTGCTTTCTCCTTTATTTTTTTAATTATTTCAGAACAACTTTCTGTTCCGTCAACATAAACAACGGGACAATTGTATTTTACAGCTTTTTCTTTGAGCAATGGAACGTCGCGTGATGACGCATATTCGATAAATTTAAGATGTTGTTCATACATATCGCCACCCTTACAAACTCTATCGCCAAAACGTTCATGTTCTCGGTTTTTAATTCTTTCAATACGAATACTTGTAGGAACTTCAAGAAATACAGCAAAATCAAATAATTTTAAAAATTCTTTATTCCAATTCAAAACATCGCCGGACACTACATAAGAATCATACTTTCTACAATCGCAAAGTAGCATTTCATTTCTTTCAATAGGCTTACGAGAAACAGTATATGGCTTTTCAGTTTTATGAAACCAGTAATCTTCTGTTTCAAAATGCACACAATTTAACACACGTGCAAGTTCACATCCAATCGTGGATTTACCGCTGCCATTTGCTCCAAGTATTATTGTACCCGCCATGTTTTTCCCTTCTTTACTGTTAAATCCTCTAAATCTTCATTTTCGCTAATATCTCTTAAATCTAAAAGAGTGCTGCCTTGATATGTGAAATATTTTGAGCCTTGTGCTGTTAAGCCATCTTTCCAACCTTTTTCCTCAATTAATAATTTTTGTGCTAATCCAGATAGCGTGTATTCGTTTCCCTCGTATTTAACTTTATTAACGTTATCTTTTGTATAACAAACAAACGATTCATCATATACAAATTTAAGTTCAGTACCAACAGGGATTTGTAGCATAGAAAATTTGAAACTTGGACGGCGTTCTATTTGCTCAGCAATCTGTTCTTCCTCTATTTCTTGCGAGTTTGGGGTAACTAGGGTCAAACATCCGTTATCGCCACGAAGTTTTGAAACAGATTCAAAAACAGCAAATGCTTTTTCTGGCGATATATGAAAAAATTCTCTTTCTCGGATTCGACCGCCAGACAGTATTTCTCGAGCATGGAGTTTTTCATTTATTATGTCGAACATATTATGTATTTGTTTTTCTACTTCTTGGGGATTTTCAACTTCATAAATAGCGTAAGCGCGATATGAAAGAGGAATATTTGCAGGACGATTTAATTCTGCAAGCCTCGTTTCAATACTATCACGCGCAGACATCCCAATCTTCACCCAACCATTAAGACAAGGATTTGTAAGAATATAAACGATACCTCTAGACATTTATTTATCCTCCTATTACTAGCCAAAACACAATCTTATAAAATCAACACTCCAGTGAAATACTGAAGCAGTTTGTAAATTTCTATTTCTAAAAAGCCATGCCATCGGTGTTCCAAAAAGTATAGCTACAAATACAAGCGAACATAACGTCATTAATTTATTTCAAATAAACCTATCAGGCACGTATATTAAGCAATGCGGTATTACGAGCAAAAAATAAATTAAAAAAGTTGTAGATCTATTTTGAGGGATTTCGCCTTTAAAGATAGCTAAAACAAATGCTGAAAGGAAAAAAACGTGAAATTTCAAGTCAAAGAGTAAAAATTGAAAATGTTATTGGTTTTATTAAACGTTTTAAAGTTTTAGCCGATAAATACAGAAACCGTAGAAAACGTTTTGGTCTCCGGTGTAATTTGATCTCCGGTATTTGTAATTTTGATCTGATTGTTTAGTTGGAAAGAAATCTATTAGTTCTTTTTAAAATGTAGCCTTTATACGACCCGGGCTAATTCTTAAATTTATTGCTGATTTATAACCGGTAGAATCGTTGTTAGGGTCTTTCCCTTCTTATGTTCAAGTGACTGCTATTAATAATATCTGTTTTATGCTTTTATATATTTCTTTAAAATCGGTTTTTTAAAAATCTGGATACTTGGATTTTACATATTTACTAATATTTTTATAATTACTTGTATACTTTAAATCAATATCCTCTTGATTTAAATACTTAATAATTTCTTGTAAATAATCTATAATTTACCACTGCCATTGAAATATTTTTATTATCAATCCGGATTATATATTTATACTATATGTGGTTTTATTTGTCAAGTTTTAGACCCTTTCGAAAACTTTTTAAAACAATAGAAATTAACAAAATTAAACGTTTCAAAATTACTGCCAATAGATATATAAATAGTCGACAACGTTTTGGTTTTAATTTAATTTATGGAATCGCTAATTTTGATACCGACATTTAGTTTCTAAAAAGGTCTGATATTTGTGAAAACGCTGTAAATAGTAAGTTTGTTTATAAAAATTTTATAGTTATAATTTTTCATTTAAAACTCATAAAATATTTTAATTTTTTGTTAAAATTTTACATATATTTTTTATATTTTTATTTTTTTGTGTAATTATGTCACAAATTTTAATTGAGAATTCATGTAAATTAGTGGTTGGAATTAGTGTATAAATAGGTGGTTTGTGCATAGAAATTATTGTGATTAATTTGAAAAAATTATAAATAATTATATAATACATTTTGGTGGGTTTTTTTGAGGAGATAATGTCTAAATGGAAAAATTTAATGTAGGAATTCTCGGTGCCACAGGAACAGTGGGGTGTATATTTGTTGAAACTCTACAAAAACATCCATGGTTTAATATAAAATGTTTGGCAGCCAGTAGCAGATCGGCTGGAAAATCTTTTTATGAAAGTTTGGAATGTAAAAATGTGGAAAATCTTAACATATCGAAAGAAATTCTAAATTTCCAGGTTTTTGACGTTAAAAAAGATGCTAAAAAAATTGTTTCTGAAGTTGATTTTGTGTTTTGCGCGCTTGACATGACAAAAGAGGAAATTCAAAATTTAGAATATTTGTATGCTAAATTGGAGTGCCCTGTGATTTCGAATAATAGTGCTCATCGATTTACTCCGGATGTGCCCATGGTTATTCCCGAGATAAATCCTGAGCATTTGCGGATTATTAAATCTCAGCGTGAGAGATTAAAAATAAAGAAAGGATTTATAGTTACCAAGCCGAATTGTTCGTTGCAATGTTTCGTGCCTCCGTTGCATGTTTTGACTGAATATGGCCTAGATTCGATTATTGTGTGCACTTATCAGGCTATTTCTGGCGCTGGAAAAACTTTTGCAACGATGCCCGAAATTCATGATAACATAATTCCGCATATATCTGGCGAGGAGTTAAAAACTGAAAAAGAACCTCTTAAAATTTGGGGTAAATTAGTTCAAGGTGAAATTATATGCGCAAAATTGCCGAAAATTTCGTCGCAATGTTCGCGAGTTCCGGTGAGCAATGGTCATATGGCGGCGGTACATGTTAAATTCAAGTATAAACCTGATATTAATGATATTATTTATAAATGGAAGAATTTTAATTACAAAAAACTCCCGAGTTCTCCTGAAAAAATGTTCAATTTTCACAAAGAGGAGACACGGCCGCAAACAAAATTAGATCGTGATTTCGCGAATGGTATGGGGATTTCTATAGGTAGATTAAAAAAAGACAATGTTTTTGATTATAAATTTGTATGTATTTCACATAATACAATACGCGGTGCAGCAGGCGGGTCCGTGCTTTTAGCTGAACTTTTGGTTAGCGACGGTTATATCTAGGAGTTGATTATGTTGAAAAAATCTGAAAATTTTGTTATTATTTCACAAAATAAAAAAGCATTACGTGATTATTTTGTGATTTATGCTATTGAAGCTGGTATTTCTCTTTGTGGTACAGAGGTAAAGTCTATAAGATCAGGCGGTGTGAATTTACGAGATTCTTGGTGTTCGATACGTCATGAGGAAATTTTTATGAATAATGCACATATTAGTGCTTATAAACACGGCAATATTTTTAACATGGATCCGATACGGCCTAGAAAATTGCTGGCTCATAAAAAAGAGATATTAAAATTTATGGGTGAGATTAAAAAAAAGGGAGTTTCATTGATTCCTATTTGTTTATATTTTAAAAAAAAATTAGTTAAAGTCAAATTAGGCTTATGTAAAGGCAAAAAGATATTTGACAAACGCAGGGTGATCGCCAAAAGAGATGCGGATCGCGATTTACAACGAACTTTTAAAGATTTTAATAATAAATTTTAATTATATATTTTGAATATATATAATATAAATTTTATTTTTATTATGTGTTATTTGCATAAAATAATAAGACATAAATAATTTGACAGAATTGGCTATAGTTATTGCGATTTAAAACAAGCTGTATATAATCAAAATATAAGAATTCAATAAATTTTTAATATTATAATAGACCTCTTCGGAAATTGGGTTTTTATGTCTAAATATGGTTTAATAATATCGGTGATGAAAATTGACAAGATATGAAAAAGCTATGAGATTACAAGATGCAGATTTTAAGCAATTAATAGGTGTAAAAAAAGAAACTTACAGTGCGATGATTGCTCAGCTTCAAATAGCTTACGCTGAAAAGCACAAACGTCGAGGCAGGCACACAAAATTAACACTTCAAGATCAATTATTTATGGCTTTGAAGTACTGGCGACAGTATGTGACACAAAAAGAATTGGCATTTGAGTTTGAGGTTGGCGAAGCAACAACGCACGACACAATCGTTTGGGTCGAAGATACACTGATTAAAAGCAGAAAATTCAGTTTACCCGGCAAAAAAGCATTACTTGAAAATAACGAGATAGAAATTGTGGTTGTTGATGTTATGGAAAGTCCGGTCGAACGCCCTAAAAAAAACAGCGTCAGTGGTATTCAGGAAAGAAAAAAAGGCATACCATAAACACGCAACTAATTGTAAATCGACAAACAAAAGATATTATCTGTATTGCCCATGCTGAAGGAAAAACTCACGACTTTAAACTTTATGAGGAAAGTATAGGATATGCGATTTCAAATGATAAAAAAGTCCAAGGAGACAGCGGTTATCAGGGAATTTTGAGATTACACAAAAACAGCGAAACTCCAAAGAAAAAACCAAGAAAAGGCACACTCACTGCCGAAGAAAAATCTGAAAATCGGCGTATTTCAAAAGAACGAATCATAATTGAAAACATAAATGCAAAAATTAAAGTTTTTAAAATAGTAGCAAACAAATACCGTAATCGACGTACTCGGTTTAAATTAAGAATGTCTTTGTTGTGCGGATTAATTAATTTTGAAAATTAATTTCCGAGGAGGTCTAATTATTTACGGGTTTGTTGTGCCGAAATTTTAGTTTATTTTATTGCGTTTTTTAAAAGTAAACAACCTGAAAATATATTGACATACAGATTTCTAGTGATATACTTATCCGTAGTTTTGTTGTGGACAGAATTTAGTTTCTTTGTGATTTAATTTTAAGTATTAAAATATATATTTCAGGAGTACTTATGGAATCTTTTGTTCAGGCTTGGGAACTTATACTTAATTTTTGCAAAGAACGTGTAACAAATGTCGCTTATAAGACCTGGATTGAAAAAATAGAGCCTGTAGAATTAGATTTCCAGAATGCTACTGTCGTACTTGGAGTTCCGAATGATTTTTACAAAAAAACGTTGGAAAATTGTTATCATAATTTAATATATGACGCTTGTCATGAGATATTTGGTTCATATTTTAGTATAGTTTTTAATACAAGTAGAGACAGTAATCACAAAAATGCACCTCCGGATTCAGATGAGTTTATGTTCAGTAATTACATAGTAGGCCCGTCGAACAAGTTCGCGCATGCGGCGGCTGTAGCAGTTGCTAACAATCCAGCTGGAGCATATAATCCACTTTTTATATATGGAAATTCTGGCCTTGGGAAGACTCATCTTTTGTATGCTATCAGAAATGATATCGCGAAAACTAATCCTGAGTTGACAGCGGTTTATATTAAGGGCGATGAGTTTACTAATGAGCTAATAGATTCTATTCGGACTAATTCTACGTTGGAATTTCACCAAAAATATCGGAAATCTGACCTTTTTTTAGTGGATGATATACAATTTATTGCCGGTAAAGATGCTACTCAAGAAGAGTTTTTTCATACTTTTAATTCTTTATATGAAGCTAAAAAACAAATAGTTTTAACATCGGACAGGCCTCCTAAGGAAATTCAGACATTAGAAGATCGGTTAAGAACTCGATTCGAATGGGGTTTAATTGCAGATATTCAGCCTCCTGATTTTGAAACAAGAATTGCTATTATACGCAGAAAAGCCGAAAAATTAGGAATAGGAATTTCGGGAGATGTTTGTGATTTTATAGCAAAAAAATTAAAATCAAATATTCGTCAACTTGAGGGTGTAGTAAAAAAAATAAAAGCTAGATATCTTTTAAGTAGTGAGCCAATTAATATAGAAACGGCTCAATTGGCCATTTCAGATATTTTAAATAACGATACTCCTTCGCCGATCACAATTGAACGCATAATACAAGAGGTTTCTAAAATGTTTGGCGTAAATGCCGAAGACATACGCTCTTCAAAACGAGCTTCTGCGATATCAACAGCTCGCCAAGTTTCGATATATATTACGCGAGAGGTTACGCAAATTCCTCTTGCGCTTATAGGCAATGAATTTGGCGGCCGAGATCATTCCACGGTTATTTATGCAATTACTCAGATAGAAAAAAATATAAAAACTAATACGAGACTTAATAGTATGATAAGTGATGTTATAAAAAATATACAAAGCATGTAGCTTTATATAGCTATTCCTAGAATAATACACCTAACAGACCTATCCTAAAACTTATTCTTTTTGCAAATTTCATTGTCAATACGGTACTCTAAACTGCCCACATACAACCAGTATGCTACGCGGGTTCTGTACTCCTCTTTCCTCTTAATTTACAAAAATAATTAAGTTTTAGGACAGGTCTATTGTAAAAATCTCTCATAATTTCGTTGCCTTTAGAATCACAGTTCCTTTACATTTATAAATTTTTTTAGTCTTGTAAAAGCCAACGGTTTTAAGCAGCTTAATTTGATTTTCAATTGTAAGCGGCGTATCAAAATGCACCAACTCATCATCAGGGATATTTTGCTCTTTTCTCAATCGTTTAAGTTCATAAAAATAAAAATCTTCTTCCTCTTGTTTTTCGACCATGTAATCGCACTCAATATAGCAACCATTGGTTTTTACGGCATCAAAAATTTTGTGATAAAGCCTGATTTTTTCGTCATGCGTAAAGTGGTGCAAAGTTTCAAAAGAAATCGCGGCATCGAATTTTTCTTTTCCAAATAGAATATCAAAGTAATTTCCACAAATTAAATTCAAATTTTTATCAGGATGTTTTTCCGCAAGTTTATCAAGCATCGTTTGTGTTAAATCAATCCCAGTAACATATACATCTGGATTAATTTTAAAAATTTCGTCGAGTTCAAGACCTGTTCCGCAACCTAAATCCAACAAATTATTAGTATTTTTAGGCAAAGTTTCAGCCATAATTTTATAGGCTTCTTTCAGGCCTTCCACTGCAGTTAGCATATGATTTTCGTACATGACAATTCTTGTTGCAAAAAAATCATCCATTTTTTCTAACTTTTCATCATTTGTAAAAATACTATCCACAAGATTTTTGGCTCTTTCGAAATCAGTGTTTTTGACTAAAAAATTTATCCTTCCGAGATTTACTCCTGTTTTAATTCTCAAGTAACTTTCTGCGCCATGGCCACTAGTAACATACGGAATTTTGTTGTATTCTAATACGCCTTTAATTGTAATAAATTCATAATTGTCATTAGCTGTTCTTAAAAATATCGGTTCAGTTATGTTGTCGTTTTGTTTTTTCTTTTTTTCAAATCTAAATATAAAACTCACAATCCTTTTTTAGGTGTGCAAAACACCTTAAAATTAGTATATTTTTAAAATGCCTAAATTTTTTAAGTTTCAGATCTCTTAACTTAAATCATTTGGGTATGCGTGATGGAAATGGTACAATAACACGATTCCTAAAATTTTTCAAATAGGAATCATTCCAAAAGTGCATCGCGAGTTGCACCAAAAGTGCACCACAAAAGCTACACAAAAATTGCACCAAACCAAAAATTAATCAAAAGTTAGATATTTTCTAACTTTTTTTATGTTTACATTAATTTTTTTATTTTTATTAATTATGAGAAATTTTTTATGAAAAATTTACAGATCTTTAGAAATGAAGAATTTGGCGAAGTCAGAACTATTTTAATTGATTGTGAATCGTTGTTTGTCTTAAAAGATACTTGCTCAATTCTTGAATTCGAAAGTCCGCATAAAGTTGCGGAAAGACTTGAAGAAGATGAGCGGAATCAAATTCCGATCATCGATTCAATAGGCAGAAATCATCAAACCACGGTAATAAATGAATCCGATTTGTTCAACGTGATAATCAGAAGCGATAAACTCAATGCACGGAAATTTAGAAAATGGGTCACTTCTGAAGTACTGCCGTCAATCCGAAAGCATGGAATAGACTTCTTTTCAAAATTAATTAATCCGCACAACAAAGACATTCTTAATTTAAACCGAGTACGTCGATTACGGTATTTGTTTGCTACTATTTTAAAAACTTTAATTTTTGCATTTATGTTTTCAATTATGATTCGTTCTTTTGAAATACGCCGATTTTCAGATTTTTCTTCGGCAGTGAGTGTGCCTTTTCTTGGTTTTTTCTTTGGAGTTTCGCTGTTTTTGTGTAATCTCAAAATTCCCTGATAACCGCTGTCTCCTTGGACTTTTTTATCATTTGAAATCGCATATCCTATACTTTCCTCATAAAGTTTAAAGTCGTGAGTTTTTCCTTCAGCATGGGCAATACAGATAATATCTTTTGTTTGTCGATTTACAATTAGTTGCGTTTTTATGGTATGCCTTTTTTTCTTTCCTGAATACCACTGACGCTGTTTTTTTTAGGGCGTTCGACCGGACTTTCCATAACATCAACAACCACAATTTCTATCTCGTTATTTTCAAGTAATGCTTTTTTGCCGGGTAAACTGAATTTTCTGCTTTTAATCAGTGTATCTTCGACCCAAACGATTGTGTCGTGCGTTGTTGCTTCGCCAACCTCAAACTCAAATGCCAATTCTTTTTGTGTCACATACTGTCGCCAGTACTTCAAAGCCATAAATAATTGATCTTGAAGTGTTAATTTTGTGTGCCTGCCTCGACGTTTGTGCTTTTCAGCGTAAGCTATTTGAAGCTGAGCAATCATCGCACTGTAAGTTTCTTTTTTTACACCTATTAATTGCTTAAAATCTGCATCTTGTAATCTCATAGCTTTTTCATATCTTGTCAATTTTCATCACCGATATTATTAAATCATATTTAGACATAAAAACCCAATTTCCGAAGAGGGCTAATATATAAATAAAAATATTTAGAATTTGTAAAGAGGTATATCAAAACAAAGGAAAACGGGGACTTTTGTGTGTCAAACTAATATCAGGTTTATTTAATTTTAGTGCAAAATTTCGTTAAAAGACAGGTCTTTTTAAAGAAACCCATTTAACACCGGCCTTTTCAACACCTTAACACCGGCCTTTTCAACACCTTTAAGCCAAATGTTTGGCTTGTTTAAACGAAGATGTAAGTATACTGTAACATCATAACCTTTAAGTTCATCTTTCAATGCTTTTAAAGCAGCAGCGACAGTTTCATCTGGATTATTAAATACGCCGTGACCGATCATGGTGACGTGCAGATTAATGTTTTTACCCGTTTCAGCCGATCGAATTGCAGCTGCTTGCGCTAACGCTTTGTATTGTGTTTCAATAAGCATCACACAGCATTTTTTTCTGAGTTCCGTTAATTTGTCTTTCTTATCCCAAATGCTTTTTGATTTTCTTTGAAATGAAGGGGCCGCAGTAAATACCTGAAGTTGTATTTTACTTGTGCCTTCACATTTGACCCATTGAGATAAAAATTTCATATCCTTTAAGTTATTTTCTAAGAACGATGTGAAAATTCCCATATCTTTAACATTTGTGATTTCCGACATTTCTAAATATCCGCCTTTATATAGGTTCGGATATTTCTCGGTTATAGGTTTATTGTCAACTCTGCATTCTTTTAATAAATCTTTTATTGAATCTATAAGCTTGCCATGTAAATCTGCTGCTTCTCTGTGTTTGGTAGCAGCAACTGATTGAAGCGCACACATGGGTCCTTGTGTGTTGTCATAAGGCCAGTCTTTTACTGAACTTGGGTCGTTACATACAGATTCAAGAGCATTAAATTGACTTGCTAAATTTACAACGTCACCTTCATCATATACTGCTTGTTCATGAAGTTTTAAAGCATCAAGATTTGGACATAAAATAAACTTAACATCTTTATCAGATTTAGTAACAGCCTTGTCCTTAGCGTTTTGAATATCTTTCATACTTAAAATTTTGTATTGGCAAATCACCTTCTTTTACGCCTTTATCTAGAACTTTTTCTACAGCAGTTGGCATTTCTCCTTCATAACGATAAGAACTCACCTTTTTTGTCAATTCCAAATGATTAGGGTTTCTTTTAGCCAATTCATTCGTTAAATTAAATGCTTCTTCTTGAATTTTTGAAATTTTCGCTTCTTTTAAAAAAATCGAAAAAGCAGATTGTTCGGATTTTTGAGAAATATTACTAGAAGATTGTTCGGATTTTTGAGAAATATTACTAGAAGATTGTTCGGATATTTGAGAAATACTACTAATGGATGTATTTGGATTTGCGACGCCTATGTCTGCGGCTTTTATTGAAGTATTACCTATCAATGCTGCAATCCCTAAAGCTCCCGCTACGATTTGTTCTTTTATCCCAGCACCGGATACTCCATCGAGTTGTTTTTCTGTTAAATTTTGAAAATTCGACTTTTTCTCCATAATTATTTACCTTCCTTTTGTTTGTATTATATCACATCCATTTGTTTTTATTATACCACATCCATGAAAATTGGAGACTTCAAAAATTAATCTTAGTTTTCGAAAATTCTGCTAGATAGTGTCTACACAAGAATCCTCAACCACTGTAAAATTGAAGCAATCGTGACCGCACCTCGAAAAGAAGAAGTCGTTTTTGCATAGCGCGAGGCTACACCACGAAGTCGTTTTAGTTTTAAAAAAGCGTTTTCAACCAAATGGCGTAACTTGTACAAGTATTTATCATATTCTCGTTGAATCTTCCGATTCTTTTTTGGTGGGATAATTACATTCATACCACATTTTTTTGCAAACTCAACAATTTCATTGCTATCATAGCCTCTGTCGGCAAGTAAATTCTCAGCTTTTATCCCTTTAATGAGAGGGATAGCCATTTTGCAATCAGCTTTGGTACCTTCTGTGATAGTAGTTTTGATCGGCATACCATGCGCATCCACAGCCAGGTGAATTTTGGAATTGAGCCCCCTTTTGTGCGCTCCATGTCTTGGTTTCCACCCTTTGCTCCTGCTGCATGTGGATGAATTTTGACATGAGACGCATCTATCATTAGCCATTCAAAATCTGGGTCATCTATCAATTCAGCAAGAATCGAATCCCAAATTCCACGATCACACCATCGTTTATACCTTCGATGAACAGCGTTAAACTTGCCATATTGCGGTGGCAAATCACGCCATGGTGCGCCTGTTCGAGTTATCCAAAAACAGGCATTCACAAAAGTTTGATTATCTTTTGCGTTGCTTCCCCCCAAGTTCCGATTAATTTCTTGATTATCGGTTCTATTTTAAGCCATTGTTTGTTTTTTAAATCATGTCTGTTTTGTAAATTATTCATAGTTTTTAAGTTTATTTCATTGATTTAAGAATGTCAAATTTTGTGTAGACACTATCTAATAAAATTTGATTTTTTTTGAATTTTATTTTATTTAAGAATAGTAGTATTCTGAGAGCTTTGAAAATTTAATAAAAGACCGAGGTACAATTAATCCAGATTGAGCAAACTGTGATTAATAAGTCGGCCGACCATCAAAATAACCAAAAGATGTGCGCCGATACTTCTTGCACTGAGAATAATAGAAAGCGTTTTACTGCGCTACTACAACGTGCAATTTCTAATGATACTTCAGTCGAGTCAGTAAGCCAAAATATTTTTGGCGAGGCGAGACGACTGCTGGGGGCTAGCTAACCCGCGGATGTTGACTACATTTATACTGTTTACGCCAGTACATTTGCAAGAACATATGATACCGATAGTCTGTAAATATTATGCTGCTCTGCGAATAATTATGAGGAGGAACGAATTTTTGGAGCAAGAATCAGAATTATATTTTCCGAGGGAATTCAAGAAAAAAATCGGAGACACGGTTTATAAAATAACCGGAGTTTTTGATGAAAATGGAGAAGATTTGCGAATAAAAATGTTAAAACTTATGCAAAACGACAAAAAGATTAACAAAGTATTAACAAATCTTTAATATTAGTGTATAGTCAACAGCGTAAATATTGTTGGTTTCACTGTAACTCACTGAAGGAGTTTGTTACAATGTTAAATAATAATTTACAAAAAATCACAGCACTTTATGCAAGATTATCAAAAGAAGATATTTTGGATGGAGAAAGCAATAGTATAGCAAATCAGAAGGCATTTCTTGTTGATTATGCACAAAAACTAAAATTCAGGAACATCGAAATATTCGTAGACGACGGTGTTTCAGGAGTTACTTTCGAACGCGCAGGATTTAATAAAATGCACGAACTTATTAAAAATAATAGAGTCGGAATTTTAATTATTAAAGACATGTCGAGGCTCGGACGTAATTACCTGGAAGTTGGACATCTTGTTGAACATGTGTTTCCAATGCTTAACATAAGATTTATTGCTGTAAATGATGGTATAGATAGCGCAAAAGGTGAAAATGATTTCACACCATTTAGAAATATCATGAATGAATGGTACGCAAAAGATATCAGCAAAAAAATCAGATGTTCGCATAAAATCATAAGTAAACAGGGGTTTGCAATAGGCCAACCGCCATACGGATATAAAAGAAGTTTTGAGAATCCTAAAATTTGGGTAATCGACGAAGAAGCAGTTAACAACGTAAGACTTATTTACCAAATGAGGCTTGAAGGCAGGAGTTGCAACAAAATCTCAGAGTTTCTAAGTTCTAATAAATTTCTGATTCCATCACAATATGCGCTCGAAAAAGGCATTAAACGGCCGCAAAAAAATGCTAGAAATAAATATTTTTGGGGACCTAATTTAATATTAAAAATCTTAAAAAATAGATCTTATACAGGAGACGTTGTTAATTTTAAGACGTACACAAAGTTTTTTAAGTTAAAAAAGTCCTTGTATAATCCAAAAGAAAATTGGGAGATACACAAAAATATTTATGAAGTAATTATTGAACGTTCGATGTGGGAAGATGTGCAAAAAACACTTGGCATAAAACAACGAGCACCAAAAAGTGTTGAAAAAAATATGTTTTCAGGAATTCTTAAATGTGCAGATTGTGGTGCGAATTTAAATTATAATTTTAGAATTAAAAACCAAGATTATTTTATTTGTATGAATCATAAAGTAAAAAATGGATTATGCAATAAACCACATCGTATAATGGTTAAAAAGCTAACTGATTTTGTTAAAGATTACATTAATGAAATTTTAGTATTTGCTAAAAATTTTGAAAATGAGTTTTTACAATTAATCATTGGTGAGAAACAAAGAGACGCTCAGAAAAACAAAAAGAGAAATCGAGACAAACTACAAAAACTAAAAAACAGATATGATGAACTCGATTCTCTTTTTGAAAAAATCTATGAAGATAAAGTTTTTGGTAGATTAAGCGAAGACAAATTTTTGAAATTATCTGTAAAATTTGAAGACGAACAAGTTTTGTTAAAAGATGAAATCAAAGATTTAGAAACTATAATCTCAAAAGAAACATCTGAGAGCAACAATGTAAATGAATTTCTTAAAAAGATCAAAAAATATTTTGTTATTGAAGAAGTGACCAGAGAGATCTTGAATAAATTAATTGATAAGATCAGAATTTGGCATTTTGAAATAATCGACGGAATAAAAGAACAAAAAATAGAAATTCATTTCAAATTAATTGGGCATATAAAAATCCCAGAAAAAATAAAAAATAAGTTGGCTGCCAATTATTAGACTAAAAAAGAGAATAATTTTAGTTAAATTTAACAAAAATTATTCTCAATGTCGGGTTATAACACTTCAGCTATTTCTAGAGTTTACATTGATAACGCCTATGCCGGTCTAAATAGCAAGATAAAAGCATTGGCAGATATCGGATTTCAAGGAATTCAGAAATTCCAATATATGTTTTTATATTTTTATGAAATATTGGGTAAAATATTTTGAGGATGTAATGCCTATTAAATTATTTTGTTAACAAGAAGGCGATTATTATGAGACAAATCGGAAGACCTCCGTATAATATTGATGTGTCATGCTCAAAAGGCGGAACTTTAACAGATTTAACAGGCGGTTTTAATTTTATTGTAATGTTAAATGCATTTACTTATGGGTTCCAAGAGGTTTCAGATTTGACTATTAATAGATCACATGAGCCTATTCATGAAGGTGGAGTAAGCCATGGAACTTTTGTTACTCTGCAAGGTGAAGGGCTGTCGACAATGACGTTCAAGAGAGGTGTTAAGCTTAATACATCGAGCGGGACAATTGCGGCAGCAGCCCGCGCATTATTGGGCTGGGTGCCAAATAATATGTTTCGTAAAGCCGCTTTATTAGGAATTGCATCTGCTGATGCGGGCGAAGCTTTGCAATCAGGGCCAGCGGTAGGGTATATTCAGGTTTTTGATAGATGGTTTAAAAATGACATAATTACATTTACATTTTTTTCTCTTGGAATGGTAGAATGGCATTTGTCTACTCTTGATGCTCAAAGTGGTGCCCCATTAATTGAAGATATTACAATAGCACATACGGGGCTCAGACGTATGACCACAAGCCTTGTGCCTAATTATATTCTGCCTGGAATTATTCAAAGATTTAAGGATAATGATGAAACTGGGTATTATTATATACAAACAGGAGGTATGGGATTAGATAAAACTGTATCAACTACTGCTGTTACAGGTTCATCGCAATCTACGACAGAATCTGGGGAGACTGCTCCAGAGCAAACATCACCCGCTGAAGAAGCAATTTCTGATGCAGATACAGCTGCTGAATTAGCAGAGCAAGCCCGGCAAAAAGCTTTAGAAGCTCAGGCCGAAAAATTAAAGCAAGCAAAAAAAGAAATGGACGAAATGTGGGCTGCATCAATTGAAATGCATAAGGCTGATGCGGAACTGCGTAAACAATTAGCTGAAACTGCTCAAGCTAAACAAGAGGCTACAAGTAAAGAATTCGCCGAGGCTTCTAAATTTCTGGAAGATGATGCGGAACTTCGTAAACAATTAGCTGAAACTGCTCGGGCTAAACAGGAGGCGGCAAGTAAAGAATTCGCCGAGGCTTCTAAATTTTTAGAAGATGATGCTAAATTACGTAAGGAATTATCAGATCTTGCAGTTGAAACTCGGGAGGCCGCTGCTAAGGCAATGGAATCAGCCTCAAAATTGGATACCGATAATCCTGGCGACTCAAATGCTAAAGATAAGGCTATGGAGGCCGCTGCAGATGCCGAGAATGCTGCAGATGAACTCGGGAATTCTTAAAAAAATATATGGAAAATGGTGATTTATATACAAAATAATATTATTATTAATAAATATTTGTTGAAATCTAAATTGGTTAGACCATTTTATGTTTTCTGTTCTTTGAATTTAAAATTTTGTAATTTGATATTAAAAAAAAATTCAAAATATTATGAAAATTTTGATCGAAATTATATCAATTTTGTAAATCATGAACTCGTATTTGTGGAAAAAGATGACTCTGTTAATAAAAATTTAGAGCATATTACTGAATTGATTAATAAATTGCTTGATATCGAGTCGCCTACACAGGATGTCGTTGTACAAAATAATACTGTTTTGCGTAATAAAATTTTAAATGAACTGCATAAAGAAATCGCTAAATCTGAGAAAAATTTTAATAATAATCAAGTTAGTTATCTTAGAATTATATCTAATAATCAGTTTAATAAACAAGATTTAACTAATGTTTTGAATGCTATAAATCCTGCAAAAAAAAAATTAGATTCTTATGAAACATATGATATAACTAAAAAAAATGTCAATCAAATTTTTAGTTTAAATTGGGTTTTAAATCAAAAAAAATTCAACAAAAAAATTAATTTAAATAAATTAAGCACGAGCTCGTTTTTAAATAAATATTTAACTAAAAATACAGTTATAACGAATAAATTTTTAAATAATATTGATGTTATGGCTCCAAATTTTAAAATAAATAAGTCTGTTTTTGATGCGATTTATCAGAAAAATATTTTTAATTATAAAGAGAAAACTGGAGTTTATGAATTTTTTAAATATGATAAATTAAAATTAGAATTCGTTAAAACCGATAATAAAAATAAAGCTATTTTTGATGATATTTTAAACAAAAAAATAGTCAGTAATAAAAACAAATTTATTGATTCTAAACAAAAAAAAATATATTTACATCAAGAAGAAAAATGCAAAGTTGATGATATTAATCTTAAAATTAAAAAGAAAAAATATCAGCATCAAAACAAGTATAAAACAATTAATTTGGATTATATTAATGAAAAATTTAAAGATGTCTTTGATATAGAAAATTTTAGCGTAGATTCAACTAATTTGGATGTTAATTTAAATAAGATATTATTTAAAAATAAGATCAATCAGCTGACGAATTTCATTTTTTTAAAAAGGAAACAAATATTTAAAAATAGAATTTTAAACAAAATAAAAAATAAAAATTCTTTTTTATATTCAATTAGTAATACTCAAGAAGATGTCCTTAAAAATTATGATGTTTTAAGGTTTGTTCATGTAAATAAGCATAGTAAAAGTCATGATAATAAAAATGAAAATAATAAATATGAAAATTTTAATTTGACCAGTGTTTTTTATAAAAAAAAGTTTTATTCAACCAGAAAAACTTATGATAATAAATTTAAAAAAAATACTAAAAATATACGAATAATTGACAAACAAATACACGTTTTTGATGCAAATGAAGAATTAATTAATATCAAAAATGTGAATTATATTTTTAAAAAATACAAATTTGATTTTATTAAAAAGTCGAATTTAAAAAATAATGATTTTATGTTCCAAAAAATCAAAAAAAACAATTTGCACAATAAAATAATCAATAAAAATATATATATTGACAATTCGGATTTTTCAAATGACTATGATAAAATTAACTTTTTGTTTCGTAATCATGAACGAAGCATGGTTAATAATAAAATCATAAATACAAAAATTACAAAAGAAAAAAAACGCACACGAGTATATACTCAAAAAGATACGGAGACAAAATTAATTACAGATATAACAAGAAAATACAAAAAAAATTCCCGAAATCTCAGGATGCCATATGAGAATATTAAATATCTAAATTTTGTATATAAGAAACAAAATTCCGATGAAAATAAATATTTTTTAGGTAATATCCATAAAATAAAAGACAATTTTTATTATTCACAAGAATTTAAAAGTCCGACAATAATTCACAAAAAAAATATTGATCTTAGTGAAATATTACAAAAGAATAGAAATCGCGAAGAAAAAAAACATAAAAAATATGACAATAATTCCAAAAGTTTTGTTAATAATGAATTAAAAGAAAAATTATCAAAACCTGGGAGTTCTAATTCTAAAACTCAAAATATTTCAATCAGAGATGTCGAAGATATTGTTCGAAGTTATATGAAAAACATAAACATGAAAGCTGCTATGGACATGGCCGTTGAAAGGGTCAATAGAAATATACAGCTAGAAAAATATCGAAGAGGAATTTTATTTTAGGAGTGAAAATAATTGGGGTTTACTGATGGCCCACTTGACGGTCCTAGTGATTTCGACCCGACGAAATTACTAATTAAACTTGATGGAACTCTACTGAACGACGGAGCAGACAAGGACGCCCTTATTCTTTCAAACATAGAAACTAAAGTTTCATGTGGCCCTGAAGCATCTATTTGTGAAGTAGTACTATATGCGAGGCGACAAGCCGCAGCAAAAAACAAAGAATTTTCAGATATAAAAGTAGGAAAAAAAATAAAAATCGAAATTAAGAAATCAATAATATCTACAGAAGAAGTTTTCGTTGGGTATCTATTTTCTTTTAGTATTGAAATAGCTCAAGATGTTCAGATACTAACATTGATGGGAATGGACGCTAAAATGTGGTTAATGTCTAGCAAAAACACAAAACAGTTCGAAGGCAAAAAAAAATACTCAGATATAGTGAAACAAATAGGGCAATCTCACCCTAAAGTAACTATAGGGACAGTGACTATCACAGGAGAAGTTAACCTTAGTGAACCTATAAATCAAATAGATCAAAGTGACTATGATTTTTTGTGTTACATTGCGGAAATTACAGGATGCTTTTTTTATTTTGAATTCGATGAATTGTTTTTTAAAAATTATGATAAAACAAAAGGTACTTCGGTTACGGTAACCGAAAAATTACAAATAAAAAATGTTAAATATACTGCTAATACGTTGGGAATGTTAAAATCTGCTAAAGTTATTGGGGTCAATATGGACAATTTTAGCGAACCAATAGAGGGCACGGAATCAACTGGCACAACACTTGGAGGTGGCGAACCAGCAACGGAATGTGTCTCTACTTTTTCAAGCTCGGCAAATGTGTTGTTAACAACAGTTCCAAATGTCAAAAGTCCAGAAGAGGCTGCGTTTTATGCGAAAGCATTGTTAAATAAACGAAAAATTAGATTTGTCAATTGTGTTCTTACTGTTGATTTTAACTATAAACTTAAACTATTATCTAAAATAACTATAAGATGCTTTGGCGATTTCATTGATGGTAATTATATAATTTCAGCTATAAATCATATTTACAACGCCGAAGAACGGATAACTACACTTTCTTTAATATCAACGGGCATAAACGTACCTAGTGGTTTCAGTCTAAGTTTTTGATGTGATAACCCCATCAGGTATAACTTATGTTTTCACATAAAAATTTACTTGGCACTTCATTGATAGAACTGGACGCGTAAGATATACTTCAACAGAAAACGTTTTGGTCTCAGGTACAATTTGATCTCCGGTATTTGTAATTTTGATATGATTGTTTAGTTTGGAAAGAAGTCTATTATAAAATTTTATATAAAAATTTGACAAATGGTAGACTATATATTATAATTATTTTGTTGATTTAACATAAAGACACAAAGGAAGTGAATAAAAATGGGAAAAAGTATGGCCATACTCAATAAGAAATTAGAAGATTACGACACTGAAGTTGTCAATAAAGCACAAGGCAAACATACCAAAAAAACACAGGATATGTTAAAGACCGCCACCAGCAGCTTGCGTCAGTGTAAGCAAAACACGTGGAAATCGTTCATTACTGCGGCAAACAACCAGCTTCGGTCTGTTTGCAACTCTAAATGTCAGACTCAGAGAAACCACTTTAACAAGCTCTGTGATCTTGCTTCGCTTATCTGGGGGACAGATGATCTAAAAAAGTATTTAGAAACCAAAAAAAAAGAAGATGATATCATAAACAAGGATAAAGACTATTTCGAAGAAAATGTTTTTCCGGTTTATAAGGAATTGTGTGAATTTGGTAATAATGCACAAAATCGGGACGCAATAATTGAACAAATTGTATGGTATCTGAATTCGGCATTACATCTAGAAAGCAAAATGAAATTAAAGATAGCCATGCTTAGTAATCCGACGCCGGTGGCAAAAAGGAAACTCATTCTTAGTATTATTGAGTTGCATGAACATCTTGACGAATTAATAGAAGAATTACCAAAACGTGCAGTAAGCTCCGAAACCGAGGAAACCAAGGAAAATAAGAAAAAAAAGACACCACCGAAAAGAAAATCAAAGAATTTAAATATTGTTCTTAATGTTATTTTGAAGTGCAAAATTCCTGAAAATAAAAAAATCTGGAAGGATGGGCCAACGCTTGAATGGCACAAATACAAAAATGATAAGAATGAACGTAACGCGAAAGTATTGGCCGAGCTAGATAGCCAAGCGAATAAACTAGCGCACGGTTCTATTAGCAAAGCTCGCCCAATGGTAATTTCAATCCATAAATGTAATACCAAAAAAAATCAACAGGACCTCTTAGGGAAAGGGAAGTTACATACAATAACTGACCCCAAGCAACTTATAAACATTATAGATGAATCCAAATTTACCCATACTATAGGCATAAAAATTCACGAAATTCAATCAAAGGACTTCGATACAGTCGAGCTCGCGATCCAAGAGAACAATAAGGAATTGAAGCCATTAAAGCTAGAATATAGTCCAAAGCACAAAACATTTACTGGGCCCGATGTCAAAAAGTTAAAAAAGAAGTTCAAAGAGCATAAAATTGAAAGCAACGACCATAAGTGGCAGTATTTTCTACAGTTCATAGACCCATCGTTAAAAGAAGACATCAAAATCGATATGCGTGGGAACTTCAATCAATTACTGGACAAGGTACAATTAGGGTTAACGAAACCAGGTGCGCCGGGAAGACTTGCGCAAAATCCTCAGGATCCAGGATCACCATTCAAAACATATAAAGCTCTTTTAAGAATCGAGAATAACTCTCGGCAACACGGTCAGGCCGAGACAACGGACGAAATTCCCAATGCTGATGAACAAAAGAAACCGACAGTCGATACAACTGCACCCGCGGAAGGTGTATTAGCTGTTCAGGTATATATTGAAGGAACAGCTAGAAGCCTAGTGAAATCTCAAACCCTACAACTGGAATATAATAAGACTACAGAAAAGTTTACAGAAGCCAGTTTAGAAATAATAAACCAAATTTTAAAATATATCAATGATACAGACCTAAA
The DNA here is from genome assembly GCA_036245095.1 of Candidatus Improbicoccus devescovinae. Taxonomy (GTDB): domain Bacteria; phylum Bacillota; class Clostridia; order Oscillospirales; family Acutalibacteraceae; genus Improbicoccus; species Improbicoccus devescovinae. The sequence continues at coordinate 25,340 of BSWA01000004.1, forward strand.
TGGTGATCGCATCGAAGTTGAAGTGAATGGTCAAGAAATTATTCTGAACGACGGATGGATCGGAAGAGCAATCCAAGGCCTTACCCCGAACAGCTCTGAAAGCGCAGAAGTAATCCGGAAATTATCAATAAATTATATGCACAAAGTAAATGTAACAATTGTCAACCCCGAACTAAAAAGCCAAACCATAAAGTTGCTATTTAAAACAGACAGAACACCTGCTGTAGATCCGGCCGAGTACAACGGGCTAGAAGAAATTGAAAAATGCCAAAAAGAATATGGCGACAGCAGAAACTTTAAATGCAAGTGCCGTATCGACAATCACACAGCTAAAGAAATAGACCTGACCGAAAATATCTCTGTCGAAGATATACTCAAAGAGTACTTTGCGCCACCTAAGGACCAGGCCCCCCAAAAACCTACAAACATGACGTTGGTTATTTCTCCCAAGTGGTTTAATGTTACGTATAACATTACTGGGTCTGCCTCTGGCCAAGTTTTAAATAAAACAATAGTAACGAAATATAGTTGTTACGATGCAGATAGTGGGTCGCCACAAGAGTTTGATGAAGAAAGTAAGCATACTCTGTTGGAATTTTTCAACGAGATAAAAAAAATCAACGAGGATCATCCAGTAATTTTATGGTCCGATAGTAAATCAATTGAAATAATGAAGAATCCTACGGAGTTAATCAAAGATATTTCACCCTCCATAACCACAACAAATAAACCAGTAGAGATGAAGCTAACATTAGATTATAGATCCGTAGTAATTGTCACTATCTTTTCCCCAACAATGGAAATGAAAACTTTCAGGGTAGAGAGTAATACTTTTGGGACATTTAGTTATGGGTCGCTCGGTTACGAGGAGCTTACTGACGAAATACAAAAACTTAAAGAGACGTATCCACCTGAAGCTGGGTATGCGGGCAATAAAGAAAAAGACAAAGAAATACAAAACATACCGTGGACAAAGGAAAGCAACGCAACCGAAACAAGAGACGCTATCTTATCGGTCGTCCCGGCTGACAAACGCCACACGCCGTCTAAACTGACGGTAAGAATAGTTGCAGACAGCAAAGAATCAGATACCGATAATTGGATACAAGTTCGTTTAAAAATTTCAGGCACGGCTAGCAGCCTATTAGGCAAGGAATTAGCCATGAAATTTCACGAGACAAAACGCATGACCGATGACGATGGTCAAAAAAATTTAATCCAATTTTACAATAAGATCTGCGATTCCGATAACCGAACGCCACTAGAATTGAAAATAGATGATGAAATAATAAACCCAAGAAAGCAAAGCATATTCGAAATAACCGAAAAGCTTGCCCCAACAGGACCAGCGAACAACCCAATAGAACATTCGTTGGAAATAAATTATAAACCCGTAGTTAAAATCACTATTTTTGAACCAATGGGAACACAAACCTCCATCGATTTGGTTTATGACGTGAACAGAAATTTGAACACAAATGATTATGAGGTTAAGGAGGAACTAGCCAGAATAGAATCATATACAAAAAAATATGGTGACCAAACAAAATATAAGTGGTCCATCCAGAACGAAAGCAACACATCATTGCAAGACATAGACCCCACCAAATCAGGAGAAGAAATAATCAGCTCTTTTTTCCACCCGAACGCTAATCTTCAACCCCACGTACCTACGGCGTGTACGGTCATTATTGAACAATTATGGGTCCAGGTTACCTATAATATTGAAGGGGAAGCAACAGCCATAGCGGGCATTGACAAGATAGTCGCGCATTATACTTCAAAAGATCCGGCAGGGTTCGACGAATCAAGTGGAAAAGTACTAAACCAACTTTTCGATCATCTCAGATCCGTAAACAACGACACGCCCATTGAGGTGAAACTTGATAGCGGAACCATTTCACTTTCAGAAAGAAATGAAGACATAATTGCAATGGTTGCCCCGGAATCAACACAAGACTCTGCCGCAATAGAAATGTCTTTATCTATCGATTATAACTGGAAAGTCTATGTAACAATTAAAAAAGACAAGGAAATGACTGAGGTAGCCCTAGTGTATATCCCCAGCGATAAGCAGTTCTGTTCAAACAATGCTTATAGCGATCTAAAAGAAACACTTGAAAACGCCAAAAAAGAATATAGAACATCACCAAATAATAAATGGTTCATCGTTAAGGGAGCGATGGATATGAAACAAATCGACCTGAATAAACCAGTAGACGATATAATCAAAGAGAACTTCTCTCCGGATTCAAAGGAAACTGAAACTATATATAGACAGCTGATAGACAACAAATCCGTTTCCATCAACTCTATCACGATCACTCTGTTGTTAGGAGTCGTCCCGCGTATTTGGAACAACGTCTTGATAAACGAAACACATAAAATTAGTGACATAATAAAAATGGCAAAAGCAAACCCGAATTGGGGTGTAGGTGACTTGGATCTTGAATGCGGGGTTTATAATGATAAAGAAGGCAGCACAGCCATCATAGCCAATAAATACGATCTTGCATGTGAACACATCAACAGAGAAGGATACGAAAAGAATTATTTTGTCATCAGGCCATCATACGGGGTGTCCGATGATCATTTAGTCTGGGCCAGCGAAGCGGTACTAAATGCTACTGTGGCGGCCCAAACGACCAAACCTGCGGTAACCAGCGAGCCACCAATTGATGACTCCGGCGAAACCACAGGCACTGGTGACCAAAATGCCAATGTTAAAACGTACCATTTCTTCATGGCCGCGAAAAATCTAGACCAGAAGTGGGCATTTCCTCCTGGGGCAAAAGTAAAGGAGGCCCGCGAAAAGGTCGCCTCTGAATTTAATCGCCCATCGAAAGAAATATTCTTGCATTTCTTGGGGAAGGAGCTGCGTGATGAATTCGTGTTAGATCGGCTCCGCTTGGGTACCGCGAAAATAAACATATACCTGAGAGATAATGATGAAGTGGTGCTGTTGACAGCCCCCCATGGGAAGTAAAAACTTTTGTGGAAATGGTTTTCTCGGAAGCAAAATTAATATTCAAAAAATATCATAATATTCTACGTCACTTTGTCACTTTTTTGAAGCGCTTTTCGACCAGGAAGCGCGAAATTTCCGTTCTTTACAAATGTGTCCTCCACTCACTTAATAATTAGACCTCTTCGGAAATTGGGTTTTTATGTCTAAATATGATTTAATAATATCGGTGATGAAAATTGACAAGATATGAAAAAGCTATGAGATTACAAGATGCAGATTTTAAGCAATTAATAGGTGTAAAAAAAGAAACTTACAGTGCGATGATTGCTCAGCTTCAAATAGCTTACGCTGAAAAGCACAAACGTCGAGGCAGGCACACAAAATTAACACTTCAAGATCAATTATTTATGGCTTTGAAGTACTGGCGACAGTATGTGACACAAAAAGAATTGGCATTTGAGTTTGAGGTTGGCGAAGCAACAACGCACGACACAATCGTTTGGGTCGAAGATACACTGATTAAAAGCAGAAAATTCAGTTTACCCGGCAAAAAAGCATTACTTGAAAATAACGAGATAGAAATTGTGGTTGTTGATGTTATGGAAAGTCCGGTCGAACGCCCTAAAAAAAACAGCGTCAGTGGTATTCAGGAAAGAAAAAAAGGCATACCATAAAAACGCAACTAATTGTAAATCGACAAACAAAAGATATTATCTGTATTGCCCATGCTGAAGGAAAAACTCACGACTTTAAACTTTATGAGGAAAGTATAGGATATGCGATTTCAAATGATAAAAAAGTCCAAGGAGACAGCGGTTATCAGGGAATTTTGAGATTACACAAAAACAGCGAAACTCCAAAGAAAAAACCAAGAAAAGGCACACTCACTGCCGAAGAAAAATCTGAAAATCGGCGTATTTCAAAAGAACGAATCATAATTGAAAACATAAATGCAAAAATTAAAGTTTTTAAAATAGTAGCAAACAAATACCGTAATCGACGTACTCGGTTTAAATTAAGAATGTCTTTGTTGTGCGGATTAATTAATTTTGAAAATTAATTTCCGAGGAGGTCTATTTTGTATGCATAAGATTCTGATATTCCGTAGTTTGGACCAATATAAAAATAGGTTCTGTGCTCTCTTAAATATTCTAGAGTCATCAAAACTATTTCTTCGATAGACAGCTTATTTTTTCGGCCTACTCTAGCTTTTTTTATCTGGTGAGCAACTTCTACGATTTTTATCATTTTTTTAAAGGTTTCTTTTTTGACTCCTGCGAGGCTTCTAAATTTTTTTTGTTACATATTTCATGTTCTAACTTGTTTTTTAAGTTTGAAAAGAAGTCTATTATATCATTTCCATTCCATTTTATGAAACTAAATTTCCATGTACAATTAGTCTTGATCAAACTTTAGAATTTTCTTCAAATTTCCAAAACTAAATTTTGTGGTTAATTATAGTTATATTTTTTTTAAAAAGTATTGATTTTTTTTTTTATTTTAATAACATATAAAATACCGGGAAATTTTTAGGGGGTGTTTGGTTTCGACGGGATATGCAAGTTTAAGTAAGCGAGTAGCGAGGCAGAAGCGCTTTAAACTTTGCGAAAACAATTTAAATGGAAATAAAGCAATTGCATGCGGCGGTCCAAATCCAGAAAAGAAAGGTAAAGTATTAACTGTATCTTTTAGAGAGGTAAAGACTATCGCGGCATAATGAACGTTTAATTTATTTATAATTAAACTTGTCGAGTTTCGAATATCGCAATCAACTCTTGACATCAATTTAGCGATGAATGATTTAATTGGGCTTCTCGACATTAAATGGCATAAATAGAGAATACCTAAAATTCCAGTTTGCTTTTTTCTGTTATTTTTAGGGAATTTTTAAAAAAAGATACACTCGTAGAAAGCTTAAATGAACATTTTTCGGACAGGGGTTCAAGTCCCCTCACCTCCACCACCCGGACATTAGACGAACTCTTAAGTTCATCTAATGGCATTTCTACTTTGGAGTCTTGAGCATTGCAAAAGATATGAAATTTACTGTCATACAGGTAAATTTTATTGATAAAAGTATCTATCAAAGAACGGCGAAAATTTATGTCGTTGACATTGCCTTTTTTAAATCTGATAAAGAAAAATCTTACTTGCTCAAATTGGAGTTTTGGCCTTTGAATTTTTTCTCTTTCAAGCTGAATTTCTAAGTTTTGTTTCTCAAGTTGTGTTTTTTCAATTTGAGCAGAAATGATATCGGCAGCTTTTCCAGTTTCTAATGCTTTTATCAAATTTTCTGTTGCGGTTTCGTTTTCTTTTATCTTCTTTTTAAGTCTTTTAAGAACATCTGTGTTACTTTCTTTCTCAGAGAGGTCGCAAGTCTTTTTGGCGATTTCATCGATTTTATCGCCAGTTAAAATTGATTCGTTAAAAAAGTTTGACAATAAAACCCTCTTTCAAGCTTTAAAAACGAACTCAACATGATTAAAAACTCAATAATCGGGCTTGAAAATGTATATAAAAAGCTAACAGATATTTCAAATTCAATAGACCTCCTCGGAAATTAATTTTCAAAATTAATTAATTCGCACAACAAAGACATTCTTAATTTAAACCGAGTACGTCGATTACGGTATTTGTTTGCTACTATTTTAAAAACTTTAATTTTTGCATTTATGTTTTCAATTATGATTCGTTCTTTTGAAATACGCCGATTTTCAGATTTTTCTTCGGCAGTGAGTGTGCCTTTTCTTGGTTTTTTCTTTGGAGTTTCGCTGTTTTTGTGTAATCTCAAAATTCCCTGATAACCGCTGTCTCCTTGGACTTTTTTATCATTTGAAATCGCATATCCTATACTTTCCTCATAAAGTTTAAAGTCGTGAGTTTTTCCTTCAGCATGGGCAATACAGATAATATCTTTTGTTTGTCGATTTACAATTAGTTGCGTTTTTATGGTATGCCTTTTTTTCTTTCCTGAATACCACTGACGCTGTTTTTTTTAGGGCGTTCGACCGGACTTTCCATAACATCAACAACCACAATTTCTATCTCGTTATTTTCAAGTAATGCTTTTTTGCCGGGTAAAATGAATTTTCTGCTTTTAATCAGTGTATCTTCGACCCAAACGATTGTGTCGTGCGTTGTTGCTTCGCCAACCTCAAACTCAAATGCCAATTCTTTTTGTGTCACATACTGTCGCCAGTACTTCAAAGCCATAAATAATTGATCTTGAAGTGTTAATTTTGTGTGCCTGCCTCGACGTTTGTGCTTTTCAGCGTAAGCTATTTGAAGCTGAGCAATCATCGCACTGTAAGTTTCTTTTTTTACACCTATTAATTGCTTAAAATCTGCATCTTGTAATCTCATAGCTTTTTCATATCTTGTCAATTTTCATCACCGATATTATTAAACCATATTTAGACATAAAAACCCAATTTCCGAAGAGGTCTATTAATTGCTTAAAATCTGCATCTTGTAATCTCATAGCTTTTTCATATCTTATCAATTTTCATCACCGATATTATTAAACCATATTTAGACATAAAAATCCAATTTCCGAAGAGGTCTATAGTTTTTAAGTTTATTTCATTGATTTAAGAATGTCAAATTTTGTGTAGACACTATCTAGAAAATATAATCTGGAGGAAAGTAAAAACTGGTTGGATTAATGAATATTTTGATTATTATTCTATGCTTTTAAACGAAAGTGAAGGCAACTTTTGCAAAGACAAAAATGTTCTTGAATACAGTAAAAAATTAAGAAATGAAATAATAAAAAAAATGTGAAAGTTTAAATAAAAAAGAAGAAAATAAAAAATTTCAATCTATGAAATTGAAGAAATTATGCAATTAATTAAAACGATTCTTTTGTTCGAAAGCAGAATAAATTTTGATTCATATTGCCAATACATAGAATTTCAAAGAGAAAGTAGTAAACAGTTCTATTTTCCAAGAAGAAAAGTTCTGAAAAGCATTGCTAATGATATGAATTCTCTCGTTGATGGCGGCCTAGAACTTTTAAGTATCAGTATGCCTCCTGGAACAGGCAAAAGTACACTTGGAATATTTCTTTTTAAGCTGGGTTATGGGTAAAAATCCTAATGCTCCGAATCTTGTAAGTGCACACAGTGGGACACTCACAAGAAGCTTTTACGATGGAGTTTTGGGTATAATTTCAAACCCTGAATATCTCTGGAAAGATGTGTTCCCCAAACAACATAAGAATTATCACAAATGCCAAAGATGAAACCATAGATTTAAACGAAATAAGAAGATTTAGTTCTTTAACTTGTAGAGCGATAAATGCCAGTTTAACAGGTGCTGCACGATGTGAGGGTATTTTGTACTGTGATGACCTTTGCAGTGGCATAGAAGAAGCTTTAAACCGAGAAAGAATGGAGAGCTTATGGGTCAAATATACAAATGATTTAAAATCAAGAAAAAAGATGAGTTCAAAAGAACTTCACATCGCTACAAGATGGACAGTTCATGATGTAATAGGAAAACTCGAAATAGAATATGCAGACAAAGAAAACGTTAAATTTATAAGCATTCCAGCAATTAATGAGACAGGAGAAAGCAATTTCAATTATGATTTCAAATTAGGGTTTGATAAAAAATATTTTTTAGACATGAAACGCCAGCTAGATGAAGCAAGTTTCTCGGCTTTATACATGAATGAACCTTTCGAAAGAGAAGGTATACTTTTCAGAGAATCAGAGCTTAGAAGATATTTTGAACTCCCTGATGAAGAACCAGATTCAATAATAAGCATCTGCGATTGTAAAGAACATAGGTGGTGACTATCTATTTTTGCCTATAGCTTATGTTTTTTGGCCATGATTACTACATTGAAGACTGTGTCTGTAATAACGGAGACTTAGGGATTCTTGATGGCATCGTAACAAGTATATTTTTAAACAAACACAAAGTAAAAGCCTGCAGATTTGAATCAAATGCATGCCCAGTGGTGCAAGATTTGCCAGAAAAAATCCAAAAGCATGATAAAAAGATAGTAGGCGGTAATACTCACATAAACGGAAGAATTGAACTTTACGATTCTTCAAACAAACTTATTTGCGATCTCAATTGCCGTATTTTTCTTTTTGCTTTTTGTGGTGCAACTGCCGTGGTGTTGACCGAGAAAGATAACGCGAGGAAGTATTTCCGACCGAGAAAATACGTTAGTATTTTCGATAGTATCTATATTTTATTGTTTTGTTTGGTTTGGTATAGTCTTTGGATTGCTCGTTCCCTGTGAGTTATCGTGTGATGATGTCTGCGTGTGATTCGATGGACGGATTTCGTTCATCAAACCACTCTCACAACTATCCAATGGAATCACTTTGTTCAAGAGAAATTACCGGTTTTTTGTGGGAAGATTTATTTTTGTATTCTGTTTTACCGTGATTTACATCGAATAAATCGTTTTCAGTAATTTCGAATAACGCCATGTACAAATATCGTCTTAAATACGTTTGCATCCCGCCGATCGCCTGTATCGCATTTGCTCCGCGGATTTCTAATTTTTCAATCGGGCATTTAACTGTTATTTTTGGAGGTTTTTCTAGATCTTCTTTATTTTCAGAATCAAACACAAATAAATTTGCATAATTTTCATCAAAAGTAATTTGAGTAAAAATTTTATATTTATCGCAAAGCCTGATTATATGCGGTTTGAAATAAGGTAGAAAGACACTATTTATAGATAGCTTCCTATTTGTAACAGAGTAATAACCAATTTTATAGGCCGATTGTTATGAATTTATTTTGAAATAAATTCGGAATCTTGTGTTTTTTATAAAAAAATTAGCAATTGATTGTTGACACTGCTAATTATTATTTGTAACATTACAGCATTAGAAAAGATTTCTAGCCTAATGACTAAGTTTCTTTTCTGAAATATTTGTATTTTTTTGGAGGAGATGTCGTATGAAGTATTTTCTTGGTAATCGTGATCCTAATATTTGGGATTTAGATTTATTCGATTTCCCTGTAAATCCACATCTAGATCATAATATTATGAAGACCGATATTATCGAGCTTGAGGATGGAT